>CAYQVE010000022.1:0-22003 GCA_964420785.1 uncultured Enterobacteriaceae bacterium | reverse complement strand
CAAGGCAATCGGGATGAGGTGCGTCTCCGGGTCGTGGCGCTCTCCGATCACCCCTTCGGCGTCGCAACCGGCGGCGTTGAAGTAGCGCAGGGAGACGCTGTCCATGCCGTTCGATCGTGCCAAGTCCTTCAGCAGGGTCTCGGCAAACAGTTTGCTCGCCCCGTACGGATTGATCGGATTCTGGGGATGCGACTCTCGCATTGGTACTTCGATCGGATTGCCGTACGTCGAGCAGGTCGAGGAGAAGACGAGCCGCTTCACCGAGTGAGCGAGCATCGCCGTCACAAGGTTGATGGTCCCGATGACGTTGTTGCGGTAGTAGTCGAGCGGCTTCTCGACCGATTCGCCCACGTAGCAGAAGGCAGCGAAGTGCATGACGACGTCAAAGTTGCGGCCGCGGAACGCGCCGTCCAACGCCTTGAGGTCCAGCAGGTCGGCCTCAATGAAGTCGTTGGCGAGGACGGCGTCGAGATGACCGCGCGACAGGTTGTCCAGCACGCTGACCGTGTGGCCGCGCGCGTTCAAATGTTTGACGGCGTGGGAGCCGACATACCCCGCACCGCCAACAACGAGAAGGTTCATAAGAGAGCAATCATCCCAAGTCCGCGAAGTTTACGGTGCTCTGCTGGTCCCAGCTAGAGCCGATGCTAAGATTCCCGGCTATGCGCAGGATCACCAACTGCCGCATCTCCGGCAGCCCCAATCTCATCTCCGTCCTCAGCTTGGGTAACCAGGAGCTGACGGGGGTATTCCCGAAAACCAAGGGCCAGGCAATCACCTCCGGTCCGCTGGAGCTCGTCTGGAGCCCGGAAAGCCAGCTTCTCCAGCTCAGCCACTCGTTCAATGCCGACGAGATGTACGGCGACAACTATGGCTATCGATCGGGACTCAATGCCTCGATGGTCAGTCACCTCACGACGAAAGTGAGGAATCTCGAGAAGCGCGTGGAGCTCTCACCAGGTGACTGCGTCATCGACATCGGCAGCAATGACGGCACGACGCTGAAGGCCTACGAGACGGGCGGCCTCAAACGGATCGGGGTGGACCCGACGGGCGTCAAGTTTGCGCCGCTCTATGGCGATGACATCAAGCTGATCGCTGAATTCTTCCCGACGCCGTCCCTCGACCGCGCCATCGGTGGCTCCAAGGTGAAGATCGTCACCTCGATCGCGATGTTCTACGACCTCGAAGCGCCAATCGAGTTTGCGCGGGCAATCGCCGGCATCCTGGACAAGGACGGCATCTGGCACTTCGAACAGAGCTACATGCCCTCGATGATCCGGCTCAACTCCTACGACACGATCTGTCACGAGCATCTGGAGTACTACTCCCTGCACAGCGTCAAGTACGTGCTCGATCGCGCCGACCTCAAGATCATCGATGTCCAGATGAACGGGGTGAACGGAGGCAGCTTCGCGGTCACGGCGGCGCGGCGGGAGTCACGGCTCAAAGAGAACCGGGTCACCGTCGATTGGCTCATGGAACAGGAAGTGAGGATGCGCTTCGACTCGCCGACCCCGTTTCGCGAGTTCGAGGAGAGGGTCTTCGCGCATCGCAAATCGTTGCGCTCGCTCATCGACGCCCTCAATTCCGATGGCCAGAAGGTCTTCGGCTACGGCGCGTCCACCAAGGGCAACGTCGTGCTCCAGTTCTGCGGCCTGACGTCCAAGGACATCCCGGTCATCGCGGAAATCAATTCGGACAAATTCGGCTCGTTTACGCCCGGCACACATATTCCGATCGTGTCGGACGTCGAGGCGACGGCGATGAAGCCCGACTACTACATGGTGCTTCCCTGGCACTTCAAGGATGGAATCGTTCGCCGCGAGCAGGCGTTCCTCGCGGCGGGCGGCAAGCTCATCTTCCCGTTTCCGGAGATCGAGATCGTCGGCGGATGAAGCGGGCCCTCATCATCGGCGCGTCCGGCCAGGATGGCACGCTCCTCGCCCGCTTCCTGAAGCAGAACGGCTACTCGGTCGCAGGCGCAGGTCGGCGCGGCGGCAGTGAGTCGTGCGACGAATCCGTCGCCCTCGATGTGCGGGACACGGATGATCTTCGGAGTCTCGTTCGCCGGGTGCGGCCCGACGAGTTGTACTACCTGGCCGCCTTTCATCGGTCTTCGCAGGGCGCCTCTGAATCGGAGGGCGAGGCATCCAGCACCTTCGACATCAACCTCGGCGCTTATGTGACGGTCCTCGAGGCTTCGATCGACCTGGAGCCTCGGCCTCGGATCTTCTATGCCTGCAGCTCTTTGATCTTCGGAGAGTCGTCCGACACGGCCATGACCGAACGTAGTCCGGCCTCCCCGGCATGTCTCTACTCGATCTCGAAACAGGCTGGCAGGCTGGTGTCGGAACGCTTTCGCGCGGATGCCGGGATGCACGTCTGCGTCGGCATCCTGTTCAACCATGAATCGTCGCTTAGGCCCGAGGGCTTTCTCTCCAGGCGAATCGTCGAAGGTGTTCGATCCGTGCAACGAGGCAACCAGCGTGATGTCGTGGTGGGCGACATGAACGCTCTTTGCGATTGGGGCTATGCAGGGGACTACGTGCAAGCGATGTGGCGGATGTTGCAGCATGAGAATTCCGATACATACGTCGTCGCAACCGGCCAACTGCACTCGGTCGCGGATTGGGTCGGAGTGAGCTGCGGGCTGGCCGGCCTCGATCCGCGAACCGTCGTGAGGGAAGACCCGACTCTCCTCACCCGCAAACGTCCCGTCGTGCGCGGCGACAGCACGCTGCTGAAGAACCGCACGGGATGGGCGCCGGCGACCCGATTCGACGACATGGTGGCGAAGATGTACCGCGGCGAGGTTTGACGTGTCCACGCGCGCGTTCGACGACGAGCTCATCCTCGAGGCCGGTCGCGCCGATCGGCACTATTGGCGCGACCTGTGGAGCTACCGCGAGCTCTTCTACGTGCTCGCCTGGCGCGACGTGGCCGTCCGATACAAACAGACCGTGATCGGCGTGCTGTGGGCGATCCTTCGACCGTTCCTGACGATGGTGATCCTCACGATCGTCTTCGGACGCCTCGCGAAACTGCCCACCGACGGGGCGGCGCCTTATGCGCTGATGGTGTTGGCCGGCATGCTGCCCTGGACCTTCTTCGCCAATGCGCTCTCCGATTCGTCGAACAGCCTCATCGGCAACTCCGTGCTCATCGGCAAGGTGTACTTCCCACGGCTCATCATTCCCGCCGCGGCGATCGCCGTCGCCTTCGTCGATCTCATCGTCAACTTCGGTGTCCTCGCCGTGATGTTCGTCTGGTATCAGTTTGTGCCAACGTGGCGAATGCTCGCGCTCCCGCTCTTTGTCCTGCTCGCGTTCCTCGCAGTGCTCGGGCCGGCGCTGTGGATCGGGGCACTCAACGTCAAGTACCGGGACTTCCGCTACGTCATTCCATTCATCGTGCAATTCGGCATGTACGTGTCACCCGTCGGGTTCAGCTCCAGTGTCATTCCGGATCAGTGGCGTCTGGCGTATTCGCTCAATCCCATGGTCGGCATCATCGATGGCTTTCGTTGGTGCATCCTGGGCGCCGAGAGCCATATCCACTGGCCCGGTTTCTGGATCGGGATGGCCGTCGTCGCGCTGTTTCTATGGATCGGTTTGCACCGATTCAGGGCCACAGAACGAGCCTTCGCGGACATGATCTGATGGCCGCCGGCGACGTCATCATCTCGGTCGAGCACCTTTCGAAGTCCTACTTCGTCGGGCACAAGACGGGCCGCGGGCACTACGACTCGCTTAGGGAAGCCGCATCACGCTACATCGCCGATCTCACGAGAAAGGCGATCGATATGGGTCGCGGCCGTGAGATCGTGGAAGGTGACGAGATCGAGGAATTCTGGGCCCTCAACGACGTGTCGTTCGATGTGGCCCGCGGTGAAGTCATCGGCATCATCGGGCGAAACGGCGCGGGCAAGTCCACGCTGCTCAAGATCCTGTCGCGAATCACCGAACCGACAAAGGGTCGCGTCACGTTGCGGGGACGGGTAGCGAGCCTCCTCGAGGTGGGAACGGGATTCCACCCGGAGCTCAGTGGCCGCGAAAACATCTACCTCAACGGCGCCATTCTCGGCATGGCGAGGCGCGAGATCGACGCGCGCTTCGACGAGATTGTCACCTTTGCCGGCGTCGAGAAATTCCTCGACACTCCCGTCAAGCGCTACAGCAGCGGCATGTACGTTCGTCTCGCCTTTTCGGTGGCGGCCCACCTCGAGCCCGACATCCTCGTCATCGACGAGGTGCTTGCCGTTGGGGATGTGCAATTCCAGGAGAAGTGCCTGGGCAAGATGCAGGACGTGAGCCGGGCAGATGGCCGAACGGTCCTGTTCGTCAGCCACAACATGGGAGCAGTGCTTCGGCTTTGCCAGCGCTGCATTGTCCTGAATCGAGGTTCAGTCGAGAGCTCCGGGTCGGCCGAGGCGGTTGTCGATCGCTATCTCAGATCGAGCTCCGATGTTCAGCATGTTGCAAGCAGCTCGAGCGGCATCGGCAAGGATGTCTACTTCAGGAGGGTTGAGACGATCGGCTCCAACAAGGCACCGGCCGGCACGTTTTCGCACTCTTCCGAGATCCGGTTGCGAATCACGATCGGCATCAACAAGTTCGAGGCGTTTCAGAATATCGGCGTATGCCTGCTGACACGCGAGAAGAGCAGGGTCTTCACAGTCAACAGGCTGCTCGGCAACTTTACGGGCGGGCACGAGAGCGAGCTGGAGCTCGAATTCATCATCCCCGGTGGCCTCATCGCTCCAATGAACTACTCATTCCTTGTCGCGTTGAATGCGCATAACGGCGGCGTCACCTATGAGTTGCTGGACGACATCTGTCCGATTCGCGTCTACGACGATGGCACCGATCACGCCTTCGCTGAGGGTTTCAATTACGGCTCCATCATCCTCAAGGACGAGTGGGAGGTGAAGTCGCGGAGAATTCGCCCGGCGGAGGAACTGGGCGGGCATTCGCCGCTCACGACTCCGCTTTCCGGGAACCAAACATGATCCGTATCGGCCTGAGACCCACCTTCACCTTGAAGATCAATCGCTTCAGGTAGCAAGTGGCGATCATGGCTGCGATATGGGGTGTACCTATGGGCAGGACATTGCCGTATCGCTCGTTCTCGCGAACGAATCTCTCGCCGTAGTCGAACAGCTGTTTCATCGGATAGCCCAGCCACACCAATCTCAGCATGTTGGTCTCAAGGTGATGCCGGCCGGGCAGGAAATCCTGGTTCCATCGCCTCTTCGCCTCCGCGACGCCCAGCTGAAACATGTCGTTCAGGCATTCGACGGTGAGATCGACGCTGAAAGTGGTGCGCTCGATGATGTGCCCGCTGTCGATCCCCTGAATGCGGAAGTCGAAATTCATGCCGGCAAAGATCGGCGATATCGGATTCATGAGCTGCAGCATCGGAAGCGTCTTGGCGCCCTCCGCGATCGTGAGCCAGCTAATTCCGCTGCTGGATCCGACCAGCACCGTGCTCGCGTTGATGAGATCGAGGTTCTCGCGATAGCTCAGGGCGCTTCCATCGACGATTTGTGGACTCGTAATGGGCAATTTGCTCGGTGACGTCAACACGAAGCAAGCATCCGCATGTTTCTTCGTAAAGCGCTGTGCCACTTCCAGGGCGAAATCGACATCGACACCCGCCTGGCCGCTCGAAGGCGCGCATTCGAAGAGGACTACCTTCGAATAGCGATTCAGTCTGTTGAGCTCGACGAAATCGGCGACATTCTTCTTTTCCAGCGCGGTCAGGTTGACCACGGCCTGCGGACTCACGGTGATGGGGCGGCCGCAGACTTTGAACACCGTGTGCCGGAGTGTGGTGCGAAACTCTGTCAAATGACGTCTGGAGTGGACTTGCAGGTAGACCATTTCGTCGATCCGTTCCGCTCGGATGATCTGTTCTATTCGAGCTTCCATGCGTTCCAGTTCCTGATCGGTAATCGTCACTGGATCGACGTCGAGATCGACCACCTTGTCCACATGGGGATTCCCCTCGAGAATGCTCTTGTAAGCGCCCGCGATTCCCCACGTGATGTGGCTCGAGGGTTCATCGTGCTTGATCTGCTTGGCGACGATGGTCGCGAAGAGGCAGTCGCCGAACTTTGCGAACTGGAAGATGAAGTACTTCTTCATGCTGCTATTCGACGCGTCACGCGGCGCCGGTTGCGGAGTCATCAGGAGCGTTTGAGCACCTGCTCCTGGAGCTTCTTGTCGATGGCATCGATGCACTGATTTCGCTGAAGGTTGAGTATGGCCAGCCTCTTCACGACCCCATCCTTCTCCTCCGCGGCGACCTTTTCGAACTCGTAGACCTTTTCCTGCTCATGCCAGAGCTCGCAGTTGATCGCGGCTAGTTTGGCGAAGACGCTCCCGATGTCGCCGGTCGTGGGGTCGAACTCGTTTCCCTTCTTCTGGTAGACCTTGTTTGCCGAGAACGCCAGTTTTTCCACGGGGATTCGCCCGGCGACAGCATCGGCGACAAAACGATCAATTTCCTCGCGAAGATTGGCTTCCTGCCGCCGCAGACTCTCCTGTGCCGCCTCGCTTTCCGTGTGGTACTGCTTCAGCTTGACAATTGTGAGCTTATCGCAGAGCGAACCGAGCGTTTCTGCCATCAGATTCTCCCCGTTGGTACCATTGCGCATCATCTTATCGAATCGGCCGATCAGGGCGGCGAGAAGAGGGCTCCAGCGCGAGCTCCCATAAAGAATGAGTTGGCGTATTCAAGACCTAATACGTGCCGGACTCGCCCGGGCTGGGTACGTTCTTTGGAAGCGTGACTACCTGCGCTACGGCGTCCTTCCGTTCAACGATATCTCGCGATTGAGCCGTGATTTTGGGTGGACGATCGCCACTCTCTTCGACGTTGGCGCGAATGTGGGGCAGACGAGCCGCGAAGCCTTGGCTAATTTTCCGGAGGCGCGGGTGTTTGCTTTCGAGCCTCATGCGGAAACGTATTCGCGACTTACGCGCGAACTCTCCGATCCGAGACTATCAGCGCACAACATTGCTCTTGGAGACCGCGACGCTGCGGTTCCGCTGTTTGAATATGGCACGGAAGGCGACGGCTCGCTGATCAATAGCTTGATCCCGAATGCGCGCTTCCCGACCCAGTTCGGCTACACACCGAAGGAGCGAACGACCACGTGCGTCACTCTCGACCGGTTCTGCGTGGACCACAAGGTGGACTCCATCGATGTGCTGAAGCTCGATACGGAAGGCGCCGACCTCCTCGTGCTCCAGGGCGGCAAGCGCATGCTGTCCGAGGGGCGGATCCGTTTCATTTACACGGAGTTCAACGATCTCACGCCGCGCGACGGAACGAAGGGGGGGAGCCTCGTGCCGATTGCGGACTTTATCGCCCCATTCGGTTTTCGATTCGTGGCGACATACACCGATTACATCGTTCCGGAGAAGGACATGTTCGTCTGCTCGAATGCATTGTTCATCGCGAGGCAGGGCCCGGCGTGACGGATTCGGCCTCGCGAGAGCGCAGCACGGCGCGCGCCATTCTTTCCCTGCTTCTGGAAGGCTCGAAGCCGACAAGTGTCGCGGAAATCGGGTGTCGATCGGCCGAATGGGTCAACGCGTGCGTAGACCTCGGCATCGGAGAGGTTCACGCGTTTGTCTCGCACGATCGCGGGATAGCGGCCCATCCCGGGATCGTCAGTTCGACGATCGACTTGGAGAATCCTCCGCAGCAGGCGCGCATATACGACGTGGCTTTGTGCCTGGAAGTTGCCCAAGACCTGGGAGAGGATCGCGCTGACAGCTTTGTGCAGTACTTGACGGGGCTCGCGCCCGCCGTTCTCTTCTCCTCGGCCGTGCCGAACCAGGGCGGCGTGCGGCATCGCAACGGACGATGGCCCGATCAATGGGCGCCTTTGTTCGCGAAGTCTGGATTCTCCGGAATTGAATGCATACGCCGGACATTCTGGGAGCGCGACGACATGAGCGCGTGCTACCTCCAGAACGCGATTCTTTACGTCAAGGACGAGAGACATTGGCAGCACGTTGCCTCACTCCCATCGTTCTCGATGGTGCCGGTCGTCCACCCGGGAGTGTTCGCCGGCATTGCGACAGAGCTGCACAGCCTGCGGCCCTTGTACACCGCGCGGGCCCTCGTCAAACGCTTGCCGAGCGCAATCTGGGGTTCGCTGATGACGCCGCGGCGCCAGAAAGTCGACTGATGCCGACACCCTATAGGAAGTCCTTCTACAGGGGGCTGGGAGGGCCAGGTGCAGAGGCTGCACGCGAAGTCCTGCCATTCATCATTGAGCATGTCAAACCGAAGAGCGTCGTTGATGTCGGGTGTGGGCCGGGGGATTGGTTGAGCACCTGCGGAACCTTAGGCATATCGGATGTCCAAGGGATGGACTTTCACAGCGGAGCCGTGTTGAACATCCCGCGCACGCAGTATGAAGTCGTCGATCTCACCAAGCCGTTCCACGTGCCGCGCACATTCGACCTCGCAATCTCCCTTGAGGTCGGGGAGCACCTGCCCGCCGAGTGCGCGGAGGGATTCGTGAAATCCATCACCAAGCTCGCGCCGGCGGTCCTATTCTCGGCAGCGATTCCTCAGCAGGGTGGCACACACCACGTGAATGAACAGTGGCCTTCCTATTGGGCAGCGCAGTTCGGGAAGTTCGGGTATGAGCCCGTTGACTGCATTCGGCCAATGTTCTGGAGCAACGCGCGAGTTGCCTGCTACTACGCTCAGAACGTGGTCATGTATGTTGCGGACAAGAATCGCTTTCCGGGACTCGAGGCACTGCCGTCGTTTTCAGTCCTGCCGCTGGTACACCCTGAGCTCTATTCAGGCGCCTCGAGCGAGCTCCATGGCCTTCGGCCGCTTCGCACGACGAGCGGTCTGATGAAACGTTTGCCGGGCGCGTTGTGGAACTCGATAGCCGACAGGGTACGCAAAACCATCGACCGCTGAAGTCGCTTCAAGCGCTGCGACTCGAGCCGGGAAAGCGTTGATGGCCACGCCCTATCGCAAGTCGTTTTACCGTGAACTCAAGACCACGGCCACGGCTGCCGCCAACCAAGTCTTGCCGTTCATCGTCGAGCACATTCAACCCAAGAGCGTCATCGATGTCGGTTGCGCTGCGGGGGATTGGCTGAGCGTGTGCGACGACCTTGGCATCTCGGATGTCCATGGCGTGGATATCTACGACGGCGCAGTCCTCAGCATCCCACGCGAGCGCTACGACGTGTGGGATCTCACGAAGCCTTACCGCCTCTCGCGCACGTTCGATTTCGCCATGTCGCTAGAAGTCGCCGAGAACGTGCCGGCCGATCATGCGCAGACGCTCGTCGAATCGATTACCCGGCTCGCTCCAGTGGTCCTCTTTTCGTCTGCGATTCCAGGGCAGGGTGGGACCTACCACGTGAACGAGCAGTGGCCGGCGTATTGGGCTGCCCACTTCCGGAAGTTCGGCTATGAACCGATCGACTGCATGAGGCCCGTGTTCTGGAGCAACCCGCGCGTTGCGTCCTACTACGCTCAGAACATGATCCTTTACGTCGCGGACCGATCTCGCTTCGCGAGCCTGACGGCGATGCCGTCCTTCTCGATCTTGCCACTGGTGCATCCGGGACTATACGACGGCGCGAGCGAGGAGCTTCGCCGCCTTCGCCCCCTTCGTACGGCCGCCGGCCTGATACGGCGCTTGCCCGGTGCGCTCTGGAACTCAATGGCCGATCGAGTGCGTAAAGCGGTCGATCGCTAGCCTCCGGGCGCCGCAGACCTGGAGAGTCGGCGCCTGATCGCAAAGCGCGCCTTGTTCCGCCATTGCGCCAAAACATGCCGGACGGCGCCAGAGTGTCTCTGCAAACTGCCGTTGTCGATTCTCCTGAAGTACTCTTCCTCGAATAGAAAAAGAAGATCACGGCCCGGCATCGAGCGCATCAACGTCTGTTTCATTCCTGCCCAGTGGATGATGACTGGCGGCGCCGCGCCGCTGGTCACTGTTTCGGCGCTGAGCCCCTCCAGCGAGTGACCTGGCCAACGCATGATCGTCCTGCGCTCGACGCGGATTTCGCCGCGACGAGCTTTCTGATTGAGAACATAGTTGAGAATGCCTTGTTCCCCGCACTTGAATTGCTCGCCGCGGGCACGACGAGGCATCTTCCACTCCACAAGCTGACCAAAGTCTTCGCGAGTGAGGACGCCAGCCGTTCCGAACCACTGCCCCGTATTGAACACAAAGCCGGGCCGATCCTCATGTCCGTTGCCTGCCGGAAGCGCCTCCCAGTCGTAGTACAGCCGCTTGGTATCCGCGTCACTTTGCGACTCGTCGTCGACGATGAATTGCGCATCGCCCCACTGCCAGCCATCGAGGACCCGACCAGTCATCACAGTGTCGGAGTCAAGCACCAGAAATCGGCCTCCTGCCTTCCCGAATAACGGCTCGAGCTTCACGAATCCCCAGCCGTAATCGCCGAGTGCCATCGGCGCGACGGAGACAGACCAGTAGCGCTGCAGCTCGTCGACCAGGCGCGGTTGGAGGGGGCCTCCGGGCAGAAGCTGGAGCGGAACGTCGGGATAGAAGTGACGGATGCTCGCGATGCAGATTCTCGTGAAACGAAAATCCAATGCCGACGCGGCGACGTAGACGACATCGATCGGAAATCGTGAGCGGGTCTCGGTCAAGGTAGTATTGTCGTGACAACGACTGCCATGCGAGAGGATGCCATCGCGACGAAGTTGAGCGTCCTGGTCTGTACGCACAATCCGCGAAAGCCGTACTTCGACCGTTGCCTCGCGGCGCTACGCGACCAGACGCTATCGTATGACGAGTGGGAACTGGTTGTCATCGACAACAAGAGCGAGGTGCCGCTCCAGTCGCGGCTGGATCTCTCGTGGCATCCCTCGGGCCGCCTGGTCCGCGAAGAGAAATTGGGCCTGACACCGGCGCGCCTGATGGCCATACGCGAGTCGACCGGCGAATTGCTTGTTTTCGTCGATGACGACAACGTCCTCGACCTCGATTTCCTGGAGCAGGTGATTCGTACCTCCCACGGGATGCCGTTTCTCGGCTCCTGGAGCGGCCAGTGCCGCCCCGAATTCGAGAGCGAGCCGCCCTCATGGACCCGGCGCTATTGGGGAAACCTCGTCATCCGCCAGTTCGATTCGAACGTGTGGTCCAACATTCCTCGCTTGGCGGAGACCATGCCATGCGGTGCAGGGCTATGCGTGAGACGGGCCGTCGCGCGCCATTATCTGGAGCTTCACGAGCGGGGCGAGCGCACGATGCAGCTCGATCGGCAGGGTACGTCCCTGCTATCAGGTGGGGACAACGATTTGGCGGCATGTGCGTGTCTAATCGGCTTGGGAATGGGCTTGGTGAAGGACTTGCGGCTCACCCATCTCCTGCCGGCCGAGCGATTCACGGAGGAGCACCTCGAACGTCTTATCGAGGGAATCCAATTTTCCTCGGTAGTGCTCGACAGCGAATATGGACTGCGCCCTGCGAGGCGATCCATCGCCCGGCGCTTCGTGGATATCGTCCGGCTCATGCGGCTTCCTCAACCGCATCGCCGAATGATGCGCGCCTCCTTTCGCGGCTACGACCGCGGCATCGCGTGGCTCGAGTCGGCCGGTCGTATCAGCGATGCGAGGCTTGAGACGACATAGTCCACGTCCGACGGTGTCATGCGCGGTCCGATCGGAAGGGTCATCATCGAATTGCAGACCGATTCCGTCGCCGGGAGCGGCGCTCGCTGATAAGGTTGATAGAGCGGCATCGTGTGCAGAGGCTGATAATGGATGCTCGCGCCGATGTTCAACTTCCTGAGGGCAAGCAACAGGTCGTCTCTCTCGTAGCCCGTGCGCGATGCTTCAAAGAGGGCGACGAGGAGGTGGCGTGCATGATCGCGATCGAACACGCCGGCCTGGAACGGAATCGCGAGCCCGGCCTCCTGGAGGCGATCTCGGTAACGCAGGACCAGCTCTTGCCGTAACGCTGCCATCTCGCCAAGTCGAGACAGTTGGACACGGGCTATTGCGGCCAGCAAGTCCATGTAGCCCATCTTGTACCCCAGCATCTCGATGCCGGGCTCGAACGTATTCGTGGGGGCGACATATCGCGACCACGCGCTTGAGGACATGCCACTCATCCGCAGGGTGCGCAGTCGCTCGGCCTTCGCAGGGTCGCTCAGGGCGATGGCGCCGCCGTCGCCCGTCGAGATGTTCTTGTTTGCGTAGAAACTGAAGCAAACCGGATTACCGGATGCACCGACCAGCTTCCCATCCGGGTAACGTGCACCCATGGCATGCGCGGCATCCTCCACGATCGTTACATTAGCGGGCAATGCCTCGGCCAATGCTCTGACATCGACGGCGCGGCCACCGTAGTGGACGACCATGACGGCTCGCGTTTTTTCCGTCAGGCAGGAGACGATGGATTGGGGGGTCGCGCAGAAGGTCTGCGTGTCGACGTCGCAAAAGACGGGCGTGGCTCCGAGGTAGAGCGCGGCATTCGCAGATGCGCAAAACGTGAGGCTGGGCACAATGACCTCGTCGCCGGCGCCAACGCCTTCGACGAGCAGGGCTAGAAAGAGCGCCGACGTACAGGAATTCACGCTGACGATTTCGGGAGCTCCAAGGTAGGAAGCGAGCTCGCGCTCGAAGGCCAGCGTCTCCGGTCCCATGCCGACCCACCCCGACCGCATTGCGCGGGCGACGGCTTCGATCTCGGCATCCGTGAATTGGGGAGCGCCGAAGGCTATGAATTCGCGCGACACGGTTTCTTGCAGTAATTCTTACGGGGATCGGGGCGTCATCGACTTGGCAGTCTATGCTCGTGCGGCAGTCTAGGCGATAACAGAACGCTCCGAGCTGGGGTGTCGCGATCGGTTGTAGGACGGCTTGCGGATATCATTCGCCTCATGCGGCTTCCTCTGATCGATCGCCGGCACAACCTCGTTCTTGCCATGAAGCGCCTGATCTACGGCCGGCGAGGTGAGCCCTATCGCATCGCGGGGCGGACGCTTCGTTATTTGCCGGGAACGCGGCCGGTACGAGTGGAATACTGCGATTCGTCCAACGACAATGTGCGTTATGACGCGCTGCAGGTGAAATTGTTCGCGAGCGAGCTTGCCGAAGGAGACGTTTCGATCGACATCGGAGCGCACGCCGGCCAGTACGCCATCCTCATGGCCTCGATGTGCGGGCGCAGTGGAGTCGTGGTGGCGTTCGAGCCCGATCCCTTTGCACGTGACCTCCTTGCCAGGAACATCGTCCTCAACTCGGATATCAAGCCGCCGCGCGTTGAGGCCCTCGCCGTTTCGGATCGCGAAGGTACCGCCGTCCTCTATTCGATGCATGGAGATTCGCGGTCATCACTGGCGCGCTCGGCGGTGGAGACTCCCAAGCAGAAAGCGTTGGAGAAATTCGAGGTTCCTGTCGTGTCGCTCGACGACTACCTTTCGTCCAGGCAGATCAACGAGCCGCGCTGGGTCAAGATCGACACGGAGGGAGCGGAGATTCGAATCCTGAAGGGGGCGCCGAAGTTGCTCGCCAGTCGAGCCGGGATCGTCTGCGAGCTCCATCCCTACGCGTGGCCGGAGTTCGGTAACAGCTTTGCGGAACTTGTCGAGCTCGCGGGACGTGCCGGTCGCCGTATCCGTTATCTCGACCAACCCGGTGAATTCCGCGGCGAGCCAAGATACGGCACTGTGCTCCTGGAGCGCACGGCCTGAATGCGACGCGTCCTTCACGTGGTCGAGTCCCTCGACGTCGGCGCGGTGGAGAACTGGCTATTGAGGATGTTCCGCTTCGCCCGGCTTCGGCACGAGGACGTAAATTGGACTTTCTATTGCACGCTCGAGAGACCAGGTCGCCTTGACGATGAGGCGCGCGCGCTCGGAGCACGCGTCGTGCACAGTCCAGTACCGCTCGTGCGCAAAGTGTCGTTCATGCAGGCCGTTCGACGCGAGGCAAGGGCAGGTGAATACGACGTGCTGCACTGCCATCACGACCTGGTCAGCGCCATGTATCTTCTCGCGTGCACAAGCTTGCCGATCGCAAGGCGTATCGTCCATGCACACAATGCGGACGAGTCGGTCCCCACATCGAGTGCCTTCAAGCGATGGGCCTATCGCGGACCCATGAGGCAGGTGTGCCTCACGATGTCGGACATGATTGTCGGCATCTCCAATCACACGCTCGACTGCATGCTTGGACACCGGCCGCGCCGTCCGGGCAGGGACATCGTTCATTACTACGGTGTCGCGCCTGAAGCGTTCGAGGCGCCGCAATTCGATCGCCGCGACGTGCGGCGTCGCCTCGGTATTCCCGAGCATGCACACGTTCTTCTCTTCGCGGGCCGCCTGGTCCCGGAGAAGAATCCCGTTTTTGCTGCTCGCGTTCTCGCCGAGCTTTCGCGGAAGGACCCCCGGGTGGTCGGCGTCTTCGCCGGCGTCGGCTCGGAAGAAGATGCCGTCAAGCGATGCCTCCACGAGGCGGGCATGGACCACAAGGCCTTCTTCCTCGGATGGAGGTCCGATCTCTCCCAGATCATGCGAGCGAGCGAATGGTTCATCCTGCCACGGCCGGAGTTGCCCATGGAGGGCTTCGGCGTGGCGATCGTCGAGGCGCAGCTCGCGGGCCTGCGAATGCTGCTGTCGAATGGAGTGCCGGACGATCCGTTGTTACCGAATGCGGTATACCGCCGATTGGGGCTCGCCGACGGACCGGCTGCCTGGGCGAATGCCGCCATGGAGTTGATCGCAATGCCTGCGACATCGACAGCCGATGCGATTGGCGCGCTTCGCGATTCGCCCATGGACATGGACCGGGCACTCCAACATCTGCTCGCGCTGCACGACCCATCCCGCAAGTGGTGAGCCGGATGCGCGTTTTGCAGATCATCGACAGCCTGTCGATGGGCGGCGCGGAAACCTGGCTGATGGATGTGCTCCGGTTCTGCTCGCGGGACGGGTCCATGCAGATGGAGTTCCTGTTGACGAGCGGACGCAAGGCAATCTTTGACGACGAGGCCGAAGCTCTTGGTGCGAAGCTTCACTATGTTCGGTATTCGAGAAAGACCCTACCTGGATTTGTGCGACGTTTTCGCGAGCTGCTGGGCCAACGACACTTCGACGCCGTTCACGACCATCAGGACTATGTCAGCGGTTGGCACTTCCTCTTCGGCGGAAGCCATCTGCCTCCGAGGCGGGTGACTCACGTGCACAATCCGTCGTACCAGATTGCGTCTAACTACGGCGTGACGATTGGAAGGCGTCTTACCGCAAGCGTTGGAAAAAGGCTAGTTGCTCGCTATTCGACGCATATCACCGGCACTTCCCGCCAGCTCCTTGGGGAATATGGGTTCGATGATGCCGCCTTCGCTTCGATCCCGAAGGCGGCGTTGCATTGCGGCATTGATATGAGCAAGTTCGTGGGCGACAGGGACACGAATCGCGCTTCGGTTCGAGAAGAGTTCGGCTGGCCGGGGAACGCCAAGGTCGTTCTGTTCGCGGGGCGCATCGACCAGTCGCCGGACCCGAGCGATCCGCGGACTCACAAGAATTCCGCTTTCGCGGTCGCTGTGGCCCTCAAAGCCGCGCGTCTCGAGCCGCTCATGCGATTCGTATTCGCTGGCGCAGCCAGTCCCGCGATGGAGGTGCTGCAACGCCGGATCGCCGATGCGGGACTCGTTCAACAGGTCGTGCTTTGCGGAATTCGCCGGGACATCCCGCGACTCATGCTGGCGAGCGACGCGCTACTCTTTCCCTCGAGGGGCGAGGGCCTTGGAATGGTGGGCGTAGAGGCGCAGGCCACCGGGTTATCCGTCCTCGCATCGGATGCCGTCCCACGCGAAATGGTGGTCGTACCGGAGTTGGTCAGGTTCAAAGCGATCGGTGACGGCGACGGTGCTTGGGCCGAGGAGCTGCGGGCGCTCGTCGACGCTGGAAACTCCGTTCCGGATGCGAACGAGCGCGTCGCCGCATCACCATTTGCCCTGGGCAACTCCGTTGCGGCGCTGCTTCGCTTGTACCGGGAAGGGTCCCTAACGTGATCAACTTCATCACGAACCTACCCAGGGACTTGCGCTCGGGCGGCTTTTCGGCGATGAACGCCGTGGCGGTCGATACGCTCGAGAAAGTCTTCGAGCTTTCCTACGTGGGGCCGATCAATCCCGGATTCATATTCAGCGAGAAGGCCATTTCGAAGGCGAAGCGCGTGGTCGGTCTTCGGGGAACGTTTTCGTTCTTCTCCGAGCAGCGGCTTGACGAGATCGCGGCTCTTGTAGACTCCGCGTGCCGGGCGGAGGCAACTGTCGATTACTTTCACGGATTCACGCCCTGGATCCACTGTCGCGCGCCGAGACCCTATATCGCTTCGAGCGACTGCACGTTCCGCGACTATTTCCGGATCTATCATCGCCGTGATAGGTTCGATGAAGCGGACATCGAGAGAATCGAGAAAGCGGAAGCGCAATGGCTGCGTGGCGCCGAGCGCGTCCTCTTCAGCAACAATTGGGCTGCGAGGCGAGCGATCAGCGACTACGGTCTCGATCCCGGACGAGTGACAGTGGTTGGCAGCTTTGGCGCCATCGACCTGCCGCGGGTTGACCGATACGACGGCGCAAAGACGTTTATCTTCGTCTCCACGGATTTCCGCGCAAAAGGGGGGGACTGCGTCATGCTGGCATTCGACCGGGTGAGGCAACGGCACCCGGACGCTACCCTGACGATCGTCGGCGACCCGCCACCGATTTCAGTTCCTCCTCCCGGCGTCTCGATCGCGGGCTACCTTCGCAAGGAGGTCCGTTCCGAACATGACCGGTTCGAATCGACGCTGGCACTCGCTCGGGCGATCGTTCACCCGACACATAGCGACGTAGCGCCCCTCATCTTGGTCGAAGCCGCCTATTTCGGCTGCCCAGCCGTGAGTTCCCGGTATTTCGCCATCCCGGAGCTCGTCGAGGACGGCGAGACCGGGCTACTCGTGGATGATCCGTTCAATGCGGAGGCGCTGAGTGTTTCAATGCTGAGGATTCTCGAGGACGATGACGCCTATCGCGAGATGCGGCGGAAGGCCTGGGCGAAGTCGCGGGTCCTGCACTCCAAGGAGCGTTTCGAGAAGGAGCTCCAGAGGATCGTCTCAGACGTTTGCGGAAGCGCCTGAGCGCAGATGGCCGATCGCAACTATCGCGTTCTGTGCATCGGGGAGACTTGGCAAGGCTCTGACGCCAGGGCGTCGTTCGCGGCGCTCCGCAGGCTTGGTCATTCCGTCCAGATCATCGACGACAACAACTACGTTCCCAACCAATGGCGGACGGTGCCGGGCCGCGCAGTACGCAAGCTTTTCAGGCCCATCCTGGTCAACGAATTGCGCATCGCCGCGATCAACCAAGTGTCGGCGCTTCGGCCCCATTGCTTGTTTGTCTTCAAAGGCAACTGGGTGCACCCCTCCATCCTCGAATACTGCCGGCAGAACGCCGTCGCGGCGGTCAACTACTATCCCGACGTGAGCTTCCTCTCGCATGGCCCATATATCCCGCGGGGCCTGCCACTGTACGACCACGTCTTCACGACGAAGTCCTACGGGATCGAGGACATGCGACAGCGGCTCGGGGTCACGAGGTCTTCCTACCTACCGTTGGGCTATGACCCGGAGCTGCATGCGCCGGTGCAGTTGACGGCGCACGATCGGGAGAAGTACGGCTGCGACGTGACGTTCGTCGGAACCTGGTCGCCGAAGAAGGAGCAACTGCTTTCGGGGCTTAAGAAGGCCCTGCCTCGAATCTCCGTGAAAATCTGGGGCACGCAGTGGGAGAAGTCGTCTTCGCCGGGGCTAGCGCCGTCGGTCGCCGGATTCGGCGTCGTCGGCGAGGAGTATGTAAAGGCCCTTTGCGGTGCGACAATATGCTTGGGGCTACTGAGCGAGCAGGGCGTTGGCGCCAGTTCCGGGGATCGGATCACGGCGCGCACTTTCCAGATTCCGGCGTGCGGGGCATTCATGCTGCATGAGAGGACCGATGAGGCCAGGGGATATTTCGAGGAGGGGCGGGAAGCCGCGTATTTCTCGAACGGTGAGGAGTTGGCAGCGCAAGTGGAGCGCTACGTGACAAATCGTGAGGCGCGGGACGCCGTCGCGGCCGCGGGGCTCCAGCGGGCAAGGCGGGACCACTCGATCGACCGGCGCGTAGCCGTCATCGTCGAATGGCTGGCCAAGCGATAAGATCTGTGCTGACTCGTTCCCGGATCAAGAGGGTGCTGGGCGTCGAATGAGCGCGATTGCCACCGAGAGGCCTGTTCGCTGGAACATCCCGGCTGTTCTGGTCACCGCATTCGTCGGGCTCTCGCTGCTCGCGCCCGTTCTTTTCCAGGACAAGCCATGGTGGCAGTTGCTCCTGGCAATGCTCCTGCTCGTGATATGCCTCTATCCCACTGTTCGCTACTTCGCTCGCCACGAGGCCGGACTGCCCACGGTGGCGGTGTTCGGCCTCGTGTACGCCTTCCAGTTCTTCGTTCCAATCTTCACGCGCGAGCCGATCATCGAGCTTACGACTGGTATCAATGATCTCAACGATAGTGACGTGACGGCGGCGGTCGTCATGGCGATCCTGGGTGTCGTCGCCCTCTTTGGTGGCTACTACCTGACCCAGCGTCCAGCGGTCCGCCGCCTCATTCCCATCGCGCGACTCCCCCTGGCGCAATCCAAGGCGATTCTCTACTGCGGGATCGTCACGCTGCTCCTGCCGTCGGTCGCGCTTCTCGAGGACGTGATCCCCCTCGACTACCAGGTCACCGTTTCGGCTCTCGTGAGGCTGCTCTATGCCCAGACGTTGATTGCCATCGGAATTCTTGGATGGATCGTGTACGGTCGAAAGGGATCGGTCGTCTTCGAGATTTGGCTCTTCGGGCTCGTCGCGGTTGCTGTCGGCCAGGGCATCGCGAAAGGCGTTTTGGAAGAGGTCGTGGTGCCGCTCGCGGTGGTGTTCGTCATTCGATGGCTGTACACCGGCAAGCTGGCGCTTAGGCCCGCGGCCGCAGTGTTTGCGATCATGATCTTTCTCTCGCCCGTGAAGAGCGACTTCCGCGACGAGGCATGGCTTGGGCCGACGGCGTCGCAGAACGGCCTGGTGAAGGCCACGCTGTGGGTCACGATGGCGAAAGACTTTTGGGGTGAAACGTTGTCGGGATTGCGCAATCTCTCGGACTCGACCGCGATGTTCGTTGGCCGGACGGACCTGATTCATCAGCTCGCCCATATCCATGAGCTCTCGCCGGCGATCATTCCGTTCCAGTACGGCACGACTTATCGATACTTCGCGGTGGCATTCATCCCGAGGTTTCTCTGGCCGGAAAAGCCCGAAGCGGGCGAGTCGAACTACTTCTTCGCGACGAGTTTCGGGCTCACCACGGAAGAGGGTGCCAGGCGATCGACTTTCGGTGTGAGTCTTGTCGGCGAGGCCTACATCAATTTCGGCTGGTTCGGCGTTGCCGGATTGATGTTGATTTGCGGAGCCCTACTCGGCATGCTCCAACATTCGTTCGGCGAGAAGCATTCCGGCGCCGGCGGCCAGGCGATCTTTCTCGCGTTCTTCGTGTTCTTCCTCAACGGCATGGGCACTAGTGCCGAGATCATGTTCGGGAACATTTTCCAGAACCTCGTAGCTGCCTACATCCTGCTGATGTGGGCGCGCCAACGCGAGGCGCTCGATGCAGGCTCACCCGAGCCGATCCTGAGGCCACGCTAGGCGATGACGGGCGCCAGCCCGTGAAGGTCTTCGTCGCGGTGAGCAGCCTGAAGGCGAGTTACGGTGGGCCCGCCTACTCCGTAGCCCGGGTTGCGACCGGGCTCGCAGCCTCAGGCGTGGAAGCAGGCATCTGGGCTGCGGATGATTCGGCCGCCGATGCGCCTTCGATCGACGGCGACTCTCGCGCCATGCGACTCTCGGGGTCCGTCCAGCACGCGCTTGAAAGATTCGGAATGCCGGATCTCGTGCACGACAACGGGTTATGGCTCCGGCACAACCATTGGCTCGCCCGGATGTGCGCCCGTGAAAGCATTCCTCGTGTGGCGAGCGTTCGAGGCATGCTCGAGCCGTGGGCATTCAAGCACAAGCAATGGAAGAAGCGCGCGGCGTGGTTGCTGTATCAACGGCGCGACCTCGAGAGCGCCGATCTCCTGCACGTGACGGGAGAGCTCGAGGCCGCGAGTGTCGCCGCATTCCGCCTCAGGCCTCCGATCCAAGTCATCCCAAACGGCGTCGAGCTGCCAAAACTGGAAGACATTCGTCGCCGCGAATCGAGCGGCGCCCAGGGCATGCGAACAGCTCTCTTCCTCGGACGGATCTACCCCATCAAGGGGCTGCCCATGTTGATCAAGGCATGGGACCTCGTGCGGCCGGCCGGCTGGCGACTCAAGATTGTTGGGCCCGACGAAGCAGGGCACCAAGCGGAGCTCGAGCGGCTTGTGGAGGCGACCGGGCTCCGGGACGCGATCTCATTTCCCGGGCCGGTATTGGGCGATACGAAGCTCGCCGCATTCGTGGACGCAGACCTCTTCGTCCTCTCCAGCCATTCCGAAAGCTTCGGCATGGCGGCCGCGGAAGCGCTGGCGCATGAGCTACCGGTCCTCGCCACGCGCACCACGCCATGGCCGATGCTCGAAGAAAAGAAGTGCGGCTGGCTGGTCGAGCCGACCGTGGAGGGGCTCGCCGACGGGTTGCGACGCGCGACGTCCAACGACGCGCAGTCGCTGCGCGAGATGGGACGCGAAGGCCGCAAGCTCGTCGAAGCGCAGTTCGGCTGGGATCGGATTGTCGGTGACTTCGTGCGGACGTACGAGCAACTAATCCGCTTGCATCGACGCGGCTGAGGGCGTTTCCTCGAACAACTGTTTGTTGGCCTGCACCCACTGCAACAACCGCGCGACGCCGTCGGAGACACCGATCGTGGGCTTCCAGCCCATGCTCCCGGCAGCTTTTCGAATGTCGCAAACGAAGACAGGCTGGTCTCCCGGACGCCAATCGTCGAAGCGAAGCGGAATGTCGCGTTGAAGGAGCGAGCGCAGCATGGCGACGAGCTCGAGCAGCGACAGGGTCTTGTCGGGGCCGCCGCCGATATTGAATGCCTGTCCGCTCGCCTTGTCGGGATTCGATAGCGCCGCCTCGTAGGCGCTCACGAGGTCTTCGACGTGGAGCAGGTCGCGGATCTGTTTCCCGTCACCGTAGATCGTCAAAGGCTTGCCGAGCACGGTCGCGATGATGAACCACGCCACCCAGCCCTGGTCCTCGACGCCGAACTGCCTCGGCCCGTAGATGCACGACTGGCGGAACGTCGTCGTTCGCAATCCATAGATGCGGCCGAAGTCGATGGTGTACTGGTCGGCCGCGCCCTTCGAGCATCCGTACGGCGAGTGGAAGTCCAGGAGCTCGGTCTCGCTCACCCCTCCGGGCAGGTCCTTGTACTCGTACCGGCCGCTGCGCTCTGCGACGCCGACATGTTCCATCCTGCCGTACACCTTGTTGGTCGAGGCGTAGATGAGGTGAGCCTTGGGCCGCAGCCGGCGAAGCGCGTCGAGAACATTGAACGTGCCGAGCGCGTTGACTTCAAAATCCGCGCGAGGTTCGACGACCGAGGTCGTGACGGCCACTTGCGCGGCCAAATGCAGCACCGCATCGAACGCGGTCTTCGACATCGCCGAATCGACCGCCGCCGCATCGCGAATGTCGGACCGGATGACAGCCACCTGGCGTTGCGAGCGCAGCCAATCGACATTCGAGTCGGCTCCCTTGCGCGAGAAGTTGTCGAGGATCGTGACCTCCCAACCCTTCGTCGCGAAGGCGTGCGCGGAATTCACGCCGATGAATCCGGCGCCGCCGGTGATCAGGATTCGCCTGGACATGGCTTCATGCGGCGATGCCGAAAGTTTCCTCGAACGCGCTCCAGAAGACACCCTTCATTGCATCCTCAGTGTATTCCCGCATGACGGTCCCGTTGGCCGCCCCGCTCATCCTTTC
>CAYQVE010000021.1:0-22056 GCA_964420785.1 uncultured Enterobacteriaceae bacterium | reverse complement strand
AGGCTGCGTCGGCGTCGGCGATGTTGTTGTACGACAGTTCCCTGCCTTGAATCTGAGCGTAGCCGGCGATGCCCCCTGCAATCGGATTGCCGTCGCGATAGAACGCCGCAGCCTGATGCGGGTTTTCGCCGTAGCGCAGGTCCTGCACTTTTTCGAACTGAAGCGTGAGGTGCTCCGGGAAAGGCGCAAGGTTTCCATCAACCGCGAGTCCGGTAAGGTAGTTGCCGATGGCGGCTTCGTACGCTGCGCTGTGGGCAAACGCCTTTTGAGCCAGAGCGAAGCGCGTGCCCTCGCTCAAGGCCCCGCCGTGCTCCCCCATTTCCGCGAGGACCTTTGAATAGTCGGACGGATCGGTCAGGATCGCGACGCCCGCGTAGTTCTTGGCCGCTGCGCGCAGCATGCTAGGACCTCCGATGTCGATGTTCTCGATCGCCTCTGCGAGAGTGCAATTCGGTTTCGCGACGGTTCGAGCGAACGGATAGAGGTTGACGACGACGAGATCGATCGGCTCGATACCCGCCGCCTTGATCGCGGCCAAGTGGGCGGGGGAATCGCGCCGGGCGAGAATCCCGGCGTGGAGTCTCGGGTGCAGGGTTTTCACCCGCCCGTCGAGCATTTCCGGGAAGCCGGTATAGTCGGCCACCTCGGTTACGGCGAGGCCTTGCTCGGCGAGAAGCTTCGCCGTGCCGCCCGTCGACAGGATCTTGATCTTGAATCGGGCGAGACCGCGCGCGAACTCGGCAAGGCCGCTCTTGTCGGATACGCTGAGCAGCGCCGTCCGGATGGGAATCATGCGATTCAACGGTGAACGGCTGGGTTGCGAAGGATGAAGAACCCCGAGGGCCTTGGGGAGAATTTCGCTCCCTTCACCATTTACTGTTCACCGCTCACATCTTTATTTTCAGCGACTGGATCTTCTTTCGCAGGGTATTGCGGTTGATCCCGAGCATCTGCGCGGCGATGGACTGATTTCCCTCGGCGCGGTCGAGCACGAGCTCGAGCATCGGACGTTCGACGTTCTTGAGCACCATGTCGTAGATGGCGCGCGGCTTTGCCCCGTCGAGGTCCTTGAAGTACCGCTCCAGAGACCGGCGGACGCAGTCCGCGATCTCGTTTGTTTGCCTCATGCCGCCGTCTCCCTCGACTCTGACTCGAGCTTATGGCTTGTTCGGGCGGCACCCGTCCCGATTCATGCCGCCAGCTCCACCTCATAGCGCAGGCGCAGATTCTCGCGCCCGAGCTGCTCGAAGAAACGATTGACCGCGTCGAGTTGCTCTTCGCAGGTTTCAAGCTGATTCATGTGATGCCGGAAGCTTGCCGAGCTCGCAAGCCCCTTGGTGTACCAGGAGATGTGCTTGCGCGCGATCTTGACTCCCGTTTCCCGGCCATAGAACGCGTAGAGCTCGTGCAGATGCGCGAGCAACACGGCGTGGATTTCGGAAACGAGGGGGTGGGGGAGCTTCTCGCCCGTTGAAAGATAGTGCTCGATCTCGCGGAAGATCCAGGGCCGCCCTTGAGCCGCGCGACCGATCATGATCCCGTCGGCACCGGTATACTCGAGCACCTGCTTCGCTTCCTCGGGCGTGGTGATGTCACCGTTTGCCACCACGGGCAAATGCGTAGAGCGCTTGACTTCGCGGATCGTGTCGTACTCGGCCCGACCCGAGAAGCCGCAGGCGCGGGTGCGGCCGTGCAGAGACAAGAGCTGCACGCCACTGTCCTCGGCAATCTTCGCGACCGTCAGTGCGTTCTTGTTGACCGGATCCCACCCGGTTCGGAACTTCAGCGTGACGGGTACGTTCACCGCCTGCACCACGGCCTTGAGAATGCGCCCGACCAGGGGCTCGTCCTTGAGGAGCGCGGACCCGGCCAGCGTATTGCAGACTTTCTTCGCCGGGCAACCCATGTTTATGTCGACGATTTGCGCGCCCCGCTCCACGTTGAAGCGGGCGGCCTCTGCCATCATGTCCGGGTCCGCCCCGGCGATCTGCACCGAGATCGGCTCGACTTCGCCTTCGTGATTGGCGCGGCGGCGCGTCTTCTCGCTGCCCCACAACAGGGAGTTCGAGGCCACCATCTCGGATACGGCCAGGCCCGCGCCGAACCTTTTGCACAGCTGCCGGAAGGGGCGATCCGTGACGCCGGCAATTGGGGCGACAAAAAGATTATGGCGCAAGGTGCGCGAACCGATTCGCATCGACGATCACGGAAATTTTTCGGGCGGGAGCGCAATTCTATACCTAAACATGAGCGCTTAGGGAAGCGCTCCAACACTTCGCGCCGCAAAAAAACTGACTGCGGGTTTTCTTGTTATCTCCGCGTCGCGGAAGCGGCGGCGCGCCGTTCAGGGCAGCGCGCGAGTGCCGAAGATCATGCGGCGGACGAGGAAACGCCGCGCGGGCGGCAGAGAATCGAGCGCTGCAAGGCCGGCGCCGCGCGCCAGCGCGAGCGGCGCGAGAGAATTCGAGAATATCTTCACCAGAAAATCGGTGAATCCGATCCCGGCGTAGCGGTCGAAACTGCGACTACGGGCGTAGCGAGCGAGAAAACGGGATGCGCCAATATCCTCCTTTGCGGCGTCAAGCAACATCTGAGCCAGTTCCCATGCGTCGCGCAGCCCGAGATTGAGTCCCTGGCCCGCCACCGGGTGCAGCGCTTGCGCGGCGTTTCCGATCGCAAGAACCCTCGCTGCGGGAACGACCCTGCCGTAACGCAGGGAAAGCGGGAAGGTCGAGCGGGGACCGACCGAGGTGAAATTTCCGAGCCTTCCGCCAAAGATTTTGCGCAGGCGCGCGAGGAAATCCGAATCGGAGAGTCCGAGCAACTCGGCGGCGCTTGCCGGACGCACGCTCCAGACCAGTGAATGGCGGTCCTCGAGCGGGAGCAAAGCGAGCGGCCCCTCCGCGGTGAAGCGTTCCCAGGCGACCCCGCTTCGCGGGAGCTCGGCCGTGACTTCGGCCACGATGGCCTGCTGCCGATAGTCCCTCACGTGCCGGGTGCGGCGATTCTGGCCACCGTCGGCGAGAACCAGCAGCCGAGCGCGCATGCCCGCTTTGTTCTCGCCGCAGGACAGCCGCAGGACAACTTCATTGGCGGCTGATTTCCAGTGTTTCAACGATTGCGCGCTCGCGGGAGTGCGCCTCGCAAGCTGGGCAACGAGCTCGGAGTATGCGGTGACGTATCCCAGCGCCGGCAAGCCGTAGTCAGAGCAGCGCATTACGGTTCTGCCGAAACCCTGCTGCGAAACATGGATGGTTTGGATCGGATTGCTTCGCACGGAGGTCCATGCGCCCAGGCGCTCGAGGATCACGCGGCTGCCGTACGACAGCGCGATGGGTCGGTCTGGGAAATCGGCTTCGCCCGCGATTCGAGCAACGGAGACCGTGCTCCCGGACAGGGCAAGCGCCAATGCGCAGCCGACCGGCCCGCCGCCCGCAATGGCGACATCCACTTCCGGCAACTCAACCACGGCCGACCAGTGCCTCGATATCCCGGACCGATTTCGGTGCCGCTGCCGTCAATACCTCGCACCCCGAGGCTGTCACGACAACGTCGTCCTCGATGCGCACACCCGTGTTCCAGAACTGCCGGGGGACGTCTTCGGCCGGCCGGATGTAGCAGCCCGGCTCCACGGTCAAGGTCATGCCGGGCGCGAGACGACGCCATTGCCCGCCCGATTTGTATTCTCCCGCGTCGTGGACGTCCAAGCCGAGCCAATGTCCGGTGCGATGCATGTAAAAGCGCTTGTAGTCCTCGGTCTCGATCGTCTTTTCAACCGTCCCGCAGCACAGTCCCAAGTCCACGAATCCTTGAGCGAGCGTCCCCACGGCGGCATTGTGCGGCTCGTCCCAGTGGCTGCCAGGCTTCACCGCCGCGATCGCCGCGGCTTGCGCGGCCAGCACCAATTCGTAGACGTCCTTCTGGGGGCCGCTGAATTTTCCGCTCACGGGGAAAGTCCGCGTCACATCCGATGCGTATCCGTCCAGCTCACAGCCCGCGTCGATGAGCAGAAGATCCCCGTCGGCGAGGCGCGCGTTGTTGTCGCGGTAATGCAGAACGCAGGCGTTGGCTCCTCCGGCAACGATCGGCCAGTACGCGGGATACTGAGCGCCGCGGCGGCGAAACTCGTAGAGGAGCTCCGCCTCGATCTCGTATTCGTTGCGTCCGGGGCGGGTGGCGCGCATCGCGCGCTCGTGGGCGGCCGCCGAGATCGCCGCTGCACGCCGCATCACGGCGAGCTCGCCGTCATCCTTGAAGAGACGCATGTCGTCGAGCGCGGCGCGCACGTCGCGGATCTCGGCGGGCGCGGTGACGCCCGCGCGCGCCTGCGCCCGGACTTGATTCAGCCATCCCATGATGCGCGCGTCCCAACCTGAATCGGCCCCGGCGGCGTAGTAAAGCGCAGGCTGATCGGCGAGCAGCTTCGGCACGTGCTCGTCGAGCGATTCGACAGGGTAGGCTTCATCGAATCCAAAGGCGGCACGTGCGCCCTCGGGGCCGTTGCGGACGCCTTCCCAGAGCTCGCGCTCCGGATTGCGCTCGCGGCAGAAGAGAATCGACCTGGGCTCCTCTCCCGCGAGGAGGACCAGCACCGCCTCGGGCTCGGGGAAAGTGCTCAGGTAGTAGAAGTAGCTGTCGAATCGGTACAGGTAATCGCTGTCGCGATTGCGGACGCGCTCGGGCGCGGTCGGAATGATCGCGACGCCTTTGCCCATGCGCGACTGCAGCGCGTGGCGGCGCTCGGCGCAGCGCGAAAGATTGCTGCTGGTGTCCATTGCCCGGATTGTCGTCCGCTTTGCGGCGACGATCAAGCGGCGCGCTCGTTCAACGCGGAGAGCCGCGCGGGCGTGCCGACGTCATGCCAGATGCCGCCATGCATCTCGCCGGAGACCCGTCCGCGTGCCATCGCAGCCCGCAGGAGCGAGGCAATCTGTCCCTTCGAACCCGGCTTGATGCTCGAGAAGAGCTCCGGGCGGTAAAGACCGATTCCGCTGAAGGTGAGCTTGGACCGTCCTGATTCGGCGACTTGGGCGCCGTTGAGCGCGAAGTCTCCTTGCGGGTGATGCGGTGGATTCGCGACCAGCACCAAATGCGCGAGATTTTGTTCCAGCGCGGTCTCAACGAGACGCGAGAAATCGAAGTCGCAGAAGAGATCGCCGTTGACGACGAGGAAGGGTCCATCGCCGAGCAGCGGGAGCGCCTGCGCAACCCCCCCGGCGGTTTCGAGCGCCTCGGCTTCGCGCGAGTAGCGGATTGCGACGCCGAAGCGGCGTCCATCGCGGAGCGCAGCTTCGATCATGTGGCCGAGATGCGCGTGATTGATCACGATCTCGCGAACACCCGAGCGCGCAAGCGCCTCGATCAACCAGACGATGAGGGACTTGCCGCGCACTTCCAAGAGCACCTTGGGAATCGCGTCAGTGAGCGGCCTCATCCGCTCGCCGCGCCCCGCGGCAAGTATCATGGCTTTCATCGTTCGAAATCAGAACGTGTAGCCAACGCGCTTTTCCTGCCGCTCGAGCTCCTCGAGCAGGCGCCCGAGCGCGGCAAATTCGCGATAACGCTCGCACGTGCGCCGCAGGTAGCTCATCACGAGTGGCTGGTCTTTCAGATAACCGTCCTTGCCGTCACGAAAGGAAAGGCGCGCGAAAATCCCCAGCACCTTGAGCTGCCGCTGGGCTCCCATCCACTCGAAATCCCGATAGAAATCCGCGAAATCACCGGGAACCGGCAGCCCCCCGGCGCGGGCCTTCTCCCAATAGCGGATCGTCCAATCGATGACGCGTTCCTCGTCCCAAGCGATGTAGGCGTCGCGCAGGAGCGAGACGAGATCGTAGGTGATGGGCCCGTACACCGCGTCCTGAAAATCGAGAATTCCGGGGCAGGGCTCGCAGACCATGAGGTTGCGGGAATGGTAGTCGCGGTGCACGAACACCCGCGCCTGCGCGAGGTTGTTATCGAGGATCGTCGAAAACGTTTTCTTCAGTGTCTCGAGTTGTGTCGCGTCGAGCTCGCGCCGCAGCTGGCGCGCTATGTACCAATCCGGGAAAAGACGCAGCTCCTTCTCGAGTAGTTCTCTGTCGTAATCGGGCAGCGACCCCGGGAGGCTCGCCCGCTGAATCCCTAGCAGTGCGTCGAGCGCGTCTTCGTAAAGCCTCCCGGCGTTGCGCTCGTCGAGTGCATCCAGGTACCTCGTATCGCCCAGATCGGAAAGAAGCAAAAAGCCCTGTTCAAGGTCCTGTGCATGGATCGCGGGCACGTGCACACCCGCTGCGCCGAAAAGGCGCGCGACATGCACGAACCGAGCGCAGTTCTCCTTGTCGGGCGGGGCGTCCATCGCGACGAGAGACGCTTGCACTGCGCCGCGTCGGATACGGAAATAACGCCGGAAGCTCGCGTCGTCGGAGGCGGGGGCGACGCTGAAATCGTCGCTCCCTAGGATCAACGCCAGCCATCGACGCAATTGCTCTGCGCGGTCCAAAAATCCTCCTGAAACAAAGAATTGCCTTCGCTGCAGATTTGTGCGATTTTAGCACCCGCCCCGAAAGCCGAGGTCCAGGGTTCTCTGATATGTCTTGTTCACCCGCCCGCGGTGCGGCGTTGGCACTTGCGCTGTCTTGCTCTGCCGCGGTGTATGCGCAGGGGCAGGGACTTCAGCCGCGGAGTCCTTCCGAACAACGATCCCTTACGGGCGCCCTGCCGATTACCCTGGACGCCGACCGCATCGAGGGCGTTGCAGGCAAGGACACGACGGCGCAGGGCAACGCCAGCTTGCGCCGAGGGGATCTTTCGATTCGGGCCGACTCGCTGACATATCACGAGGGAAATGAAGACGTCGAGGCCCGCGGCAACGTGCGCCTTCAGCGCAACGGTGACACTCTAAAGGGCCCCGCGCTGAGGTATTCGATGAAGGATGCGACAGGCCTATTCGAGAAACCCGACTTCACTTTCACGCCGCGCGCAAAAACGGGTCAGCAACCCGTATCGGCGCGGGGGGAGGCCGAGACGATCGAGTTCCTGGGCGAAAACCAGTACCGAATCAAGGACGGCTTCTTCACCTCCTGCAAGCCGGGCGACGACGGCTGGCTGGTGAAGGCCGACGAGCTGGAACTGGATTTCACGCGCGATGTGGGCACCGCCCGCGGAGCCAGCGTGTATTTCGAGGGACTGCGCGTCATCGCCGCGCCCTCTTTCGATTTCTCTCTGAACAACCAGCGCAAATCGGGCTTTCTTCCGCCTTCGCTCGGCGTTACCGGGAAGAGCGGACCCGAGGCCGGAATTCCGTACTACCTGAATCTCGCGCCCAACTACGACCTCACGCTCACGCCGCGTTACATGGAAAAGCGCGGCTTGCAGATCGCCGAGCAGTTCCGTTATTTGCAGAGGGACTACAAAGGCGATTTCAACGCGGAGGTGCTCCCGCACGACCGTGCCGCGGATCGCCTCCGCTATGGCATGAGCCTGACTGGCAGCTACAACCGCGAAGGATCCCTCCTTGGCGGACTCAATCTGAACAAAGTCTCGGACGACAGCTATTTCCGCGATCTCGCGACCCGCATCAACATCGCTTCGCAGGCCACGCTGCCTCGTGAGGGCTTCTTGACCTACAACGGCAAGTGGTGGGACACCGGCAGCTACTCGGCGACGGCACGGGTACAACGCTTCCAGGTCCTGCAGGATCCGGACAATCCGATCGTCGTCCCTTACGGCCGCACCCCGCAGCTCACCTTGTCCACGCTGCGCCAGGACATCGGCGGCTTCGACTTCGGGTCCTCGGCCGAGTTCGTCGACTTCAGCCATCCTTCGCTCGTGAACGGCAAGCGCTCGACGTTCTATCCAAGCCTCAGCCTGCCGCTCATCGCGCCGGGTTCCTTCCTCACACCGAAGGTCGGCGTGCACTACACGTACTATTCGCTCTATGAGATCCCGGTGATTTCGACCGTCCCGGAATTCCCGAATACGATCAGCCGCACGCTTCCCATTTTCAGCGTCGACAGCGGGCTGATCTACGAGAGAGAAACCAACGCGCTTGGGCAAGGGGTCATACAGACGCTCGAGCCGCGTTTCTATTATGTGAACATCCCCTTCCGCGACCAGAATCAAATTCCCCTGTTCGACACCGCGATCGCGGACTTCAACTACGCCCAGATCTTCTCGGAAAACATGTTTTCCGGCGGCGACCGCATCAACGACGCGCGCCAGCTTACCGCGGCAGTTACGTCCCGCATGCTTCTGCCTTCGAGCGGGCAGGAAGTGCTGCGCGGCACGTTCGGTCAGCGCTACTACTTCAGGGACCAGCGGGTCACGCTCAACCCCAGCGACACGCCGCGCACTTACAACGCATCGAACTGGCTCGCCGCGCTGTCCGGGCGCGTGAGCCAGCACTGGACCTTCGAGGGTGCTTCCGAATACGATCAACGCGACTATCGCACCGAGCGCCTGACCCTGGCAGCGCGCTACCGGCCCGACGGACCCAAGGCGCTCAACCTGAGCTACCGGTACCTGAGCGGGGACATTACGGCGACGGGGCCGCTCAAGCAGGTGGACCTGTCGGCACAGTGGCCGATAGCGGGGCGCTGGTACGGCGTCGGGCGCTTCAACTACTCGCTCGTCGACAGCCGGATCGTCGAGGGCATAGGGGGACTGGAATACGGAGCCGACTGCTGGACAAGCCGCATCATCGTGCAGCGATTCGCGCTGACTGCGGGGACCTCGTCGTCGAGCGTGTTCCTGCAGCTGGAGCTGAACGGCTTTTCGCGCCTCGGGTCCAATCCCCTCGAGGCATTGAAACGCAACATTCCGGGCTATCAGCGGATCAACGCCCCTTCAGCCGAGAGGAAGCCTGGCGACCCATTTGATTTCTACGACTGACATCGGGCTTGAAATCCGGGAAAATTGAAACGATGAGATTTCTCCTTACCGCGCTGCCCTTGATCGCCTGGGGTGCGGCGTTCGCGCAAGGCCCTCGCCCCGAGCGGGCCGCGCCCGCGCGCGTCGACCTAATCGACCGGATCGTCGCGGTAGTCAACAAAGAGGTGATCACGCAGTACGAGCTGGCAGAGCGGATGAATCGCGTGCAGAAGGACCTGCAGCGCCGCGGGACATCCCTTCCCGCTCGCGGCGAGATTGAGCGCCAGGTGCTGGAGCGCCTCATCATCGAAAAGGTTCAGCTTCAATATGCCCGGGAGACTGGGGTGCGCGTGGACGATTTGGAGCTCGATCGCACCGTCAGCCGAGTCGCCGAGGGGAACAAGCTCTCATTGACCGAATTCAGGCAGACGCTCGAGCGCGATGCGATCCGTTTCGACATGTTTCGGGAGGAGCTGCGCAATGAGATCCTGATGAATCGCTTGCGGGACCGCGAGGTCACCGGCAAGATCACCGTAAGCGAAGGCGAGATCGAGAACCTTCTCCTCGAGCAGAGCGAAAGAAAGGACACTGCGACGGAATACAACATAGCGCACATCTTGGTCCGGGTACCCGAGCAGGCGACCCCGGAGCAGCTGGAAAGCCGGCGTGCGCGGGCCGAGGAAACCGTCAAGCGGCTCAGGGACGGCGCGGAATTCGCCCAGCTCGCCGCCACCTACTCCGATGCGCCGGATGCGCTTCAGGGAGGCGTGATGGGTTGGCGCAGCCAGCAGCGGTTGCCGGAGTTGTACGTCGAGGCGCTGGCGGGCCTGAAGCCCGGAGAAATCAGCACTGTGTTTCGAAGCGCCGCCGGGTTCCACGTGCTCAAGCTTCTCGAGCTGCGCGGTGCCGGCGCCCCTGTCCTCGTGGAGCAGGCGCACGTGCGTCATATTCTGGCACGGACCAACGATCTGGTTTCCGAGGACGAAGCCAAGAGGAAGCTGCTCAGCCTGAGGGAGCGGATCGTAAACGGAGTGAACTTCGCCGAGCTCGCCCGCCTGAATTCGGACGACGGCTCGGCTTCTCGCGGTGGAGATCTTGGATGGATCTATCCGGGCGATACCGTGCCGGAATTCGAGCGGGCTTTTGCGGAGCTGAAACCGATGGATGTAAGCCAGCCCGTCAAGACTCCGTTCGGATGGCACCTCATTCAGGTCCTCGAGCGGCGTACCGCGGACATGTCCTCCGAGCGCAAGCGCATCGAAGCGCGCAAGGCTATTCTCGATCGAAAAGGCGACGAGGCCTATCAGGAATGGCTGCGCCAGCTGCGCGACCGCGCCTACGTTGAAATGCGGCTCGAAGAACGGTGAACGCGCGGGTCGAAAAACCGGCGGTGCCTCGGGCGGGCCTTACGTCGGGCTCGAATTCCGTTCCGGTCATAGCGGTGACCTCCGGGGAGCCGGCGGGAATCGGCCCGGATTCCTGTCTGGCGCTCGCGCGAAAGAGGTTTGCCGCGCGCATCGTGGTTCTGGGAGACCGGGAAATGCTCCAGAGCCGCGCCCGCCAGCTCGGGCTCCGCGTTCAGCTGCGCGATCCCGGCGCAGGCTTGACATCGGAATCGATCGCATGTGTGCACATCCCGCTCTCATACCCGTGTACGGCAGGCACGCCCGATCCGCGCAACGCACCCTACGTAATTTCGCTCATCGAGCGCGCAATTGCAGGCTGCAAGGCTGGCGAATTCGCCGCGCTCACGACCGCACCCGTGCACAAGGGCGTCATCAACGACGGCGGCATCCCCTTCATCGGCCACACGGAGTATCTCGCCGAGCGTACCGGGGCTGCGCAGGTGGTCATGGTGCTCGCGGGCGGGGGCCTGCGCGTGGCGCTTGCGACTACGCACCTCGCCTTGAGGGACGTGCCGCGTGCGCTCACCCGCGAAGGCCTCGAACGGACAATCCGGGTCCTCCACGCGGAGCTCATCCGCCGGCTTGGTATCTCCGCGCCGCGGATTCTGGTCGCCGGTCTCAATCCGCATAGCGGCGAGGGCGGCTATTTCGGGCGAGAGGAGATCGAAGTGATCGGGCCGGTCCTCGAGAAATTGCGCGCGGAAGGTGTGCAGCTCACCGGACCGTTGCCGGCGGATACGCTGTTTGTTCCCGATCGGCTCGCGGGGGCTGACTGCGTACTTGCGATGTATCACGATCAGGGGTTGCCCGTGCTCAAGTATGCGAGCTTCGGCAAGGGAATCAACGTCACGCTCGGCTTGCCCATGGTCCGCACGTCGGTCGACCACGGCACCGCGATCGAGCTTGCGGGCACCGGTCGGGCAGAACCCGACAGCCTCATCGAGGCGGTCGAAGCAGCGATCGAGATGGCGCAGGCCGAGATGCGGACGGCCCGCTAGACAGTGACGACCGGCCGGCATGTCCCGCGAAAAAGATTCGGTCAGCACTTTCTCGTCGACCGGGGGATCATCGAGCGCATCGTCTCCGCAATCGATCCGCATCGGAGCGAGCACTTCGTTGAAATCGGCCCCGGACTCGGAGCGCTGACGACCCCGCTGCTCGAGCGGGTCGAGCACCTCCACGTCGTGGAGCTCGACCGGGACCTGAGCCGGCGCCTGCGCGAGCGTTACCCCGTCGAACGCCTGACGGTTCCCCAAGCCGATGCGCTGCGCTTCGACTTTGCGACTCTGCCTGCACCTCTTAGAGTAGTGGGTAACCTCCCCTACAATATTTCCACCCCCCTCCTATTCCACGTTGCCGCCGCGGCAGCGCGGTGCACGGATCTCCATTTCATGCTCCAGCACGAGGTCGTTGAACGGATGATCGCGAAGCCATCGGAACCCGAATACGGGCGGCTGTCGGTCTCGCTGCAGTACCGCTTCCGCCTCGAGCGGCTCTTCACGGTCGCCCCCGGTTCGTTCCGGCCTGCGCCCAAAGTTCACTCCGCCGTCGTGCGCCTAGTACCGCGCCCCTTGGCGGAGCTCGATGCCTTGAATGAAGCCGGCTTCTCCGGAATCGTCGCCCGGGCGTTTTCGATGCGGCGCAAAACTCTGAGAAACAACCTTTCGGGACTGATTTCCCCTTCTGATCTCGCCGAGCTGGGCATCGACCCGGGCAAGCGCGCGCAGAATCTCTCGGTTGCGGCTTTTGTCACAATCGCGAACCGGCTTGCGCAGCGTCGCACCTAGACCCCGCAAACGCCCGCTGGCAAAATGGTGTATAGATGTGAGGTTTGAAGGACGACCGGGTCAAACAGGCGCAAACCCTGCGGATCCCTCAGTGGAATCTTCGGGAAACAAGCTCAAGCCGATCGAGAAATGCCGTAGCTAAATTGGGGGATGGCCATGGGCCTTCTTGACGACCTGAAAAAACAGGCCGACTTAGTGAAGACCCAGCAGATTCTTCAGCAGAATCTGCAGGGGGACAAGCTCAAGCTGGTCGAAGAGAAGATGAAACAGACGTTCCAGTACGTGCATGAGCTGCTCAAGCAGCTCGGCGTGGTCAAGCCTACCAGCCCCCTCGTGTACTCGATCCCTTGGGTCGCCGATTTCAGGAATCTCCTGTTTACCGAGTCGTTCATCGACTACCGGAAAAAGCGCATCAACGACAAGGAATACTTCGACACGACCCATTTCTTCGTGAAGTGGGCCGGCCCCGATACCGTGGTGATCGAAAAGGACATGCCCCCTGCGATGCAGAAGATCCGCGAATCTCTATGGCTCAGCAAGGTCAAATTCGTCGAGGAGGAGAAGAAGAACGCCAAGGGTTTCGTCATCGGCGCGAAGTTCACCATTCCGGCTGCAGTGCTCACCGACATCGTCATCAAGGCGGACCACGAGCAAGCCAAGCTTCACGTCCAGGCGACGCATCTCTTCGGCCTTGGAGTGGAGTATTTCTCCATTCCGGCGCAGGAAGTCAGCGACGACATGCTCGAAGACTTCGCCAAGGCATTGATCGGGCAGCAGAGCGAGATCCGCAAATACCGCGTTGCAGGTACTCCCGGTACGTTTCGCTAGAGCGCCCGCGCGCGAGTTCCCAGCCCTTGGAGCATAGTCGAGCCTATTTGCGCTCGATCAGCTCGATTTTGTAGGTGTCGGGATCCTCGACGAAGGCAATCACGGTTGTGCCGTGCTTCATCGGCCCGGCTTCGCGCGTGACCTTTCCTCCGCGCCGCTTCACCTCCGCGCAGGCCTTGTAAGCGTCGTCCACTGCCACGGCGATGTGGCCGAAGGCGTTGCCGAGCTCGTACTTGTCTACCCCCCAGTTATGGGTCAGCTCGATCACGGCGGTATCGGTTTCGTCGCCGTAACCGACGAAAGCCAGGGTAAATTTGCCTTCCGGATAGTCTTTGCGGCGGAGCAGCCGCATGCCGAGAACCTCGGTGTAGAAGCGCAGCGACCGCTCCAGGTCGGCTACGCGCAGCATGGTGTGGAGGATTCGCATCGATGCTGTCCCTATAGATCCGGCAGGGTCGGTGCGCGAGCGCTCAATTCGCGCCGCGCCGCTCGGTGGTCCGGATACAGAAGCGCGACGATACTCCAGAAGCGCGGTGAATGGTTGAGCTCGCGCAGGTGGGCGAGTTCATGCGCCGCCACGTAGTCGATGAGATGCGGCGGCAGCATCATCAGCCGCCAGCTGAGCAGTATTCGCCCGTTACAGCTGCAGCTGCCCCAACGGGTCTGCGCGTTGGAAAGACCCACGACTAAGGCGGGAAGCCCGTACGGGAGGGCCAACTGCGCAACCCGCTCGCGGAAAAACTCAAGCGCCTGCCCCCGCATCCAGTCGAGCGCGCGCTCGCGCAGGCTCGCTCCGTCGGCGAGCCCGAACTCGAGCCTATCCTCCGAGAACCACACGCCGATCTCTCCATGCCGCAGCGCCAAGGTCACAGTCCGCCCTAGCCACGGGAGTCTCGCCCCCACCTTCAACACGAGCGGTAGCCGGCGTCGCTCGGCGAGTCTTCTGCGGCTCCAGCGCTCCTTTTTCCGGATGAACGACTCGATATCGGCGATCCTGGCGTGGCGTGGGGCGCGCGCCTCGATTTCGTCCCCCTCTACGAAGAGCGCGATGGTTCGCCGCCTGGCGCGCACAAGGTGGTAGCCCAGTACGCCGCCCGCGACCTGAAGTCGGCGATGGCTGCCGGCGTTCTCCGCTTGTGGCGCAATATCAAAGGGAAGTTGCAGCTGCCTCATCGCTGGGGACATAGACTCGCCATGCGGCCCTCGATCCACTTCTCGACCGACAGGTTCAGCGATTCCGGCGTATGAGCCCGCGCATCGATGGGCGGTCCGACCTCCACCGTCACCGTTCCCGCACGCTTGAGAAAGGCGTTGCGACCCCAAAACAGACCCGCGTTGTGCGCGACCGGCACGACCGACGCGCCGCATTTCACCGCAAGCCACGCGCCGCCTTCGTGATACTTGCCGCGTTCGCCTGGCTTTACGCGCGTGCCTTCCGGGAAGATTGCGATCCAAAACCCTTGAGCGAGCCGCTCGCGGCCGAGCTCGGCCATCCGATTCAGCGCCCGGACGCCGCGGCTGCGGTCGATGGCGATCGGGCTCGTAAGCGCAAGACCCCAGCCGAAGAACGGGATCCACAGGAGCTCTCGCTTCAATACCAGCACCTGCGGGGGGAAAATGAGCTGGAAGGCAAGGGTTTCCCAAGCCGATTGATGCTTTGACAGGATCACGCCGGGAGTCCTCGGCAGGTTCTCCATGCCGGTCACGCGGTAGTGGATACCGAGCACGGTTTTCGCCAACCAGATCATCGCGCGCGACCAGCCGGAGATAACGCGATAGCGTGCAAGCCGCGGCAAGGGAAAAGTGGCGAGCGCGACGATCGCGTAGGGCGGGGTGACGAGGATCTCGGCGATCAGGAAGACGAGCGAGCGCAGAAAGGTCATTGGCACAGCGCGTGCGCCAACGCGGCCAGATCCGGATAGACGGCGGTCCCTTCCGGAAGCTGTCCGGCAGAGCGCGTTTTCGCGCCTTTGCCGGAGAGCACCAGGATCGGATGGGCTCCTACCGCGGCTGCGGCCTGGAGGTCGCGCAGGCTGTCGCCTACGCAGGGCGCCCGGTCGAGCGCGACGTTGAGACGCTCGGCGACGGCGAAGAACATTCCCGGATTGGGTTTGCGGCATGGCGACTGAGACTCGGCGGTGTCCGGGCAATAGAACACCGCTTCGATGCGTCCGCCCGCCTGGTTCACCGCCTTGTGCATCTTGGAGTTGATGGCATTCAGGCTTGCCATTTCCATGAGGCCGCGGCCGACCCCCGATTGGTTTGTGGCGACTACGACTCGCCACCCGGACTGCGTCAGGCGCGCGATCGCCTCGAGGCTTCCGGGGATCGGCCGCCACTCGTCGGGATGCTTGATGAATTCGTCGCTGTCGTAATTAATCACGCCGTCGCGGTCGAGGATGATGAGTTTCATGCTGCGAGCTTGGAGATATCGGAGAACCGATTCATCGCCTTCCGCATATCTGTGAGCAGCGCAAGCCGATTCTCGCGAAGCTTCTTGTCGTCCGTCATGACCATGACTGCGTCGAAGAACGAATCCACGGGCCTCTTCAGAGACGCAAAGGCTTTCAGATATCCGGCGAAATCTCCGGAGTCGAATAGAGGCCTCGCCGAACGGGACGTCGTCTGCAGGGCCTCGAAAAGCGAGATTTCGGCGGGCTCCTTGAGCGCTGAGAAGTCGACATCGGCAAACGACTCGCCCCGGCTTTCCGCCTGTCGAAGTATGTTGGCAATTCGCTTGTTTGCCGCCGCAAGACTGGCAGCTTCGGGAAGCGCGGAAAACGCGCGAACGGCCTCGAGCTGCTTGGGAATGAGGGCTATCGCGACCGGGTTCAGGCTGAGAACCGCCTCGACCTCGTTCGCGGAATAGCCGCGCTCAAGGAAATAGCTGCGCATGCGTTCCGTGAAAAACATCTTAAGATCCGTTTGCGGTTTACCTCTGAAAGGCCCGAAAGCCGCATCCACGAGATCCCTGAGGGACAATGGAAGCTGATTTTCAACGACGATTCTGATGACCCCCAGAGCTGCGCGGCGAAGTCCGAACGGGTCCTTGTCTCCGGTCGGCAGCTCCTTGATGCTGAACAAGCCCGCGAGCGAATCAAGTTTGTCGGCGAGCGCTACGGCACTGGCGATCGGCCCTTCGGGAAGCTCGTCGCCGGCGAAGCGCGGGCGGTAATGCTGCTCGATCGCATCGGCGATTTCACGCGGCTCGCCATCGTGCAGCGCATAGTAGCGTCCCATCACGCCCTGCAGCTCTGGAAATTCGCCGACCATGGCGGTGAGCAAATCCGCTTTGGAAAGCTCGCCGGCACGCTCGGCCTGCGTTGCTTCGGCGCGAAGCGAGCGCGCAATCTCGCCGGCCAACAGCCTGATTCTCTGCATGCGCTCAAGTTGGCTGCCGAGCTTGTTGTGGAACACGACCTTCGCCAATTGCGGTACGCGCGCCTCGAGGCGGGTGTTCCGGTCCCGGTCGAAGAAGAACCGCGCGTCCTCGAGCCTGGGCCGGACGACCCGCTCGTTGCCGCTGACGATTGGGCGCGGGTCAGCGACGCGCATATTGGAGACGATGAGGAATTTCGGCAGCAGCTTCCCGTCGGGGGTGAACAGCGGAAAATACTTCTGATTTTGGCGCATGGTGAGGATCAGGCACTCCTGCGGCACCTCGAGAAACGAGGCATCGAAGTCGCCTGCATAGACGGCCGGGAACTCAACCAGTGCCGTGACTTCGTCCAGCAGGTCCTGATACTCGCCCAGACGCGCCTTCTGCCGCTTGGCTTCGGCTTGCAGCTGTTTGTCGATTTCCGATTTGCGCGCTTCGAAGTCGGCGATGACATGACCGTCCTTCAGCAGCCTCGCCTCGTACTCGTCCGCGCTGCTCAGACGGATCGAAGTAGCGCCCATGAAGCGGTGCCCGCTTGTGGTGTTGCCGGCGGACAAGCCGAGCACACTGCCGGGAACAACGCGTTTCCCGTGCATCATCACGAGTCCATGAACGGGACGCACGAATTGCACTTCGCTCGAGCCCCAGCGCATCAGCCTCGTAATGGGGAGCACCTTCAGCGCTGCGGCGACGCTCGTAGCGAGGATATCGTCGAGAACTTCTCCGGGAGGAGTGAAGCGAGCGAGCCACTTGTCTCCATCCGCCGTCGGAACTATCTCCAACGATTCGACTGCGACTCCCCACCTTTTGGCGAATCCTCTGGCTGCGGCTTCGCCCGAGCTGACCAGAGGCCCCGCTTTGTCGGTCGCTATTTCAATCGCTTTGCTATGCACACCTTGAATCAACACCGCGAGACGCCGCGGCGTCGCAAAGCAGCGCGGCTCGGCTGAGTACGGACGAGGCAAAAGCGCATGCCCTTCCAGTCCTGCGGCGAGCGCATCGCGAAACCGTTGCGCCAGGCGTTGCAAGGTCTTGGGGGGAAGCTCCTCGGTGAGCAACTCCACGAGCAGGGTGCTTGGCGCCGGTGCGACGTGTTTCTTTTTTGGCATCTTCTATGCGCCGAGCTTCTTTCCTGGTACCCGCACCTGTTTCCGCATCGGGAACCCGAGCTTCTCGCGCGAATCGAGGTAGGCCTCGGCGACCTGTTTCGCGAGCGCTCGCACGCGGCCTATGTATGCTTGGCGTTCGGTTACCGAGATCGCGCCGCGCGCGTCGAGCAGATTGAAGGTGTGCGAGCACTTGAGCACCATCTCGTACCCGGGCAGCGGCAGTCCCGCCTCGATCAAGCGCTTCGCTTGCGCTTCGTAATCGTTGAACTGTGACAGCAGCCACGTAGCGTCGCTCGCCTCGAAGTTGTACTTCGACTGCTCGACCTCGTTCTGGTGGTAGACGTCGCGGTAGGTGACGCCGTCCACCCATGTGAGCTCGAAAACGCTTTCCCTGCCCTGCAGGTACATCGCGAGGCGCTCAAGCCCGTAGGTGAGTTCACCCAGCACCGGTTTGCAGTCGAGGCCGCCGACCTGCTGGAAGTAGGTGAACTGGGTGATCTCCATCCCGTTCAACCACACTTCCCAACCCAAACCCCAGGCGCCGAGGGTCGGGGATTCCCAGTCGTCCTCGACAAATCGAACGTCGTTCCTGCGCAGATCGATGCCGAGCGCCTTGAGCGAGCCGAGATAGACATCCTGCAGATCATCGGGCGAAGGCTTCAGCACGACCTGATACTGGTAGTAGTGCTGCAGGCGATTTGGGTTGTCGCCGTAGCGCCCGTCCTTGGGTCGGCGCGAGGGCTGAACGTAGGCGGCGCGCCAAGGTTCAGGGCCGATTGCGCGCAGGAACGTCGCGGTATGAAACGTTCCTGCGCCCATTTCCATGTCGTAAGGCTGCAGCAGAGCGCAGCCCATGCCGCCCCAGTAACTCTGCAGCTTGAGGATCAGTTCCTGGAAGGTGAGCATGAGCGCAGTGACAGCGGTGGATTCTACCGGCTTTCCTCCACCCGACCAACGATCCGGACGCGGCGGAACACAAGTGCCACGATGAGCGCAAGGCAAGCGAGCACGATCGGGTAGTTCCCGGCTCTCACATAAGGCGTAGCACCGGACTGCCCTTGCACCTCGCCCTCGAGGATGCCCTCGGTAAACTGCGGCAATCCGGCGACGACCCTGCCGCGAGGATCGATGATCGCAGTCATTCCGGTATTCGTCGCGCGCAACATGGTGCGCCCGGTCTCGAGCGCGCGCATGCGCGATATCTGCAGGTGCTGGGCCGGGGCAAGCGAATCTCCGAACCAGGCGACGTTCGAGACGTTCACCAGCAGCGTCGCCTCCGGCAACTGGCGGATGATCTCCTCCCCGAAGGCATCCTCCCAGCAGATGTTCGGCGCGACGAGTTGCCCGGCGAGCGCGAGCGGTTTGGGGTGTTCCGGGCCCAGGGAAAAATCCGAGAGCGGAATCGCGAAGGTCTTCACAATCCAGCCAAAGCCCGGGGGAACGAACTCGCCGAAGGGAACGAGGTGCGACTTGTCGTAGCGCTGCGAAGGCGAAGCCCCGACGCTGACGACACTGTTGAAATAGCGTGTTCCAGGGTCGCGAATCGGTACGCCGATCAGTACGTCGGCGCCACGCTCAGCTGCGATTTTCGCGATGTCTTTCAGGTAGCTCGGGTCGACCGCGTCGAGAAACCGCGGAATGGCGGTTTCGGGCAGCACGATGAGCCGACCCTGGCTCGCTTCGATGAGGCGCTTGTAGACCGACAGAGTCATCGCGTATCGATCCGCCTGAAACTTCAGGTCCTGGGGGATGTTTCCCTGGAGCAGCGCGACCTTGAGGGGCGCGCCCTGGAGAGAGGTCCAGTCGATCTGCTTGAGCAGCTGACCGAGGCCGAAAGCAAAGATGAGCGCGACGCCGCCGGCGAGGCGGGCTTTCAACGAGCCAGTTGTCACGACGACGAGCAGGCCGGCGCAGAGCGCAGTCGCGAACGACACGCCGTATACCCCGATGAGCGGAGCAAGTCCCGCGAGCGGGGAGTCAACTTGGCTGTAACCTAGGGCAAGCCAGGGCACGCCGGTGAAGACCCAGCCGCGCAACCACTCGAAGAGTGTCCACGCCGCGGGGAAGGCGATCAGGGCGGAGGTAAGCGGAGCGCGTCCGAGCCGCGCGAGGCACCAGCCGGCGGCCGCAGGATAGAGCGAGAGGATGGCGCAGTAGGCGAGCGTGCCGATCGCAGCGAGGGGTGCCGGCATCATTCCGAAGTCGTGCAAGCTGACGTAGACCCAGGACACGCCCGCACCGAAGAGGCCGGCGCCAAAGGCGAAGCCCGTCCGAAGCGCAGCCTGCGGTGCCGCCGCCCGCAACCAGATGAGCAGCAGGCCTGCGAGGGTCAAGAACGGCAGCGGGAATACCGCGAGAGGAGCGAAGCCGGCGACGGTCAACGCTCCTGCGACAAGAGCCGCGGCGATCGGGGATTGCAGAAAAGCCTTCAAGCCTTGCCTGGCAGCCGGTGCACCTGAAGGACGAGCAGCCTGCGGCTGTCGGCGCGAAGCACCTGCACGCGCAGGCCGTCGATGGTGATCGCCTCGCCGCGCTTGGGGAGGCGCCCGAAGCGGTTTACCACGAGCCCGCCGACGGTGTCGAAATCGGTATCGGAGAACCTCGTTCCGAAGGCCTGATTGAAATCGGCGATTTCGGTTTGCGCCTTGACGCGGTAGTGGCCCCCTTGCTCGCGCACGATGTTGTCCTCCGAATCGTCGAAGTCGTACTCGTCTTCGATCTCGCCGACGATCTGCTCGAGCACGTCCTCGATGGTCACCAGGCCTGCCACGCCGCCGTACTCGTCGACCACGATCGCCATGTGGTTGCGGTTCGCGCGGAATTCGCGCAGCAGCACGTTCAGGCGCTTGGACTCAGGCACGAAAACGGCGGGCCTCAGCATGTCGCGCACCTTGAACTCTTCCTCCCCGGCGTAGTAGCGCAGCAGGTCCTTGGCTAGCAGCACGCCGATGACGTCGTCGCGATTCTTGTCGATGACCGGGAAGCGCGAGTGCGCCGTCGCGATCACGTGCGGAATGAACTTGTCGGGGGTCTCGCTGACGTCGATCATGTCCATTTGTGCGCGCGGCACCATGATGTCGCGCACTTGCATCTCGGAGACCTGCAGCGCGCCCTCGATCATCGACAGGGCGTCTCCGTCGAGGAGATTTCTCTCGAAGGCGGAGTGCAGCAGCTTGAGCAGCTGCTCGCGGTCCTCGGGCTCGCGCATGAGCAGCGCGGAAAGGCGTTCAAGCAGCGAAGGTTTGTTCGACTCGTCCATGCCTGCGGCGGGCTTGCCCTCGGGGCCGGTTTTCCCCAAACCCGGGGTTCGTCACCCGGAATCGTCGTAGGGATCAGGATAACCGAGTTTGGCTAGAAGTTTCTTTTCCAGCGCTTCCATGCGTGCGGCGTCGCTCTGCCGGACGTGATCGTGGCCCTGGAGGTGCAGCAGCGCATGAATCGTCAGGTGCGCAAGATGCGCTTCTACCGTCTTGCCTTGGGCGAGCGCTTCGCGAGCGACCACCGGGGCACAGAGGACGATGTCGCCCTGCACCAAGCCGCGTCGCAGGGTGTAGGGAAAGCTCAGCACGTTGGCCGCGTAGTCGCGATCGCGATAGCGACGGTTGAGAATCCGGGCTTCGGCCGCTCCGACGATCCGCACGGTGATCTCGGCCGAGCCTTTGAGCGCCGCGCGCGCCCAGCGGCGGACCTGGGCCAGGGCGGGGACGGGAGCGGCGCGAGAAGCGACCTGAATATGGAGCGCGAGGCGCGGCCTTCTCCGCCGACGCGGCCGTGCACGCGGTGCGGCGCCGGGCCAGCCGCGGGACGGCACGGCGGCTACTCGTCCCCGTGACGCTCGTAAGCATCCACGATGCGTTGCACCAGAGGATGGCGGACGACGTCTTCGCTCTTGAACGCGGTGAACGCGATACCCCGCACCTCAGCCAGGATTTTCTGCACCGCCACCATTCCGCTCTTCTGCCCGCGTGCGAGGTCGATTTGCGTGATATCACCGGTCACGACCGCCTTCGAGCCGAAGCCGATGCGCGTGAGGAACATCTTCATCTGCTCGGGGGTGGTGTTCTGCGCCTCGTCGAGAATGACGAACGAGTGGTTCAGGGTGCGGCCGCGCATGTAGGCGAGCGGCGCGAGTTCGATTGCGCCGCGCTCGAAGAGCCTGCCGGCTTTGTCGAAACCCAGCAGGTCGTACAGCGCGTCGTAGAGCGGTCGCAGGTACGGATCGACTTTCTGCGCGAGGTCGCCGGGCAGGAATCCGAGGCGCTCGCCCGCTTCGACCGCGGGCCGCACCAGCACGATGCGCTTCACGGCATCGCGCTCCAGCGCGTCCACCGCGCACGCGACGGCGAGATAGGTCTTGCCCGTGCCCGCGGGACCGATCGCGAAGGTGATGTCGTGCTCGAGGATATTCTGGATGTACTGCCGCTGCCTGGGCGTGCGGCCGCGAAGGTCCGACCGCCGGGTGAGAAGCGGCGTGTCCTCCCTCGCTCGGCCGCGGGAGCGGACCTCGATCAAGCCGAGCTGAATGTCGTCCAGGGTGAGACTGCGCTTGGCGTCGTCGTAAAATTTCTGCAACACGTCGGCCGCCTGAGCCGCCTGCGCTCCGCGGACCGTGAAACGCTCGCCGCGGCGTGCGATCGTGACGTCCAGCGCAGTCTCGATTTGCCTCAGGTTCTCGTCCAGCGTCCCGCAGAGATTGG
>CAYQVE010000020.1:0-22243 GCA_964420785.1 uncultured Enterobacteriaceae bacterium | reverse complement strand
AGATGCCGGCGTTCAGCACAGGCACAACGACCCAGATGCCGGCCTTCAGCACGAGCACTCAACCGCCGCTCGAGCCTGCGGCACCGCTCAACATCGATTTTGACGTCGGAGCGGCGACATCTGGAGGTTCTGCTCCGCTGCCAGACCTCGATCTGGGCGTTGCATCGGCGTCCTCGGCGGAGTCCGCGGCCGGCCTCGATTTCGATCTCGGTCTCGGCGGAGAGAAGTCCGCCGTTGTCGGGACCGCGGCTGCAAGCGCCGTCCCGTCAGCGGAGCCCCTCAGCATCGATTTCGATTTACCGATAGGCGACAAACCGGGTCTTTCCACCTCGGCCGATTCCGCACCGGCCGCCCCTCCGGCTCCTGCTGCGGACCTGGGGGTGATTGATTTCGACCTTGGAACACCGTCAGGCGGGGGCGAAGAGAAAACCGAAGTGCCCAATGCGCCCTCCGTGGATCTGGCCGCTATCAGTCTGGATCTCGGTACACCCGGCAGCGGCAACGGTTCAGGCGGCGCCCCTGACGCGCGATGGCAGGAAGTCGCGACCAAGCTCGATCTCGCCAAGGCGTACGAAGAGATGGGCGATAAGGACGGGGCCCGCGAGTTGCTGAAGGAAGTGGTGAGAGAAGGCGATACGGCACAGCAACAACAGGCCCAAACGATGCTACAGGCGCTCGGCTGATCTCCACCGAGGTCTCCTAAACGATCGGCGCCTCGTGCGCCGATCGTTGTTTTCGGGATCGTAGAATGAAACTTGCCATCGGAGTGAGCTACTGCGGCGCGGGCATGGAAGGCTGGCAATCTCAGCCTTCGGGTAACACCGTGCAAGATCATCTCTCGCGCGTTCTTTCGGAAATTGGCGGTGAGGCGATCGTCGTGACCGGCGCCGGACGCACCGACGCCGGCGTGCATGCAAGCGCCCAGGTGGCGCATTTCGAAACCTCGGTGAAGCGCCCCGAGGCGGCGTGGGTGCGCGGCGCGAACTCGCTTCTTCCGGACGGGATCGCCGTACAGTGGGCGACCGCCGTCGCCGGAGATTTTCACGCGCGCTACTCAGCGCTCTCGCGAAGCTACCGCTACGTTCTCTACAACCACCCGGTGCGGCCGGCGTTGCTCGCGGGGCGCACCGGATGGTTTCGTCTGCCGCTCGACCTGGAGAGGATGCGCCAAGCGGTCGATTGCCTGATCGGGGAGCATGATTTTTCCAGCTTCCGGTCCGCGGAGTGCCAGGCGAAGACCCCGGTGCGGGTCATGCAAAGCGCACTAATACGCGCAAGCGGCGCATATTTCCTCTTCGATTTCACCGCAAATGCGTTTCTGCATCACATGGTGCGCAATATCGTCGGATGTCTCGTGTATGTCGGCAAGGGCAATCAGCCGCCGCAATGGATCTCGGAGCTGATTGCCGCGCAGGACCGGCGGCTCGCGGCACCGACGTTCTCCGCCGACGGCCTGTACCTCTTCGGAGTGAGATACGACGCGCGCTGGGGCCTGCCGGCGTTTCCTCCTATGATGCCGTTCGACTTCGAATCCAGGCGATGAGAACGCGAGTCAAGATTTGCGGCATCACGCGTGTGGAAGATGCCGGGGCTGCCGCTGCACACGGCGCCGATGCAATCGGCCTGATCTTCTATCGCCCCAGCCCGCGCTGGGTGAGGCTCGAGCAGGCGCGAGAGATCGCGATGAGCGCTCCACCCTTTGTCGCGACCGTGGCCGTGTTCGTCAACCCCGAGCGCGAGGATGTCGAGCGCGTGATCCGTGAGTGCCGCGTGACGCTCTTGCAGTTCCACGGTGACGAGCCACCCGAGTTCTGCTCGAGTTTCTCCCGGCCATACATCAAAGCTGCGCGCATTCGAGCCGGGCTGGATTTGCTAAAATACCTTTCGCCTCACGGGGCTGCCGCCGCGTGGATGCTCGACGCTTTCCACGAGGATCTCTGGGGTGGAACGGGCGGCTCGTTCGATTGGGGCCTCGTGCCTGAGCGCATGGCGAGGCCGATCATTCTCTCGGGCGGCCTGACTGCCGACAACGTCGCCGGTGCCATACGCCGCACCAGGCCCTACGGCGTCGATGTCTCGAGCAGCGTCGAGGCGTCCAAGGGAATCAAGGACGCGGCGAAAATCGCCGGTTTTATCGGAGCTGTAAAGCATGAAGATGGATGAGCTTCCGGACGGGCAGGGGCATTTCGGCCGGTATGGCGGCGTGTTCGTCGCCGAAACGCTGGTGCACGCGCTCGATGAACTCAAGCGCGCGTATGAAGCCAGCCGGAAGGATCCGGAATTCGTCGCCGAATTCGAGTACGAGCTCAAGCACTACGTCGGTCGCCCGAGCCCCGTTTATCACGCCAAACGTTGGTCGCAGATGCTCGGCGGGGCCCAGATCTACATCAAGCGCGAGGATCTCAATCATACCGGCGCTCACAAGATCAACAACACCGTTGGGCAGGCGCTCGTTGCTAGGCGCATGGGCAAACCGCGCGTGATCGCCGAGACCGGCGCCGGGATGCACGGCGTGGCTGCTGCGACGGTGGCGGCGCGTTACGGCATGGAATGCGTGGTGTACATGGGCTCGGAGGACATCAAGCGCCAGGTGCAGAACGTCTATCGCATGAAGCTTCTCGGCGCGGCGGTCGTGCCGGTCGAATCCGGATCGAAAACCCTGAAGGACGCCCTGAACGAGGCCATGCGCGACTGGGTCACCCACGTCAACAACACTTTCTACATCATCGGCACCGTCGCCGGCCCGCACCCGTATCCGATGATGGTGCGCGACTTTCAGTCGGTGATCGGGCGCGAGTGCCTGACGCAGATGCCGGAGCTGTGCGGCAGGCAACCGGACGCGGTGATCGCCTGCGTCGGCGGCGGCTCCAACGCGATGGGCATCTTCTACCCCTATATCCCGTACGAGGCGGTCAAGCTCATCGGTGTGGAGGCAGGCGGACTCGGAATAGCCAGCGGCAAGCATGCGGCGTCGCTGTGCGCGGGGAGGCCGGGGGTGCTGCAGGGAAAACTCACTTATTTGCTTCAGGACGAGCACGGTCAGGTCATCGAGACGCATTCGATCTCGGCAGGGCTGGATTACCCGGGTGTGGGCCCCGAGCACGCATGGCTCAAGGACACCGGACGGGCCGAATATGTCACCGTCGACGACGCAGAGGCAGTCGCCGCGTTCCACGACCTGTGCCGCTGCGAGGGCATCATTCCGGCGCTCGAGTCGGCGCACGCGCTCGCCCAGGCAGCGAAGCTCGCGCCCACGCTGTCAAGGGACAGGATCCTGCTGGTCAATCTCTCGGGAAGGGGCGACAAGGACATGCACACCGTCGCGGAAAAATCGGGAATCCAATTTTGAGCGAACCGCGCGCAACGCTTCTCAACGGAGATCTATTCGATTGCATCGTCCGGGTCCCCGAGGCGAGCGTGGATCTCATCGTCGCCGACCCTCCGTACGGCCTCGGCAAGGACTACGGGAACGACTCGGACTGCCTGAGTGGGGAAGCCTATCTCGCCTTCAGCCGGCGCTGGATCGATACGGTGATTCCGAAGCTCAAGCCCAGCGGCAGCCTCTACGTCTTTCTGACTTGGCAGCACAGTCCGGAGGTTTTCAGCTACCTGAAGACGCGCTTGACGATGGTGAACGAGATCGTCTGGGACCGAAAAGTGCCGAGCATGGGTGGCAGCACTCGGAAATTCTCCTCTGTCCACGACACGATCGGCCTGTTCGCGTGCTCGAAGGACTACTTTTTCGATATTGACAGCGTACGCATTCCTTACGATGCGGAGACAAAGCGCGCGCGGACGCGCTCGATTTTCGTCGGCAAGAAATGGCTCGAGGTGGGCTATAACCCGAAGGACGTATGGAGCGTGACGCGGATTCACCGCCAGGACCCGGAACGCGAGAATCATCCCACCCAGAAGCCCCTCGAGATCGTCGAGCGCATGGTGTTGGCGAGCTGCCCCCCCGAAGGCCTCGTGCTCGATCCGTTCATGGGGAGCGGCACCGTGGCGGTTGCAGCGCTCAAGCACGGTCGGAGCTTCGTCGGCTTCGAGATCAATCCGGAATATTGCGCGCTGACGAAGCGTCGCTTGGCCCGTTTGTGCGCACCGGACGTCGGAGCCGTCACGGGCGTGATCCGCAGCGCTGCGGCGCTATGAGAGCTGCGGTGTCGAGAATCCAGCCTGCGTTCGAACGGCTCGCACGCGAGCGCCGAAAGGCCCTGATTCCCTACGTTACGGCCGGAGACCCACAAGCCGAAGTGACAGTACCCCTCATGCGCGCGCTGGTCGCGGCGGGAGCCGACGTCATCGAGCTGGGCGTGCCCTTCTCCGATCCGATGGCCGATGGGCCCGTGATCCAGCGGTCCAGCGAAAGGGCGCTGAAGAACCACATCGGAATTGAAAACGTCCTTGCGTTCGTCGCCGAATTCCGCGCAAGTGACGTGTCCACCCCGATCGTCCTGATGGGGTATGCCAATCCGATCGAGGCGATGGGTTTGGAGCCCTTCGCCGACGCCGCGCACCGGGCAGGAGTCGACGGAGTCCTGGTGATCGACTATCCCCCCGAGGAGAGCGCTGAATTCGCGACAATGCTGCGCGCACGCGGCATCGACATGATTTTCCTGCTTGCGCCGACCTCCACTGCAGCGCGCATCGGGGAGGTGGCAAGGCTCGCGAGCGGTTACATCTACTACGTGTCGCTGCGCGGCGTGACCGGAGCCAAGCACCTCGATTTGGACGATGTTGCCGCGAAGTTGCCGGCGATTCGCGGCAAGACGAAGCTTCCGGTAGGGGTGGGATTCGGCATCCGCGATGGACAGACCGCGCGTGCCGTGGCCCAGATTGCCGACGCCGTCGTGATCGGCAGCCGGATAATCCAAGAAATGGAGCAGGCCTCGCCCAAGACTTGCGTGGAGAAGGCCGCGACCTTGCTCAAGGGAATTCGCAGGGCGATCGACGCATGAGCTGGCTCCAAAAACTGCTGCCACCCAAGATCAACCGCACTGGAACCGGCGCAAAGAAAAACGTCCCGGAAGGCCTGTGGAGCAAGTGCCCCTCTTGCGCGGCGGTCCTGTATGCAACCGACTTGGAAAAGAACGCCAATGTCTGCCCCAAATGCGGACATCACAACCGAATTTCGGCACGGGTAAGGCTCGACCTCCTTCTCGACCCGGAAGGGCGCTTCGAGATTGGCGTCGAGGTCGCTTCGGTCGACGGTTTGAAGTTCAAGGACGACAGGCGTTATCCGGAACGGCTCGAGGAGGCCGAGAAGGCCACCGGCGAAACCGAAGCATTGGTGGTGATGCAAGGGGCAATAAGAAACGTGCCCGTCATCGTCGCCGCTTTCGAGTTCGAGTTCATGGGCGGATCGATGGGGTCGGCCGTGGGGGAGCGCTTCGTGCGCGGCGTCCACGCCTGCCTCGACCAGCAGCTGCCGCTCGTATGCGTCACGGCGACCGGCGGCGCGCGCATGCAGGAGGGGCTGTTTTCGCTCATGCAGATGGCCAAGACCACCGCCGCCTTGACGCAACTCACGTCGCGTAAGCTCCCGTTCATCACGGTTCTCACCGACCCGACCATGGGTGGGGTGTCGGCAAGCTTCGCCATGATCGGTGATGTCGTGATTGCCGAACCGCGTGCGCTCATCGGTTTCGCCGGGCCGCGCGTTATCGAGCAGACCGTGCGCGAGAAACTCCCCGAAGGCTTTCAGCGCGCTGAGTTCTTGCTGGACAAGGGCGCAATCGACATGATCGTCGACCGGCGCCAGATGCGCGACAAGCTCGCGAATCTTCTCACGCTTCTGCAGCGGCAGGTCCCCGCGGCAAACTGACCGTTAGTCGCCGTTCCATGCACGGCCGGAGCCTCCCCGAGTGGCTCGACTACATCGAGCGCATCCATCCGAAATCCATCCAGCTCGGGTTGGAGCGCGTGGCGAAAGTGCTCGACGTTCTCGGAGGGTCGAGTTCGGCGGTGTTTTTCACCGTCGCCGGCACAAACGGCAAGGGCTCGACGTGTGCGATGCTGGAAGCGATCCTGCTCGCCGCCGGATACAGGGTGGGTCTGTACACTTCGCCGCACCTTCTTCGTTACAACGAGCGGGTTCGCCTCGACGGCGCGCCGGTGAGCGACGCGCGCCTGTGTTCAGTGTTCGAAACCGTCGAGCGCGCTCGCGTAGAGATCACGCTCACGTATTTCGAGTTCGGTACGCTCGCTGCGTGGGAGATCTTTGCGGCCGAGGCGCTCGACGCCGTGATACTGGAGGTCGGCCTGGGGGGGCGCTTGGATGCGGTCAATGCTTTCGATGCCGACTGCGCGTTGTTGACCTCGGTCGACCTGGATCACATGGATTACCTCGGCGACACGCGCGAGCGAATCGGGTACGAGAAGGCGGGGATTTTCCGTGGGAGTAAACCCGCGATCGTCGCGGATCCGGATCCGCCCCGCAGCGTTCTCGACCACGCGAGCGCGGCGGGTGTCGACCTTTGGCTGATCGGCCGGGATTTCGGCTACCGGAAACAGGGGCAGCAATGGATGTTTTGGGGGCGGGGCGTACGCCGAGGGGGCCTCGCACCGCCCGCACTCAGAGGCGAACGCCAGCTTGCGAACGCTAGCGCGGCACTAGCCGCGCTCGATGCGCTGCGTGCGCGGCTCCCGGTCGGCGTGCAGGATATCCGCAACGGTCTTGCGCGAGTGGAGCTTCCCGCGCGGTTCCAGGTACTTCCGGGTCGACCGACGGTTGTTTTGGACGTCGCGCACAATCCTCAGGCCGCTCGCGTGCTCGCCGAGAATCTCGCCGCGATGGGCTTCTATCCGGAGACCCATGCTGTGTTCGCCATGCTGCGGGACAAGGACGTCGAAGGGGTCTGCCGGGCGTTGAAAGACAGGATTTCAACTTGGTTTGCAGCGGACCTTTCGGTGCCTCGCGGCGCGGGCGCGCGGGAGCTGGCAGATGCTCTTGCAAGCGCGGGTGCGGCGAGCGAGGTGCTTTGCTTCAAGAACCCTCTCGAAGCCTATGCCGCCGCACGGAAGCGGGCAAACGAAAATGATAGAATCGTGGTGTTTGGATCGTTCCACACCGTAGCCGATGTCATGCGGGAGATCGAGGCCGCCCGGACGGGGATTCGGGGGGCGCGGCAGGGTACTTGAGGAAAATCCGAACGGGGTATCTTCGGGAACGTCGCGCGGATCGGCGCAGTGTTTGCGGCGGGTAGCGCCTTGATGCAGCCGGTCCTGCGACGAAATTTGCGGCTTATTTGGGGTCTTTTCCATTGGCAGACGACGCCAACCTGCTTAAGCGCCGCGCGCGCCGGCGGCTGGTCGGCGCGATCGCGCTGGTGGTGCTCATCGTCGTTGTCCTGCCTGTCATTCTGGACCAGCAGCCCAGGCCCGTGCCGCAGGCGCTGACGGTACAGATTCCCGCCCAAGACGGAGGGCCGTTCAAGACGCGGGTTCTTCCGCCGCTGCAGTCCCCACCTGCAACGCCGCAAAAGAGTGAAGCGACGCAGGCTGCGAAGGATCCTTCGAATAGGGGGACACTAGCCGAACCTGAACCGGCCTCGCGGTCTCGCGCTCCGAAGAAGGAGAGCGCGCGGACCGCGGACAAGGGGCGTGTGAAGACCCAGGTTGCCGAGGCTCGCCGCGCCCAGGCGCTGTTGAACGACGAGGGGTTCGTCGTCCCGCTCGGCGCCTTCACCAATCCAGATAACGCGAAGCAGGTGCAGGACCGGGCGGCTTCCGCAGGCATCAAGAGCTATACCGAGAGCGTCAAAGGCCAGCAGGGCGAGCAAACGCGCGTGCGCGCCGGACCTTTCGCGAGCCGCGACGCGGCGGAAAAGGCTAGGGAGCGACTCAAATCGCTCGGCCTCGAAGTCGGGCAGGTGGCACAGCGATGACGTGGTTCGATTTTGGCGTGCTGATCGTCCTGGTCGTTTCGGTCGCGATCAGCCTGCTCCACGGCCTGGCGCGCGAGATGGTCTCGCTCGGAGTGTGGGTCGGCGGGTTCATTTTGGCGACGCTTTTCGGAGGCCACGTTGCCGGCTTCCTGCCGCAGAGCCTGGGTCCGCTGCTGAGCGCCCTCATAGGCTTCCTGATCGTGTTCGGCGTGGTGCTGCTCGTCGGGTGGATCGTCGGGCTCGCGCTTTCCTCTGCCGTCCGCGCATCCGGTCTGGCTCCGGCGGATCGCGCGCTGGGGTCGGTCTTCGGCCTGGTAAGAGGGTTGATCATCGTTCTCGTCGTGGTGTTGCTTGCGGGCCTGACGCCGCTTCCGCGCGAACCTTTCTGGCGCGACGCGGCGCTCTCGGGGCCGTTCGAGACCGCGGTACTCGCGCTGCGGCCCTATATGCCCGCGCGCCTGGCGCAACGCCTGAAGTACCGATGAGTCGAGAGGAATAGCGCGCATGTGCGGCATTCTCGGGGTCGTGGCGAAGACGCCGGTCAATCAGCTGCTATACGACGGGCTGCTGCTGCTGCAGCACCGCGGCCAGGACGCAGCCGGGATCGTCACGTCCGAACACAAGGCGTTTCACATGCACAAGGGGCCCGGGATGGTACGCGACGTGTTTCGCACCCGGAACATGCGCTCGCTCTCCGGCGGCACCGGCATAGGGCACTGCCGTTATCCCACCGCGGGCTCGGCCTTCAACGCCGGGGAGGCACAACCTTTCTATGTCAATTCGCCTTTTGGAATCGTCCTCGGCCACAACGGCAACCTGACCAATTCCGAAGCGCTGAAGCAGGAGATGTTCCGTCAGGACTTGCGCCACATCAACACCAACTCCGACTCGGAAGTGCTGCTCAACGTACTGGCGCACGAACTGGAGCTCGCCGCAAAGGGTCAGAAGCTCGACCCAGAGACCATCTTTGCCGCGGTGGCGAACGTGCATCGGCGCTGCCGCGGCGCCTATGCGGTGGTGGCGTTGATAGCGGGCTACGGGCTGCTCGCGTTCCGTGACCCGTTCGGAATCCGTCCGCTCGTATTCGGCCGCAATCACACCGACGAGGGACCCGAATATCTGGTCGCTTCCGAAAGCGTCGCCCTCACCGCTTTCGGCTTCGAGCTGGTGCGAGACGTCCTGCCGGGCGAGGCCATCTTTATCGATGAAGGGGGAACGTTCAACAGCCGCCAATGTGCGGCCAAACCCGTGCTCGCGCCTTGCATCTTCGAATACGTCTACCTTGCCCGGCCCGACTCGGTCATGGACGCGGTTTCGGTGTACGAGAGCCGGCTGCACATGGGGCGGAAGCTCTCTGAAAAAATCGAGCGCACGATGCCCCATCTTGAAATCGACGTCGTGATCCCGGTTCCCGACACGAGCAGGCCGGCCGCGCTCCAACTCGCCCACGGCCTGAACGTCACTTATCGCGAAGGCTTCATCCGCAATCGCTATGTCGGCCGTACTTTCATCATGCCAGGTCAGACGATTCGCAAGAAATCGGTACGCCAGAAGCTGAGCGTCGTCGGCCTCGAATTCAAGGACAAGAACGTCCTGATCGTCGACGACTCGATCGTGCGGGGAACAACGGGCCGCGAAATCGTGCAGATGGCGCGCGAAGCCGGTGCCAACAAGGTGTTTTTCGCCTCTGCAGCGCCGCCGGTGCGATTTCCGAACGTGTACGGCATCGATATGCCGACGCGCGCCGAACTCATCGCCACCGGGCGGAACGAGGAGCAGGTCGCGCGCGAGATCGGAGCGGATGCGGTCATCTATCAGGATCTGGACGCGCTCAAGGATGCGGTGCGCGCGGTCAATCCGAAGCTCACGCAGTTCGAGACCTCGTGTTTCGACGGGGTGTACATCACCGGAGACGTCACCACCGAGTACCTTGCTTCGATCGAACGGCAGCGCGACGCCGGCCGTCAGGAAAGCATGGAGGACGCCGAGAACAATCAGCTCGACCTCAACGCGGCCTGAACGGTCCTGCTCGAAGCTCTTGGCCGGCCGGTTTGACATCGCCGCGCCGGGATAGTAAGGTGCGCTCTGCGCCGATTTGATCGACAGCTTGCGGGCGCCTAATAAATACGGCTAAAGCGTGGCCAAAACCCGTCTTAGCGAAAGCTGGACGGGTTTTTCCATTTTCAGGATCGAGAATGCAGGACTACGATATCGAAACGCTTGCGGTCCGCGCCGGAATCGCGCGCAGCCAGTTCAACGAGCACTCCGAGGCGCTCTATCTCACTTCGAGCTTCGTGTTCGAGAACGCCGCGGAAGCCGCGGACCGGTTCTGCAACAATGCCCCAGGGAACATCTATTCGCGCTTCACCAATCCCACCGTGACCGCGTTCCAGGAGCGGCTCGCGGCCCTCGAAGGCGCGCAGGCTTGCGTCGCGACCGCCTCGGGGATGTCGGCCATCCTTGCGACCGCCATGGCCACGCTGAAGGCGGGAGATCACGTCGTGTGCTCCTCGGGAGTCTTCGGCGCGACCGTGCAATTGTTCAGCACCGTCCTTTCCAGGTTCGGGATCGAGACGACGTACGCGGACGGCACCCTGTCTTCGACATGGCGCGCCGCGATGCAGCCGAACACGCGCCTGCTGTTCCTTGAGACGCCGTCCAACCCCCTGACGGAGGTTTTCGATATCTCGGCCCTGGCGCAAATCGCGCGGGACGGGGGAGCGCTGCTCGTCGTCGACAACTGTTTCTGCACACCGGCCCTGCAACGGCCCTTCGAGCTGGGAGCCGACCTGGTGATCCATTCGGCCACCAAGTATCTCGATGGTCAGGGCAGGGTGCTGGGCGGGGCCGTCCTGGGCCCGAGCGGTCCGGTGATGGACACGGTTTTCTCCTTTCTGCGGACGGCCGGACCCACTCTGTCGCCTTTCAACGCCTGGGTGCTGCTGAAAGGAATAGAGACGCTCAGGATTCGGATGGAGGCGCAATCGCGAGGCGCGTTCGAGGTCGCCCGGTGGCTCGAGTCCCATCCGCGCGTGGAGCGCGTGTACTATCCGGGACTCGCGTCCCACCCGCAGCACGCACTTGCGATGCGCCAGCAGCGCTCGGGAGGCGCCATCGTCTCGTTCGTCGTGAAAGGCGGGCGCGAGGTGCCATGGCGCGTGGTCGACTCGACGCGAATGATCTCGATCACGGCGAACCTGGGCGACACGAAGACCACGATCACGCATCCCGCCACGACCACGCACGGGAGGATAAGCGCCGAAGCGCGTGCGCGCGCGGGAATCACCGAAGGCCTGCTGCGCGTCGCGGTGGGGCTGGAGTCGGTGCGCGACCTGCAGAACGATCTCGCGCGGGGGCTGGGCTAGGGAGTGCGCTTGCGAAATGAAGGTGCTGAAGGACAGTAGCCTGGTCTCTACGACCTTGTCGCTGATTTTCAGTCGCGCTGCGGTTGCAGTCCTATGCAAATCAGGGCCGACTTTGTCCGGATATTCCCACCCTAGGGTTTTTGCGTTCGGCAGCCTTTCTCGTCGCACACCAGTACCCCTCCCGACTCGTACCAGTCGGGCAGCACCCAGCGCTCGCAGACCCTGCCGTCGACGCGATGCTCGTGCCGGGCAGGGCGGTGGGTGTGGCCGTGGATCAGCCGCGGGTAGCCGTGCTCGCGCAACATCGCTTCCACCGCGCTGCGGTTGACATCCATGATCTCGGGTGGCTTGCGGCGCTTTTCCTTCTCGCTCTGCGCGCGCAGCGACCCGATCTGCTCCTTGCGCAGGGCGAGCGGCAAGGAAAGAAATTCCTTCCTCCAGGCGGGCGCGCGCACCTCGGAGCGAAACCTCTGATAGTCGACGTCGTCCGTACAAAGCGTGTCGCCGTGCATGAGCAGCGTGCGCGTCTCGAACAGATCGAGCATGTGCGGGTCGTCGATCAGGCGGCCGTTGCATGCCGCGGCGAAATCCGCGCCGAGAAGGAAATCCCGGTTTCCGTGCATGATGTGCAGGGAGGGGCCGGCGCGTGAGCATTCGGCGAGCGCCCCGACGACGGACGCGTTTAGCGGCTCATTTAGATCGTCGTCCCCCGCCCAGTACTCGAACAGGTCACCGAGGATGTAGAGGCGCTGCGCGCTGCGCGCAGGGCCGCGGAGGAATTCGAAGAAAACGCGGTTGATCTCCGGCCGTGATGCACTCAAGTGCAGATCGGAGACGAGGAAAACTGCCAAAGGATCCCTAGACCACTTCCGCCCGCTCGATGATCACGTCCTCCACGGGCACGTCGGCGTGACCTCCACGCTTTCCGGTCTTGACCTGTTTGATCTTGTCGACCACGTCCCGGCCTTCGGCGACCTTGCCGAACACGCAGTAGCCCCAACCTTGGGCGTTCTGGGCAATGTGGTCGAGGAAGCCGTTGTCCTTGACGTTGATGAAAAACTGGCTGGAGGCCGAATGCGGTTCTGGAGTCCGCGCCATGGCGATCGTATACCGCTCGTTCTTGAGACCGTTGTCGGCTTCGTTCTTGATGGGACTTCGGGCCGGCTTTTGTCGCATTCCGGGCTCGAATCCGCCGCCCTGGATCATGAAACCGTCGATGACGCGGTGAAACACGGTGTTGGAGTAGAAACCCGACTCGACATATTCAAGAAAATTCTTGACGGTCTCGGGTGCGCGTCCGGTATCGAGCTCGAGCGCGATGATTCCGAAGTTTGTTCGAAGCCTGACCATGGGTCCCGTTACTTGGCTGATTTCAGTGACACCGACTCGATCAAGACGGGCCGCTGCGGGACGTTTTGGTGCTGCTCGACCGTCGTGGTCGGCGCTTTGGAAATTCGCAGCACGGTGTCCATCCCCTCGACAACGCGTCCAAATACCGCGTACCCGAATCCCCGCGGGGACGGCTCGCGGTAGTCGAGAAAACCGTTGTCCTTGACGTTGATGAAGAATTGCGCGGTTGCCGAATGCGGGTTGGGCGTGCGCGCCATCGCAACGGTTCCGAGTTCGTTTTTCAGGCCCGCCTTGAGGGCGAGTCCGGCCTCGTTCTCTATTGGAGCGCGGGTCGTCTTCTCGCGCATTCCGGGCTCGAAGCCACCTCCCTGAATCATGAAACCGTCGATGACGCGGTGAAATATCGTGCCATTGTAAAAACCGCTGTTGACGTATTGAGTGAAATTCGCGACCGTCTTTGGAGCCTTGTCGGCATAAAGCTCGAGCGCAAAACTGCCCATGCTGGTTTTGAACTCCACGCGCGGATTCTGCGCCCACGCGCAGGACATTGCCAGCAGGAGGAGGACGAGCGTCGAAATGCGATACATGTTGATGCTCCTGGGAGGTGGATTCTGTTCGGCCGGCAGCGCAACGGACAACGCTGGTTTCAGACCGTTCCCTCGTAGACGATGAGCCAGCGTCCGTCTTCGTGCAGCCAGTATTGGCGCTTCTTCACCGTATTCGACAGATTGTTCGACCCGTACTCCTGGTCGAAGGTCACCAGCACCAGGCCGTCCCTGCCGGGATCGCGGAACATGCTCAGATTGCTCACCTTGATCTTGATCCAGCTCTTGGTGCCGTTTACGAGGCGCTTGCGCCGGCTCCAGCTGTCCAGGTCCTGATTCGGCGCGGAGAAGCTTTTCGAATAATGCGTGAGGTAGCGTTCGGTGTCGAGGCTTTCCCAGTCGGCCCGCCATTGTTCCAGCTGCTCTCCGAACGATGTCCGCTCGCTAGCCCAGTCCTCGGGGCTCAGCCATTCGACGTCCTCGCTGATGATGACCGGCGTGACGCCGATCTGAAGGTAGCGCGCCAGCGCATCGAGATCCGAGTTGGCGAGGACGACACAGCCGTTACTCGAACGCGGGGGTCTGCTGTAGGTGTTCGAAGGGGTCCCGTGCAGCCAGATGCCATGGCCGTTGCGCCCCTGAATGCGGTCCCACTCGTTCGGATAGTTGATCGGGAAGGCGCCGCTGCCGTAGAAGTCCGAGAGTTTTTGTGCGGGCAGGCTCTCCGTAACGTGGTACACCCCGATGGGTGTCTTCTCGTCTCCCTCTCGGACTTTCAGCGTCCCGTTCCTTCCCGAGCTCACGTAATAGTCGGCGACGAAGCGCGGTTTTCCTCCGTCGTTCTCGTACAGATAGAGCCGCGAGCGGCGCGTGTCGACGACGACTGCGTACTTTTGATCCTCGCGCAGCTGCAGCAAATAGCGCGGTACGCGGTCGGACGGGGGGCGCTCTCGATAGGCCCGCAGGCGGGCAAGCGCTTCGGCCCGCAGTCCCTCCATGTACGCCTCGGGCACGTTGGGGGCTGCGCCGATCGTGCTGATCGGCCGGACGCGAGCTAGCAGCAAATCGCCTTTGATCAGGTGGGCGAGGCGAAAGTTGGGTCTTACGCGGATCAGTCCTTCGATATTCTGAAGAGCCGCATCGAGACGTCCCCGAATGATTTCTTCGTAGACCGCTGCGAGCAGGGCGTCGGCGGTCACATCGATGCGCGCACCCTTTGCGGGTGCCAGGGTGGAGGGGGCCCCGAAGGCGACGGCCGCGATGAGGACGCAGGTAAGCGTCGGCCTCGACATCATGCTCCCGTCCGTTCCTGTTGGATGACCCAGCGCCCCTCCCTGCGCACCATGATCAGCGTCTTGTTGCTGTTGACCTTCAGGCTGTCCGACCGGTACACCTGCCGGAAGTTGATCACCGCGTCATTCTCACCCTTGAGGCCCCCCTTGGGCGATTCGATGGCCACGTCGATCTTCTTGGGGCCGGAGATGCGTTGTCTGCGCGCCGCTTCCCATTGCGAGCGCGCCTCGCCTTTCGGGGTCTTGAAGTCTTGCGCGTAGAAGGTGAGGTAGGTCTCCACCTTCTGGTTGGACCAGGCGCTCGCCCAGGCGAGCACCGTCTGCAGCACGGCCGCGCCATCGCCTTCCTGGGGGAGCGCGGGTTTTTCCGCAGGCTTTGTTGCCGCGGATTTTGCCTGTCCGGCAGCCGGTTTTACTTCGGCGGACTTCGCCGTCGTCCCCTTTGCCGTCGTGCCTTTTGCCGCGGGCGGCCGCACCGGCTCGGGAGCGGTTCCCGAAGAAGCGCTCGAGGTGCGTGGTGCGGGATTGCTCGACATCAGATCGCGAATGAGGGACAGCTTGTTCTTCGCAGCGGAGTTGGACGAATCGAACTGCAGGGCCTTGTCGTATGCTTGGCTGGCAAGCTTGGTGTAAACGTCGCCGAGATTCTCGTACGCGGTCGCGTAGCTCGGGTGCGTGCGGATCGACATCTCGAGCTGTTGCCGCGCTTTTTCGTACTGCCCCTGAGCGGCATACAGAACCGCAAGATTGTTGTAGGGCTCGGGCAGCTCGGGGTAGTCGCGCGAGAGTGAGGTGAAGACCTCGATCGCTTCCGCCACTTTGTTCTGTTCCACCAGGATCAATCCCTTGATGAAGCGACCCTTGGCGTCCTTCGGCTTCTGTGAGAGATATTGATTGACCCGCTCAAGGGCTTGCGCTGACTGGCCCTGTTTCAAGAGACGGTCAATATCCTGAAGCTCGTCCGCGCGCACAGGCAACGCGGAGATCAGCAGCGCGAAAAACGGAACCGCAAGCCGCGTGGAAGACCGAGCCATAAGATTCATTGTGCTATACTTTTTTTGAGCCGAGGGGCACAGCTCATTCTATCAAGAAGCTCGTAAAATCTACAATAATCAGCCTCTTGCGGGAATTTCATCGATTTTGTCGCTTTTCCCTCCGGCAGCCGCGCTGCCGGCTGTCTCGACGCCGACGGAAATCTCGATCTTCTCAGAGATCATGACGATGCGGGTCTTTGTCGCTCACACGATGGGAGACGGGCACGACCCGAATTCGACGCCATGCTGAAAATCTACAACAGCCTCAGCCGCGCGGAGGAACCTTTCGTTCCCCTCGATCCTGCGCGGGTGAGGATGTACGTGTGCGGGATCACTGTGTACGACTACTGCCATCTCGGGCATGCGCGAATGTTGATCGTGTTCGACATAGTACAGCGATGGTTGCGCGCAAGCGGCTATCCGCTGATTTACGTGCGCAATATTACCGATATCGACGACAAGATCATCCGCCGCGCCGCGGAGACCGGTGAGCCCGCTCCCGCTCTGACCGAACGCTTCATTCGCTACTTTGACGAAGACGCGGCGGCGCTTGCGGTGCAGAAGCCCGATATCGAGCCGCGCGCGACGGGTCACGTTGCCGAGATGCTGGAGATGGTCCGAAGATTGGAGGAGCTGGGGCTCGCCTATCAGGCGGAAAGCGGAGACGTGAATTTTTCAGTCCGGAAGTTCCCGGGTTACGGCAAGCTCTCTGGGAAATCGCTCGACGACCTGCGCGCCGGCGAGCGGGTCGAGGTCGACACGACGAAGCGCGATCCACTCGATTTCGTGCTGTGGAAGCGCGCCAAGGAGGGCGAGCCTTCCTGGCAGTCGCCCTGGGGCAACGGGCGTCCTGGCTGGCACATCGAGTGCTCGGCGATGAGCACGAAACTGCTGGGAGCGCATTTCGACATTCACGGCGGCGGCCAGGACCTGCAGTTTCCGCATCACGAGAACGAAATCGCGCAGTCCGAAGCCGTCCTAGATCGAAATGACACGCAACCCTTCGTCAAGTACTGGATGCACAACGGCTTCGTTCAGCTGCAGGACGAGAAGATGTCGAAATCGATCGGCAATTTCGCCACGATCCGCGAGCTCCTCAAGCGCCACGATCCGGAAGTCGTGCGTTTCTTCGTCGTGCGCGCGCACTACCGAAGCCCCCTCAACTACGCCGACCAGCATCTGGAAGACGCTCGGCACGCGCTGACGAGGCTGTACACCGCCTTGAAAGGCGTGCCTCCGGCCGCCGCGTCGCCTGACTGGGACGAAATCCACGGCCGTCGCTTCCGGGAGGCGATGGACAAGGACTTCAATACGCCCGGGGCCGTGGCGGTTCTTTTCGATCTCGCCAACGAAGTCAACCGCGCGCACTCAACTGCGCTCGCGCGCCAGTTGCGCGCGCTGGGCAGGCTGCTCGGCCTGCTGACGCGGGAAAGCGAAGCCTTCCTGCGTGCCGAGGTGGGACCCGTCGGGGGAATTTCGGACGTGCAGATTGCGGCGCTGATCGCCGCGCGCGACGAGGCTCGTCGTGCGAAAAATTTTCGGCGCGCCGATGAGATCCGCGACGAATTGCTTCTCGAGGGAATCGCGCTCGAGGACGGGTCCCGGGGGACGACTTGGCGGCGGAACTAACTAGGAAACTTACGCGGGTTTGCTCGCCTCAATAGGCAAACCTTCCAGCCTTGCTGATGGCCGTCAACTCCACGAACTTGGAGCCATTGTGATTCGACGGGCTGAAATCGACCGTATATCCGCCGACATTGAAGTTCTGCATCGAATCGAGCGTCTTGAGCAGGCCTTCGCGCGTCGGGTTCGCACCGGCGCGGCGAATCGCTTCGACGAGCACCTTTGCCCCGATGTACGATTCGAGCGAAGTGAAGGAATAGTCCTTTTTGCCGAGCGATTTCTCGATCGCCGCCTGGTATTCCCGCACGATGGGGATTGACGCCCTGGCGTAGGGCGGCACCACCTGAGCGACGACGACGCCCGTGCCTTGGTCGCCGAGCTCGCCGGCCAGCGCGCTGGCGCCGACAAACGAGGTGCTCGCGAACTGGGCGCCCGATCCGGCCTTTTTTGCCGATTTGATGAAATCCCCGGTGGTCTTGTAGAGCGTGGTCGCGATGACGACGTCCGGGGCCGCCTTGACGACGTCCGAAACCGCGGCACCCAAGTCGATTTGATTGCGCTTTAGAGTCCCGATCGACGACGGCTTCAGCCCGCGCTTGGTCAGCGCGAGCTCCACGGCAGCAAGATTCTCTTTACCGACGGCGTCGTCGTAGTGGATGACGGAGAATTTCTTCATCCCGGTCGTTGAATAAAAATCGACAATCTTCTCGAGCTCGTCGGCGTAGCTTGCCCGAATGTTGTACACGTTGCGGCGAAACGAGCGCATCGGCTCCGCGCCGGTAAACGGGCCGACGAATGCGACCTTGCCCTTTTCGACGAAGGGAAGCGCCGGGAGGCTCAGCGTGGCGCTGGCATAGCCGATCAGCGCGAGCACGCCTCTTTGTTCTATCAAGATCCTTGCGTTCTCGGCGGAGCGTTTTGCGTCGTTGGCGTCGTCCAGCGCGACGAGCTCGAGGGTGCGCCCGTTGACTCCGCCCGCCGCGTTGACCTGCTTGAAGTAAGCTTGTATTCCTTCGCGGATGTCCTCGCCGAGCTCCTTGTTGCTGCCGGTAAACGGAGATGACTGGCCGATCAGGATCCTCGTCTTGGTTACGCCCTGTGCGTGAGCTACGCCGCCCGCGAACAAGCCGGCCAGCGCTGCTACCGCAGTCAATGCGCGCATCATCTTCATTGCTCCTTCTCCTCGCTCACGGAAAATCGGCCGCGAATATCGGCACTTCTGTTTATTTGAGAAATTTGCCACCGCGGCCGATCATCGTCAGGTCGACGAATTTCGAGCCGCTGTGGCTAGTCGGCGAGAAATTGACGACAAATTCGCCTAAATCCACGTGGTCCATGCTTTCGAGCGCCGCGACGAGTTTTTCGCGCGTCAGGTTCTTGCCGGCGCGTTTGAGGCCCTCGACCATCACCTTGGCGACGATGAACCCTTCCAGGCTTGAGAAATTGAAGTCCGTGTTGCCTGACTTGGCCATTATTTCCTGGTATTCCTTCACGATCGGTACGCTGGGGCTCCAGGGGAAGGGAACGACCTGCGAGATTGCGACCCCGTAGCCATCGTCCTTGAGCGAGTCGGCGAGCGCTTTGCTGCCTACGAACGAAACGTTGTGAAATTGAGTCGAGCTCCCGAGACGCTTCATTTGACGGACGAACTCCGTGATCGAGGTGTAGGCAGAAATCATCACGACGCCGTCGGGTTGGACGGAATTGATGGATTTGACCGCATCCTCCACCTTGATCGTGTTGCGTTCGACCTTGCCGAGAGCGGCGATCTTGAGATTGCGCTTTCCCATCGCGATTTCGACCCCTTTCAGGCCGGCTTGCCCGTAGCTGTCGTCCTGGTAAAACACCGCGATCCTCCTGTTGCCGGTCGACACGAGTTGCTCGATGATCTTTTCGGTCTCGTCGTAGTAGCTCGCGCGCACGTTGAACACGTAGCGGTTGACCGGAGTGCGCAGCAATTCAGCGCCGGTGAAGGGTCCAACCAGCGGCACTTTGGCTGCGGTGAGGATGGGCATCGCCGCGCCCGTGGTCGGCGTGCCCACATAGGATATGAGGGCGAATACCTTGTCTTCCTCGATCAGTTTCTTCGTGGTTTCGACGCACAGGGTCGCCTCGTACCGGTCGTCTCGTGTCTTTAGCTCGATCGTTCTGCCGAAAACCCCGCCCCGCGCATTCACGTATTCCAGGTACGCCTTGGTTCCAAGGTTCATCTGAATACCCAACTGCGCGGCCGGGCCCGAGAAAGCGGCCGACTGGCCGAGCAGGATGGTCTTGGAACTTACGCCTGGCGCCTGACCGAACGCGGGTCCGGAAAACGCGGCTAGAAACGCGATGAATGTCACACGGCTCATCCCGCCTCCTTGTGAGGATGCCCCCGTAGCGGCGATTCTACACCGCAAAAAGGGGGACTGACGCCATTCGCCTTCGCTATTGAGCGAAGAATTCTTTGACCTTGTCCATCCAAGACTTGGCTCGGGGGTTGTGTCTTTCGCTGTCCCTCTGGCTGATCACCTCGAACTCGCGCAGCAATTCCCTTTGTCGCTCGGTCAGGTTTACCGGCGTCTCGACGACGACGTGGCAAAGCAGATCGCCGTGTTCCCGACTGCGCACGCCGCGAATACCCTTTCCGCGCAACCGAAATATCTTCCCCGATTGAGTCTCGGAGGGGATTCTGATCTTCGCCGAGCCGTCCAACGTGGGAATTTCGATCTCTCCACCGAGCGCCGCCGTCGCGAAACTGACCGGCATCTCGCAGTGCAGGTCGTCGTGGTCGCGCTGAAAAACCGGATGGGACTTGACCTGGATCTGCACGTAAAGATCGCCTGCCGGTCCGCCATTTACCCCGGGCTCGCCTTCGCCTGAAAGGCGGATGCGGTCGCCATCGTCAACGCCGGCGGGAATCTTGACCGAGAGCGTTTTTTGTTTTTTCACTCGCGCGGCGCCGTGGCAGCTCGGGCAGGGCTCGGTGATGACCTTTCCGCTTCCATGGCATTTCGGGCACGCCTGCTGGATGGAGAAAAACCCCTGCTGCATGCGCACTTGACCCTGGCCTTCACAGGTCGGGCAAGTTCGCGGCTTGGTCCCGGGTTTCGCCCCGGAACCCTTGCAGGTCTCGCAGTCCTCGTAGGTCGGAATGCGGATGCGGGTTTCGGTGCCGCGCGCCGCCTGCTCCAGCGCGACCTCGAGGTTGTAGCGCAGGTCGGCTCCGCGGTACACCGAGGAGCGACCGCCGCGCGCCTGGTTGAAGATATCGCCGAAGATATCGCCGAACGCGTCGGCGAAACCCGAGAAACCCGCAGCTCCGCTGCCGGCCATGCCAGCGCGCGGATCGACACCCGCGTGCCCGTAGCGGTCATAGGCGGCACGCTTGTTGGCGTCGGTCAGGACCTCGTAGGCCTCCTTTGCCTCCTTGAACAGCTCTTCGGCCTTGGGGTTGTCCGGATTGCGATCCGGATGATGCTTCATGGCGAGGCGCCGATACGCCCTTTTGATGACCTCCTCGTCGGCGTCGCGATTGACGCCCAGCACCTCGTAGTAGTCACGCTTTGCCATGTGTTCCTTCTACCGACAGATGCAACAAGGCCGAGCTGAGCCGCGGGTGCCCGCCGGCTCGAACTCGGCCAGTTAACGCGGCGCGCATTCCCGCGCCGCCCTTAACCCTTCTTGTCTTTCACCTCGGTAAACTCGGCGTCGACGACGTTGGCCTCATCTGCAGGCTTCGAAGTTTTTGCGTCGCCGGCGCCCTGCGCGCTCTGCGTCTGCTGCGCTTCGGCGTACATCTTTTCGCCAAGTTTCTGCGCCGCCTGCGCAAGCGCCTGCGCCTTGGCGTCGATTTTCTCCTTGTCGTCGGACTTCATCGCCTCTTCGGCATCCTTGACCGCAGCCTCGATCTTCGCCTTTTCATCCGCGGAGAGCTTGTCGCCGTATTCCTTCAACGACTTCTGAACCGAGTGCAGCAGCGAATCCAGCTGATTGCGCGAGGTCACGATCTCGACCTGCTTCTTGTCTTCGGCGGCGTGCGCTTCCGCGTCCTTTACCATGCGCTGAATCTCGGATTCATTGAGCCCCGAGTTCGCCTTGATGGTGATCTTGTTTTCCTTGCCCGTGGCCTTGTCCTTCGCCGATACGTGCAAGATACCGTTGGCGTCGATGTCGAAGGTGACCTCGATCTGCGGCATGCCGCGCGGCGCCGGTGGTATGCCTTCCAGATTGAACTGGCCGAGGCTCTTGTTGCCCGAGGCCACGTCGCGCTCGCCCTGCAGCACATGGATCGTCACCGCCGACTGATTGTCATCGGCAGTGGAGAAGACCTGCTGCGCCTTGGTCGGGATGGTCGTGTTTTTCTGAATGAGTTTGGTGAGGACGCCCCCTAGGGTCTCGATCCCGAGCGACAAGGGCGTGACATCGAGAAGGAGGACGTCCTTGACGTCGCCCTTCAACACACCGCCCTGGATCCCGGCTCCGACCGCAACGGCCTCGTCCGGATTGACGTCCTTACGCGGTTCCTTGCCGAAAAAGTCCTTCACCGTTTCCTGGACCTTGGGCATGCGGGTCATTCCACCGACCAGGATCACATCCTCGATGTCCGAGACTTTGAGCCCCGCGTCCTTCAACGCGATGCGGCAGGGCTCGACCGTCTTTTCGATCAGATCCTCGACCAGGCTCTCGAACTTGGCTCGCGTAACCTTAATGGCGAGGTGCTTGGGCCCGCTCTTGTCGGCCGTGATGTAGGGCAGGTTGATCTCGGTCTGTGCGCTCGAGGACAGCTCGATCTTCGCCTTTTCCGCAGCTTCCTTCAGGCGCTGGAGCGCGAGCACGTCCTTTCTCAGGTCGATACCCTGGTCCTTCCTGAATTCGTCGCAGAGGTAGTCGATCAGCCGCTGGTCGAAGTCCTCCCCGCCGAGGAAAGTGTCGCCGTTGGTCGAGAGCACCTCGAACTGGTGCTCACCTTCGACTTCCGCGATTTCGATGATCGAGATGTCGAACGTACCACCACCGAGGTCATAGACCGCGATCTTGCGGTCGCCTTCCTTCTTGTCCAGTCCGAACGCGAGTGCGGCCGCCGTGGGTTCGTTGATGATGCGCTTTACTTCGAGGCCGGCGATGCGGCCGGCGTCCTTGGTCGCCTGGCGCTGGGAATCGTTGAAG
>CAYQVE010000019.1:0-22586 GCA_964420785.1 uncultured Enterobacteriaceae bacterium | reverse complement strand
CCGCGGCGTCGGTCGCGTTCACGCCCCTGCAGGGCCTCTTCGGGATCATCACGCCCAACGGGCTGCACTTCGAGCGCCATCACCAGGGCTGGTGGGACATCGATCCGGCGCGCCATCGCCTGATGGTGATGGGCCTCGTGCGCGAGGCGAAGGTCTACACGATGGACGACCTCATGCGGCTGCCCGCGGTCTCCCGCATGCATTTCATCGAGTGCGGCGCCAACACCGGCATGGAGTGGGGCAACGTCGCGGTTCCCACCGTCCAGTACACGCACGGGATGCTCGCCTGCTGCGAGTACACCGGCGTCCTGCTCTCGACGCTCCTCGAGCACTGCGGCTTCGATCGCGCGCGCGGCAGGTTCGTCCTGGCCGAAGGCGCGGACGGCTCCGGGCTCACGCGCACGATCTCGATCGAGCGCGCGCTCGACGACGTCATGGTCGCGTGGGCGATGAACGGCGAGATGCTGCGGCCGGAGAACGGATACCCGCTGCGCCTCGTCGCGCCGGGACTGCAGGGCGTGTCGTGGGTGAAATGGCTGCGCCGCATCAAGGTCGGCGACGAGCCGTTCGGCGCCAAGGACGAGGTCCTGCACTACGTCGACCTCATGCCCGATGGGACATCGCGCCAGTACACTTCGATCCAGGAATGCAAATCGGTGATCACGTCGCCCTCGGGCGGCCAGTTCCTGCTCGACAAGGGCTACTACAACGTGACGGGCCTCGCATGGTCGGGCAGGGGACGCGTGAAGCGCGTCGATGTCTCCTTCGACGGGGGCCGCAACTGGAAAAACGCCAGGCTCGAAACGCCAGTGCTGCCCAAGTGCCTCGTGCGCTTCAACATCGGCTGGACCTGGGACGGGCGGCCCGCGATCCTGCAATCGCGTGCGATCGACGAGACCGGCTACGTGCAGCCCAGGATCGATCAGCTGCGCCAAGTGCGCGGCTCGCGCTCCATCTACCACAACAATGCGATCCAGTCGTGGAAGGTGGACGAGAGCGGCGAAGTGAGCAATGTCCAGGTCTATTGAAGCATCGCTCCTGCTCGCGCTCGCGCTCGCGGCGAACGCGGGCGAGGGCTTTCCGGGCGTCGGCCGCGCGGCGACGCCCGCCGAGATTCGCGCATGGGACATCGACGTGCGCCCCGACTTCCAGGGGCTTCCCCCCGGCTCCGGCAGCGTCGCGCGAGGGCAGAAGATATGGGACGCGAAGTGCGCGTCGTGTCACGGGACGTTCGGAGAATCGAACGAGGTCTTCCCGCCGATCGTCGGCGGCACGACCGCCGCCGACATCCGGACGGGCCGCGTGAAATCGCTCACGCAGCCGGACGTCTCGCGCACCTCGCTCATGAAGCTTTCGTCGATCTCGACCCTCTGGGACTACGTGAACCGCGCAATGCCGTGGGATGCGCCGAAGAGCCTCTCGGTCGACGAGGTCTATGCGGCGGTGGCGTACGTGCTGCATCTGGGCGACATTCTTTCCGCCGATTTCGTCCTCTCCGATCGCAACATCGCATCCGTGCAGGGGATGCTTCCGAACCGCAACGGCATGACGCGGCGCCATGGCCTGTGGGATGTCCGCGGCACGCCCGACGTGAAGAACACGGCGTGCATGCACGATTGCGCGACGCAGGTGACGATGGCTTCGGTGTTCCCGGATTGGGCGAAGACGAGTCACGGGGATCTCTCGCAGCAGAACCGCCTCGTCGGGCCGGTGCGCGGCGACGCCACCGCAGCACAGGCTCCCGATACGGCCGCGCTCGCTCGCCGCAACGCCTGCTTGAGCTGCCACGGCATCGACAAGCGGATCGTCGGGCCGGCATTCCACGATGTCGCGGCGAAGTACAAGGCCGAAGCCGGCGCCGAACACAGGCTCGCGGCGAAGGTGAGGAAGGGTGGCTCGGGCGTGTGGGGACCTCTCGCAATGCCGCCGTACCCCGATCTCGCCGAGGCGGACCTGCTCCTGCTCGTGCGCTGGGTGCTCGCCCAGTGACGCTATAATTTGAAGCTCGCGGTCGATTCCATCGTATCGAGGCACCAACCATGAACAGCGGTCGGAGGCAAGTGCTGAAGGGCACGGGCGGCGCGGCGGTCCTGGGGCTCGCGTTCGCCGCGGGACTCCTCAAGCCGGGCGGCGCGCGGGCGGAGGCCTGGAACAAGGCTGCATTCGAGACGAGATCGCTCAACGACGCCGTGAAGGCGCTCGGCGGCGCGCCGCCGGCGCAAAGCGCGGACATCGCGATCACCTCGCCCGACATCGCGGAAAACGGCGCTGTCGTGCCGTTCACGGTCGCGAGCCGGTTGCCGAAGACCGAATCGATCGCGCTTCTCGTCGAGAAGAACCCCAACATCCTCGCCGCGAACTTCCAGATTCCGGACGGCACCGAGCCCTGGGTCAACACGCGCATCAAGATGGGCCAGACATCCAACGTGTACGCGCTGGTGAAGGCCGACGGCAAGTACTACTACGCATCCAAGGAAGTGAAGGTCACCTTGGGCGGCTGCGGAGGCTAATCATGTCCGATCCGATGAAGATCCGCGCCACGATGGCGGGCGACAAGGTCGAGGTGAAAGTCCTCATGAGCCACGAGATGGAAACCGGCCAGCGCAAGGATGCGAAGGGCGCGACCATTCCCGCGTGGTTCATCCAGAACGTCACCGCGACGTACAACGGCCGCACCGTGCTCTCCGCGGAATGGGGCCCGGCGGTCTCGAAGAATCCGTTCCTGTCGTTCCGGTTCTCCGGCGGCAGGCCCGGCGACAAGGTCGTGATCACGTGGACCGACAACCACGGCGACAAGCGCACCGACGAAGCGACGATCGCATGAAGACTCTCGTGGGCGCGCTCGCGGCGCTGGCCGCATGTGCGGCGAACGCGCAGCAGCCGCGATCGGCGGTCGAGGAGATCGAGCGTTACCGCGCGGCGCTCGGCGATGCGAATCCCGCCGAGCTCTGGGAAGCGCGCGGCGAAGCGCTGTGGAAGGAGAAGCGCGGCCCGAAGCAGGCGTCCCTCGAGCGCTGCGATCTCGGCCTCGGACCCGGCGTGGTGAAGGGCGCGTACACGGTCCTGCCGAAGTACTTCGCCGACAGCGACAAGGTCGAGGACCTCGAATCGCGCCTCGTGACATGCATGGTGGCCCTGCAGGGCTTCGCGCCCGAAGTGGCGCGCAAGGATCCCTTCGGCGGCCCGGGCAAGAAAGTCCCGATGGACGCGCTCGTCGCCTACGTCACGTCGGAATCGCGCGGCATGAAGATGAACGTGTCGCTGAATCATCCGAAAGAGAAGGAAGCGTACGAGCTCGGCAAGCGCATCTTCTTCTACCGCGCCGGTCCGCACGATTTCGGCTGCGTCACCTGCCATGGCGCGGACAACCAGCGCATCCGCCTGCAGGACCTGCCGAACCTGACGAAGGTCTCGGATGCCCAAAGGGCGTACGGCTCGTGGCCCGCATACCGCGTCTCGCAGGGCGAAGTGCGGTCGTTCCAGTGGCGCCTCAACGACTGCTTCCGCCAACAGCGCTTTCCCGAGCTCGAGTTCGTCTCGCCGGCATCGATCGCCCTCACGACGTTCCTCGCCTACAACGCCAACGGCGGTGTCTTCGACGCGCCGTCGATCAAGCGATGAAGAAGATCCTGCTCGCCGTCGCCATTGCCGGAATCGCCGGATGCGCCGGCTTCGCATCGCGCGACGACCTGGACGCAAGAGCGACCGCCGTGCTCAAGTCGTCCTTCAAGCCCAACGGCCAGGCGACGCTCGATCGTCTCGACCAGGACGATGTGCAGAAGCTCTGCAGCGGCCACGATCCGGCGAAGCCGCTCGACAAGGCGGTGGCCGAGCGGATGGAAAAGTGGCAGCAAGCGACGTACAAGATTCCCCTGGGCGGCCTTTCCGGCGACTGGAAGAACGGCGAGAAGTTCGCGCAGTCGGGCTTCGGCAAGCAATACAGCGACGATCCGAAAGTCGTCGCCGGCGGCAATTGCTATGCGTGCCACCAGCTCTCGAAAGCGGAGCTCGCGTTCGGCACCATCGGGCCGAGCCTCTACAACTTCGGCAAGCTGCGCGGCTTCACGCCGGAGATGCAGCGCTACGCGTATGCGAAGGTCTACAACCCGGAGGCTTTCTCGGCGTGCTCCAACATGCCGCGCTTCGGCCATCACGGCATCCTCACCGAGCAGCAGATCAAGGACGTCGTGGCGCTGCTCATGGACCCCGAGTCACCCGTCAACAAGTAGTGCCGTGCGCGCCTGGGCCATTCTCGCGGCGTCGATGCCGATGCTGGCCCTCGGCGAAGACGCGACCTTCACTTCGCGCCATCTCACGCCCGAAACCGCGCTCAAAGCCGCGCAAGCCGCGCTCGCGAAATGCCGCGGCGACGGCTACCAAGTTTCGGTCGCGGTTGTCGATCGCGCCGGCCTCACGCAGGTCCTCCTTCGAGACAGGTACGCAGGGCCGCACACGGTCGAGATCGCGACCAACAAGGCGTGGTCGGCGGTCTCCTTTCGGACCAACACGAGCGACATCGAGAAAGCGTCGCGACCCGGCGAGACCATGTCCGGCATTCGGCACTTTCCCCGCATGGTCGCAGTCGGCGGCGGCGTGATGATCGAGGCGGGAGGATCGCTCCTCGGCGCGATCGGCGTCTCTGGTGCCCCCGGCGGAGCCGCCGACCAGATCTGCGCGAAAGCGGGCATCGCCGCGATCGCCGACAGCCTGGAGTTCTAGCGTTGCGCCGCCGCGAATTCCTGCACGCGCTGGCCGCCGCGGGCGCCGCGGGACTGCCGCTCGCCACGCGCGCCGCGATGGAGGGCCGCGACGACGGCTTCTACGATGTGCCGCGCTTCGGCAACGCGAGCCTGCTGCACATCACCGACACGCACGCTCAGCTCGCACCCGTCCATTTCCGCGAGCCCAACGTGAATCTCGGAGCGGGCGAGGCCGCGGGCAAGCCGCCGCATCTCGTCGGCGAACATTTCCTCGGCGCCTACGGCTTCGCCGACGGCTCGCGCGAAGCGCATGCCTTCACGCATCTCGATTTCGCCGCGGCGGCCCGCACCTACGGACGCCTCGGCGGTTTCGCGCACATCGCGACGCTGGTGAAGTGCCTGCGCGCCTCGCGTCCCGGAGCGCTGCTCCTCGACGGCGGCGATTCATGGCAGGGGTCGGCCACCGCTCTGTGGACCCGCGGGCAGGACATGGTCGACGCGCAAAAGCTCCTCGGCGTGGACATCACGACCGGCCACTGGGAATTCACCTACGGCGAAGAGCGCGTGAAGCAGGTCGTCGAGCGCGATTTCGCCGGGCGCATCGAGTTCCTCGCGCAGAACGTGACCACCGCCGACTTCGGCGATCCGGTCTTCAAGGCCTGGACGCTGCGCGAGGTGAACGGCGTCCCGATCGGCATCGTCGGCCAGGCATTTCCGTACACGCCGATCGCGAACCCGCGCTACTTCGTGCCGAGCTGGACGTTCGGGATCAAGGAGGCGGAGCTGCAGAAGCAAGTCGACGAGGTGCGCGCGAAGGGCGCCGCCGCGGTCGTGCTGCTGTCGCACAACGGCATGGACGTCGACCTCAAGCTCGCGAGCCGCGTCACGGGCATCGACGTGATCCTCGGCGGCCACACACACGATGGGGTGCCGCGGCCCGTCCCGGTGAAGAACGCGCGCGGCACGACGCTCGTCACCAACGCCGGCTGCAGCGGCAAATTCGTCGGCGTCCTCGACCTCGATGTGCGCGGCGGCAAGGTCCAGGACGCGCGCTACCGGCTCCTTCCGGTCTTCTCCAACCTGCTGCCCGCCGACGTGGCGATGCGGACGCACATCGAGAAGGTGCGCGCGCCGTTCGCGGCGAAGCTCTCCGAGCCGCTCGCGGCGACGGATGCGCTCCTCTATCGGCGCGGCAACTTCAACGGCACGCTCGACCAGGTGATCCTCGATGCGCTCGCTGCCGTGAAGGGCGCGCAGATCGCGTTCTCGCCGGGATTTCGCTGGGGCACGACGCTGCTTCCCGGCGACACGATCACGCGCGAGCACATGATGGACTGGTGCGCGATCACGTACCCGATGACGACGCTGAATGACTTGTCGGGTGAAATGATCAAGACGATCCTCGAGGACGTCTGCGACAACCTGTTCAATCGCGATCCGTATTACCAGCAGGGAGGCGACATGGTGCGGGTCGGCGGGCTCACGTACACGTGCACGCCGGGCGAGGCGATCGGCAAGCGCACCAGCGACCTGCGGCTGGGCGGCAAGCCGATCGAAGCGGGCAAGACCTACAAGGTCGCCGGGTGGGCGCCGGTCGCGGAAGGCGTGCGCGGCGAGCCGATCTGGGATGTGCTCGAGAAGTACTTGCGCGATCGCAAGACGATCGCCGCACCCACGCTCAACGTGCCGAAGCTCGTCGGCGTGGAGCGCAATCCGGGAATCACCTAGGCCGGATCGGTCGTGCTCGTCGTGCCGGCTTTCGCGGTGCGACCGCGCGGCGGCGAGGCGGCGAGCTCATCGAGTCGCCGCACGGCGCAGAGGAAGACCACCGCGTGCTCCTGGAGGCGGCTGTTGTAGATCGCGCCGGGCTTCGCGCATTCGCGCACGATGATCTCGTGCCACCCGCGAATCTCCGCAGGGGCGACGAGCGGCTCCTGGGGCCGGCTGGCTCGCGGAAGCCACGATGCGAGCTCCGAAGGCAGAGCGCGCAGATAATCGTTGACGATTCCGAGGACGTCCCCGACGGCGACGGCGGCCCCGAAATCTTTCGCCCAGTTGGCCACTGATTCCCCAAGCAGATTTCCGCCGCTTGATTGGAGCAGAAAGTTGCCGATTTGTGCGTAGGACAGGCGGCCTTCCTGTCGTAGGACTTCGCCGACACGGCCTACTTGAACTTGTAGTACGTCTCGTTCAGGTACGCGACGATGTGCTCCTCGTCGTCCGGAAAGAGCTTCAGGTTGAGCTCGGTGTTGCAGAAGGAAACCTGCGTCCTGAGCTTCTCGAGCGACGTGACGTGGCGATCTTTCCGCAGGTACACCGCTTTAGCGTCGCCGTACGTCTTGTTGTGGTGGCAGGTCTCGCAGTGATGCTCCTCGACGAGCTTTTTCCCTTCGGCGGGATCGCCCGCGGCGAAGGCGGGGAAAATCGTCGCGGCGAGAAGCATTCCGAGGGCGCGCATTTGCGAATCGTAGCACCGGCTCCGCGAGTCCGACATCGCGTAGGACGATGCCGACTGATTTCGCGAGCGACCGCCCGTAGATTAGGCTGATCGAAGCATTGGCGCACACATGACATCGATCAGCCCGATCAAGACTGGACTCTTCTGGAGCGGCCTCACGCGCGCCGACCACGTGTGCCAGCTGTATCCGACCGACTCCACATTCCTCAATGCGCTCGAGTCGTTCGTTGCGAGCGGCTTGCGCCGTGGCGAGAGCGTCATCGTCGTCGCGACCGCCGCGCATCTGCACGCGTTGGAGCAGCGGCTGCGCATGGGCAACTGGATCGATATCGATCGCGCGCGCTGGGAGGATCGCTACATCGCGATCCTCGCGCGGGAGACGCTCGACAAGATCCTCGTGGACGAGTGGCCCGACGCGCAGCGCTTCGACGACGCGATCATGCAGCTTCTGCGCCGCGCGCGCGGCCAGGAGCAACGGCGCGAAGTGCGGATCTTCAGCGAGATGGTGTCGCTATTGTGGGCGCGTGGCAGGGCAGGCGCGGTCCACCGCCTCGAGCACCTTTGGCACGAGCTGGTGAAGTGCCAATCGGTGCCGCTTTTCTGCGCCTATCCGCGCGAGGGCTTCGGTGAAGAGGCGCAGGCGACGCTGCGCCAGATCTGCGCGGCGCACGACCGCGTGCTGCCCGATCCGATGGCTAGTGTGATGTCGAGGGTAGTGCAGCTCCCACTACGCGAACCAGGTCCTCGGGATCGACAGGCTTCGTGAAGTGGTAGTTGAAGCCGGCCTCGGACGAGCGCCGGCGGTCTTCCTGGTTTCCCCACCCCGGCGCAGGAGATGATCCGTCCGGACGCGAATGTAGCTCGCTTCCGACGGTCGGCGTGGGAGTGCGCCGACAGCTTTCGCGGAAGGGCTCCGATATGCCGCACATGCGGCCGTCGCCACAATCGGCTCAGCATCACGGGGCAGGAGACGAACAATGAGCACGCACCTTCGGGCGCGATGACCCACGATCCGAAACGCGATCTGCGCGTTTCCCTTCGCGAATCCGATGTCGAGGAGCTGATGCGCGAGTTCCCGAAGCTCACGCGCACCGAGATCACCGACGCGGTGACACGTCATGGGCCGATGCGGGTGGACGTCGAAGCGGAACTGAAGCGGCTGTCGAAGCTGAAGACCTGAGGTCAGCGCATGTTGCCGGTGTGCCCGAGCGAGTAGCGCCCGGGCTGCGGCCAGATAGCAAGGCCGTGCGGCTCGCGTCCGACCGGAATGACCTTCGCTTCGCCCGTCGCGGTATCGAACGCGTACACGACGTTGTCGTAGCGCCCGGATAGCCAGAGCAGCTTTCCGTCGGCGCTCACGTTGCCCATGTCGGGGCTGCCGCCGCCGGGCACGGGCCAGGTCGCCTCGACCTTGCGCGTCGCGAAATCGACGACCGAGACGCTGCCCGGGCCGCCCTTCACGCCGTGGATCTTGTGCGAGCCGCGATTGGCGACATAGAGCTTCTTGGCGTCTCGCGACGGATAGAGGCCATGGGCGCCGAGGCCGGTCGGGATGAAGCCGATCTCCTTGAAGTTGTCGCCGTCGATCAGGAAGACGCCGTCGGCATGCATGTCGGCGACGTAGAAGACCTTGCCGTCGGGCGAGATGCGGATGTCCTGCGGCATGCCGCCCCTCGAGAGCCTGAGATAACCGGCGACCTTGCGATTGACGAGATCGATCTTGGCGAGGCCGCCGTTGAACTCGCACGTGAAGATCGCGAAGCCGCCGTCGATCGCGAAGTCGGCGTGATTGACGCCGGCGCACCCGGGCGTGCGGATCGAGTACTGCAGCTTCATCGTGTGCGGATCGCGGAAGTCGAGCCGCTTCAGTGCCTCCGCCACCACGATCGCCGATTTGCCGTCGGGCGAGAAGTACATGTTGTAGGGATCGTCGACGTTCACCGCCTTGCCGGGCTTGCCCGTCATCGGATCGATCGGAGTGAGGCTTCCGTCGGTGCGGCCCTCGGCGTTGTTCGTGACCCAGAGCGTCTTCAGGTCCCACGAGGGCACGACGTGCTGGGGATTGAGCCCGACCTTGAAGCGATCGACCACCTTGAATGTCGCCGGATCGATCACGTAGACGTCGTTCGACTGCACGTGCGGAACGTAGACACGCTCGAGCGCGCCTTTGACGGAGTCGCTGAGCTTGCCCGCCGCCTGCTCGCTGTAGAGGTTCTGCGGATCGACGACCGGCGGCATGTCCGCCCGCGCGGCGAGCACGACGAAACCCAGGGCGGCGACCACGCCACATGAAGAAACGCGGGAAGGCACTTCGAAAAGCTCCGGCGAAAACGCGATTCTAAGCGATTACCTGAACCTCACGCGGCCGACCACGCGCATCGAGAGCGTCGTCTCTCCGGGCTCGAAGTCGGGCTCCTCGACCGACTGCGCCGCGGAGGCCGCCATCCCGGCCGGGGCAGGCGACGCGCGCATCAGCGGCTGCGCTTGCGGCGCGTATGCGCCCGAGCCTTCGTAGTCGACGGTATCCATCACGGCGTCCGCGACGTTGCGTCCCATCGCGCGCGCGATCGAGCCGATGCGGTCGATGAGGTTGCGGTAGGCCGAGGCGATGAGCTCGTCGTCGGCGTTGCGGGCGGTCTTTTCCGATAGCGTGAATCGCAATCCGTTGAGTGCGAGGACCTGTTGCGCGGCGGCGACGACGCGGGGCAGGGCGGTGATGTTTTGCGTGGTCGCCTCGACGTACTGGCCGACGCGCCACCCGATGACCTGGCGTGACTTGGGCGGCCGCGACGAATCGCTGTCGGAGTAGACAGCGTACGTGTAGTAGCCGCGCGTCTTCAGCTTCGCCTGCGGGTCCTCGCGCTTCAGGATCTCGATCCCCTGGCGGATCTTCTGGTTGACGCGCGAGGCGGCGACCGCCTTGTCCTTGTCCTGTTCCTCGATCCCGAAGGTGGCGTGCGCCTCGTCGTTCGCGCGGATCACCGTGCCGAAGCCCGGGACGATGACGAGGGCGCCGGTCGATGCCGCAGATTGGGCCGCGGCGGATTGCGCGAAGAGCAGGAGGATCGTCGCCAGTGCGAAATGGATTTTCATCATCGTCGTGTGGTTGCCCTCTGGATTGCCTCGACCGTGCGCTTCACGATGAGGTCGACGCCGAGCTTGCCAAGCTCCGCGCTCGATCGGCGCGGATCTCCGGCGACGCCGTCGACCTTGCTGTTGCCGGCGGAATGCAGTCGATCGACGCGCACGAGCGAAGGATCGATCGCGAGCATGAGAGACGTGTCCGCGACGCCGGCGTGCGTGCCGATCTCGCTTTCCTTGAAGCCCTTCTCGCGCAGGAGCTTCGGGAAATCCTTCGTGGCCGCGCGATAGTACTCCCCGATCGCGTGGGCGCGCACGGAGGTCGAGGCCCATTCGCGATTCAACGCGTCCGCCGCGCGGCCCATCGCCTTCTGGTAGCCGCCGTGATCGCCGATGAAGACCACGTCCTTGAAGCCGTGCAGGCGAAAGCCGCGCGCGACCGATTGCAGCGTCTGATCGAAGGTGTCGTCCGGAATCGTGATCGTGCCCGGAAAGCGCATGTGCTGAGTCGGCGGCGACGACTTCCCCTCGGGCACGTACGCCAGCACCGGCGCGACGAGCGCATTCCCGAGCGCCGCGGCGATCTTCCCCGCGAGCGCCTTGACACGCACGTTGTGCTTGCCGAGCGCCATGTGCGGGCCGCTCTGCTCCGTGCCGCCTATCGGCACGATCACCGTAGTCTTTCCGGCACCGGTTGCCTCGCGCACCTCGGTCCACGTGAGATCTTCGAGGTAGACCGATGTCGTGGGTTGCGCGACAGCGTGTAAAGCCGCGACGACAGACACCAGGACCGCGAGGAGAAGAGCAAGGCGCGTCACGCCCGCCATCATATAGCCCGAACAGCGCATTTGCCGAACCGTGCTCTCCGGCGCGACTCAAATTATTGATCGTCGCGGAAGCAGGCGCACACAGGATCGACGCCGCGCGATCGGCCCCCAGAATGGCCAGGGTCACGACACGCACGACCATTTCGCCGGCCAAGCTTTACGCGATCCTCGACCGCGAGTGGAAGAAACGGCGGCCGCGCGAGTGCTCGAAGTGTCGCATCCCGCTTCCGTACTGGCGCGATCGCCCCGATGACGTGTCGGCGAACTGGCACATCGGTACGCCAAGCGATTGCCCGAACAACTGCCACGTCGTCATCGCGGAGCTGCTCGCGGAGCTTTGGACGCGCTACGACATCGAGAAGGAATTCGAGCAGTAGGGCTGTGCCCGTGGTCCGAAGTCATGCCGGGGCCGGGCGATCGCCTGGCCCTTTCTTGTTGGCTCACCAATAGTCGAGGAAGAGGCTCACCGCCCATGCCGCCCCCGCGACGAGCATGACCATCCAGAAGACGCGTCCGAGCCAGCTGCGCAGTCGCCAGCTGTTCGACAGCTCGATCAGTCCGGCGAGCACCGCTAACGCCACGAGGGGCGCGAGGACCTTCATAACGCCGGATAGTAAGCCAGATGTAAGCGATCGGTAGTGGCTGAATCATGGCCACACGACCCTGCTGTTCGCATTAACGCGTGACGGTCTTCACAACGAAAAAAGGTTCGCTCGGCGCGAACCTTCTTCATGAAATCTGGCTCCCCGAGCTGGGCTCGAACCAGCGACCTGCGGATTAACAGTCCGTCGCTCTACCGACTGAGCTATCGGGGATCGGGAACCCGTAATTTTATCAAGTTCCCGACTTCCCGGTCAAACGAAAATCCGCTCTTAGTGGACGGTCTCTGACGCCGGCGCGGTCTGTTTTTCAATCCGCTCGCGGCCTTCCTCGAGCATCAGCCGAATGCGATTCCTCGCCTGCGCGAACGGTGAGTTGCGCCCCGCGCGACCGAGGAGTTCATCGAGATCCGGATGCTCTTTCTGCAGTCTTTGCACCAGTTCGACGAAACGATCGGTGAGCTCCGGATCGAACTGCGTGCCTCGCCGCGCTTGGATCTCCTCGACCGCCTTTTCGATCGGCCAGGCCGGCGCGTACGGGCGACCATGCGTGAGCGCGTCGAACACGTCCGCGAGTGCGACGATGCGTGCGTGAAGCGGAATCCGTTTCCCTGCGAGCTTCGCCGGATAGCCGCTGCCGTTCCACCATTCGTGGTGATAGCGAGCGATATCTTCCGCCATGCGGAGCTGTGGGATTGCGCTCTTGGCGAGAAGCTCAGCGCCAATCACAGCGTGAATACTCATCATGTCGCGTTCTGCATCCCGCAAATTTTGCGTTTTCAAGAGAATTCGATCGGGTACGCCAATCTTGCCGATGTCGTGCAAACGCGCCGCTAGTTCGAGAGCGTTACGAACGTCCAAGTCCCAGCCAAGCTGTGTTGCTAGCAATGACGCTAGCTTGCCCACACGATAACCATGCGCGCCGGATGCTTCTTCCTTGAGGTCCGCCGTGACGGCGAGCCTTTCGAGCATCTCTATTCGAGCGCCGGCTGCGCTTCGCTCCGCGACCTTGGCACGTAGTCGCTCTTCGGTCAGCCTTAAGCCATGCAAGTCGGGAACATCGCTTGCGCGATCGGGGCGAATGACGTCCGGAAGTACCACGGCCTCGAAACTCTTTTCACGACGCCGCCTGATATGTTCGAGCAACTCCTTCATATATGAGAGGGCTAGCTCTGGTAGACCCGCATGCTCGCAGGCTCGGACCACCGCGAGTAGGGCGGGTTGGCGAACCGAATCCGCGAGCTCCGGATAGCGGACAACGTTTTCGAGAATGCGTACGCCAAGCGCCGCGTCCCCAGCGTAGGCTTCAACTAAACCCCGAGATATATCTGCTAACAACATCGCCCGAGGTCCGCGGTCCTTGGCATATCTTTCACAAGCGTGGAGGTGGCTTCGGGCAGCTTGAGTTTCTCCGACTTCAAGCGCGATTTCGACAAAGGTGTATTCGCGAACCACGCGGCTCATCGTGGACGGCGCGTTAAGCGGCTCGACCGACAGCGACATTGAAGCCTGAATTGCTTCATAGGCGCGATCGAAGTCCTGTAAATAGAAATGACTTTGAGCCAGGTTCGACAGACCGCGACATAGAAAGTCATCAGTCGTGATTAACCTGTCGAAGTGCCGTTGCGTCGAGCAATGTTCCTTCGCGAGTTGAATTACCAGCTCAAGATATGGAATTGCTTCCCGGTACTGAGCGGCATAATTCAAAGCCGTACCCAAGTTGTTGAGAACCGACATTTGGCCTGTCGAGTCATTGATTTCGCGCGCGATCTCCCATGCCTTCGACAATGACACAATCGCTTGAGCAATATTGCCAACATCCATATGAGCCAAGCCGGTAAAGGTCTCGGCCTTTCGAATCCAGTGCTTCTTGCCTGTTTGCTGGGCAAGAGTCGCAAAGTCATCAATTGCCGACAAGCCCAGGCGTTCGTAACCGTGCGCCACGAAGAAGAATCCGATGTCTGCGGCGCATTGAAGCCGCACTTCCGAGTGACTGGTGCCTTTCACCTTCGAAAGTGCGTTTAGGCATGAAACGAAGAAGTCGAAGCACTCGGCAGGACTGCTGTTCTCAAGTCGATCACTTAGTTCAGAGCGCAATCGCGCCAAGACCGGCTTAAAGTCCGGATCATTTGCGTTCGTCTTGGAAGCTAGAAGACGTTCGAATGCCGTCAGTTGTGGCGAACTCATGGCTTCCCCCTGATGCCAGCGCGGAAGGACGAAACGAAGGTGTCTAGTGGATGGTTTCCGAAGCGGCCGCGATGCTCTCTTCGATGCGTTCCCGGCCTTCCTCGAGCATGAGGCGGATGCGGCTACGCGCCTGGGCAAAGGGTGAGTTTCGTCCCGCGCGCCCGAGGAATTCGTCGAGATCGTCATGCTCATTTTGCAGGCGATGCACGAGTTCGATGAATTTGTCGGTGAGTTCTGGATCGAACTGCGTGCCCCGCCTCAACTGGATTTCCTCGAGCGCCTTTTGGATCGGCCACGCCGGCGCGTACGGACGGCCGTGGGTGAGGGCGTCGAAAACGTCGGCAAGCGCGACAATGCGGGCGTGAATCGGAATGCGCTTGCCCACGAGCTTCGTCGGATAGCCACTGCCGTCCCACCATTCGTGGTGATAGCGGGCGATTTCTTCGGCCATGCGCAGGTACGTGATATCGCTTCTGGCGAGGATTTCGGCACCGATCAATGTATGAACACTCATCATGTCACGCTCGGCATCGCGTAGTTGCTGCGTATTGAAGAGAATGCGATCCGGAACGCCGATCTTCCCAATATCGTGCAAGCGCGCGGCAATGTCGATCGCAGAGCATTCGGCCTTGTTCCAGGAGAGAACCTCTGCCATGAGGAATGAAAGCCTGCCTACCCGGTAGCCATGTTCGCCCGACTGCTCTTCCTTCAAATCGGCTGTGACGGCCAGACGTTCCAACATCTCGATACGGGCGTCGAGGGCATTCCTTTCAGCCACTTTGCTCCGTAGCCGGGCTTCCGTGGATTCGAGGAATCTTAGGTCGTCTGCGCTCTTGGCTTTGGCGGCCAGTTCGGCCCCGTGGTCTTGCGCCAATAATGTTCGGATACCCGCTTCTCTCGTTTGCCGTACGTCGTCAACGAGCAGCTTCATATATTTGAGCGCGGTGTCTGGGCGTTCAGCGCTTTCACATGCCCTGATCAACGGCACCAACGTCGGTGCTCGCACAGTACGCTCCAGCTCAACGAGTTCCAATGCAGATTCGATCCGTTTTATCCCGGTGTCCGGGTCACCGGCGTGCACGTCACATAAGCCACGGCAAATACGCGCAAGCTGGTGGGCACGGCGGCCGTGCGATTGCGCATGGCGTTCGGATATTGCTGCGTGTTCCTTTGCTTCCTGGATCTTCCCAAGCTCGAGCGCGAGCTGAACGAAGGTGAACTCGCGCACGATGCGACTGACCGCAGTGCGCCCGTCAAAAGGTTCTTCACACTTCGCTAAGCAGTCTGAAATCGTTGCATATCCGGCCTCATAATCTTCCACATAAAGGTAGGCTTGCGCCAAGTTATTCAGCGCGGCGCATTCCGATTCGGTTGCGGGATAACCAGTACTAACCAAAGCTTGCTGCACGTGAGGCAAGCGTAATAGCCGGAGGCCCTGCTGAAGGCATGGGATCGCCTCACGATACATGCCACCATAGATGAAAGCTCCCGCGAGGTTTGTCAGCACCGCTCCTTGTCCGCCGTGGTCGCCAGTGGCCAGGGCGAGTTGCCAAGCCTTCGAATACCAGATGATCGCCTGAGCAATATCACCCACGTCCATGCTTGCTATTCCTCGAACCATGTACGCAAGCCGTGCCCATCGAGCGTCGCCTATGCCCTCGGCAAGCGCAACCATTTCGTTGACTGCCGGTGCCGCATCGGGTGAATAGCCCTGTGTCGCCAGGAAGAAGCTAATGTCGAACAAACAGTTGAGGCGTACTTCGGCGTTGGCGAAGCCACGCAGTCGCGATAAGGCCTGGACGGACGAGACTAGAAACTGAATGGATGAAGGGCTGCCTGTCCGGAGTCGATCCTTGATCTCCGAGCGAAGACCGCCTAGCGCGATCTTGAATTCAGGCTCCGCCGCATTCGTTGTCGTACGCAGCAGCGATTCCAAAGCTGCCAGGTTGCGGGAGCGCATCTGAGATTAATGCAATGCGGTCGACGCTTCTACTGTTTGGTCGCGGACTCGACCCCGCCCTTCCTCGAGCATGAGCCGGATGCGATTCCTCGCCTGTGCGAACGGTGAGTTGCGCCCCGCGCGACTGAGGAATTCGTCGAGATCCGGGTGTTCCTTCGTCAGTTTGTGAATGAGCTCGACGAAGCGATCGGTGAGCTCCGGATCGAATTGCGTGCCGCGGCGTGCCTGGATTTCCTCCAGCGCCTTTTCAACCGGCCACGCAGGTGCGTACGGTCGTCCGTGTGTGAGCGCATCGAACACGTCCGCGAGCGCGACGATGCGTGCATGAATCGGAATGCGCTTTCCGCTGAGTTTTGATGGGTATCCTGTTCCGTTCCACCATTCGTGGTGACAACGCGCGATGTCTTCGGCCACTCGGAGTTGGGGGATGTCACTCTTGGCGAGGAGCTCGGCGCCAATCAACGTGTGGCTGCTTATCAGGTGGCGTTCGGCATCCTTGAGTTCTTGTGACGTCAGCAGGATGCGGTCCGGAACGCCAATCTTTCCGATGTCATGAAGTCGTGCCGCGATTTCGAGGCTTGCATGCGCCTCGCGCTTCATGCCGACCTCTGCCGCAAGCAAGGCTGCGAGCTTGCCGACGCGGTAACCGTGCTGCCCAGACGATTCTTCCTTCAAGTCAGCAGTAATTGCCAGTCGCTCCAGCATTTCCAAGCGCGAATTGATCAGTTCGATTTCGGCCACGCGCGCTCGGAGCTTGGCTTCACGATGTTCCAAAGGTCGCGAATCAACACTGTCGTCAAATTCGACCGCGGGGCGCCAACCGAGGACGTCCGACAGGATTCGCTCTTTTCGAGCGCGAATCTCGGTGACGAGCGCAGTCAAGTGTTCGAGGGCCCTATGCGGCTGACCGACTACTTCGTACGCCTTAATGAGGGCCCGGCGTGCGTCTTCATGAACAGTGATGCGATTCAAGCCGCTGACCTTGGTCAGGACTTTCTCCAATATCGCGAGACCGCTGGAAACATTGCCGGCGTGTACTTCGCAGAGACCTTCCGCGAGCAGAGCCATCCCAGCTAGGCGCGGATTGTCGCCCCATTTACGGCTGTACATCCTGCACGTAAGGGCGTGTTCTTGAGCTTCCTTGATTAGCCCAAGCTCCAAGGCAAGTTGAATGAAAGTCCATTCGCGAGTGGTGCAAGAAAAGGCCAAGCCGCCTTCTTTCGGAGGCTTAGTCCTCGCCAATGACTTTCGTATTGCCCGCAATCCCTGCGGAAATTGCTCCAAATACAAATGAGCCACTGCCATATTGCAGTAAGCGAAGCCCGCATTGTGATCAACCAACGGCGTGCTATCTCTCGAGGAAATCTCGATCGCTCTTTCGCAACAGGTTATAGCCTCGCGGTGGAGTCCCCCATATATAAGCGCACCGGCTGCGTTTGCTAGTGCAGCGATCTGGATTGCGATGCCTTCCGCTGGCGCCATTTCCAGCGACTTGGCGTGTCGGATCAATGCCTCCGCCACGTTGCCGAAATCGGCATGAATGATCCCGCCCAGAGTATGACTCTTACGTATCCAGACTGAATCGCCACTTCGTCTGGCTAGCGCTTCAAGTCCATCGATGGCCTCAATCGCCGGGCCGTAGATACCGTGAATTTCAAAAAACTTGCCGCATTCCCAGAGGCAAGCCAAGCGAAGGGCATGGTTGGTTGAGCCTTTGATGCGGCAAACCGCGCGCATTGCTCCAACAAAAAAGTCCGTCGAACTCGCGGACGCGGTCAGGCATCGCTCTCGGGCCTCACTCGTGACACGCACCAGCAACCGTTTCGCGTCTGCGCCAGACGCTGCCGGATCAGTCGCAACCAGCCTTTCAAGTTGCTCAACGTGTCCAGACGCCACGGAACCCTCCCAGCCACACTACCTCGGACGTGAACAGCGCGCGCTGCTAGTGAACCACGTGCGAAACTGTGCCCGTCTCTCTTTTCTATTAACTCGAGCGCCGCAAGTTGAGGCGGCCCTATTGAACACGCTCACCTAGCGCTGCAGATCTAGTCGACCGCTGCTGGAGTTATTTGTGTCATGACTCCGATGCAGTGCGTTCCATATGCGATTGCGTGCCTGCAAGAATGGTGATTGATTGGCGGCTTGACCAAGGAATGCATCTATATCGATATGGTCTCGCCTGAGTCTATCTACAAGAACGATAAAGATGTCTGTCAGTTGAGGGTCGAATTGACGGCCCTTCAGCTGTGAAATCTCATCCAAAGCAGCATCGATGGGCCAGGCGATCTTGTAAGGACGCTTATGCGTTAGGGCGTCAAAAACATCTGCCAGCGCGGTGAGCCTGGCGGCCAACGGAATAGCTGACCCAGACAGGTTGCCAGGATAACCGTTCCCATCCCACCACTCATGGTGATAACGCGCGATCTCTTCAGCCATTTGCATATGCGGAATGTTGCTCTTTGAGAGGAGCTCAGCACCCACCGTGGTGTGCGTCCGCATTATTTGCGTTTCAGCGGGATTCAACTTGTCAGGTTTAAGCAAAATCGCATCGGGCACGCCTATCTTGCCGATATCATGGAGACGAGCTGCTAGCTCGACCATGAAGCAAGTATCCTCGTCGCACCCGAATTCCTGAGCGAGCAAGGCGGCCAACTTTCCTACCCGATAGGAATGTTCACCCGTCGAGTCGTCGCGTAACTCTGCAGTAACCGCGAGTCGCTCAAGCATTTCAATACGAGACTTGAAGAGCTCCTGCTCGGCGACCTTGCCTTCGAGTGCCGCTTCATGCCTCCTCAGTCGGGTAGCAACAGGTGCATCACCGACCACTTCTTGACCCAGCTTGGCCAGGTGCAAGCCGACGTGCTTGAGCGCATTCTCTTGTTGGATCTTCCGGTGCGCTTCAATCATTTCTCGCAAGTAAATAAGAGCACGCTGTGGTTGACCGACTATTTCATAGGCTTTGACGAGAGCAAGGAGCGCATCGCGAAGCATCGACCGCATTAGCCGTGCTCGTTCTAGTGTGCTTGTTAGCCGTGAGATGCCAACGTCTGCCTTACCGGCGTGAACTTCATACAGTCCTTCCGCAAGGGAAGCCGCAATTTCGGCACGCGCAGACTTGGATCGGGCCGCATATTTTCGAGCAATCTCGCAGCGTTCACCCGCCTTATCTATCGCGTCGACCTCAAGTAACAATCGGGTGTAGTTATCTTCTCGAAGAACACGCGCGACCAACTCTGAGGTCGTGTGCGGCTCCTTCGTTTCCTGAAGACACGTTTCCATTGCTCTGAGGCCGCGCTGGAAATCTTCGAGATGAAGGCAACAAAGAGCGATGTTGGAAAGCGCCGTTGCGCGGTATTTTTGACAGATGGGATTCGTTCCTGCCAGTCGGACCGCGTGCTCAAATGTCGTTATTGCATCGCGGTACTGCGCAGCGTAAAGAAGCGCCAATCCCAGGTTCTGCCACACGATACATTCGCTCTCCGTATCGCGAAGTTCCTGAGCGATATCGAGCGCTTGTGCGTAACACTCGATGGCCCGCGAGACGTTCCCGGTGTCGGCCTGCATGACTCCAAGAAACGTGAGGCCTTTTCGCAGGAGTGGCTTGTCGTTTGCCGCCGAAGCCAGGTCAACTGCGCTACTTGCAGGACTGATCGCGGCAAAGGATTCTCCGGCCAAGTAATAGTAGCTCGACGCATCCATTAAACAATTGATGCGGAGATCGTAATGATCCAGGCCTTCCATTCTCGAGAGCGCCTGAATCGCCGCCTTCATGAACTCGCTGGAGGCGGGCGCATTCGATTGAAGACGCGAGTTAACTTCCATCGCCACTTGCGCTAGGGCGGCCTTCAAATTGGGTTCCGCGCGAAGCCGAATTGCCTCCGACAGACCCTCGATAACCTCACCCATCGTCGCTGGCATGGACGCTAAGTCTTGGTTTTTAAATGAATAATAGAAAACTCTGCAAACAAAATGTGAACTAGTTCACACTTTCGGTTGTTGCGGATGAGTTTCACGGCCTTCGATGTCAATGAATTGTTAGCAAAATCTGAGGCTTAAGCAAGGTTGTTTTAGCTGTTTGTTAGCTCGATTTGCGCACAGCCAGAATCCCTCAAGAAGGGTGTAGCACTAGTGGTTGGTTATTTCAAACCGAAACCAAAAGGAGAGTGCGGTGGAATACAACAAAGTTGAGACAGCAGTGATTGAAGTGGCCGTTGCCGAGGGACTTGATGAGCAAGTCCGCGAACTCCATGAGTTGCAACTTGCGATGGTGGGCGGCGGAGCAGGTGAAGCGATTCTCGGTTAGTCAGAGAGCAAAGGCGCGCCCCTCCTTAATGAATGACTGGAGAATGAAAAATGGAATACAGCCAGATCGAGATAGCCGCAGTCACAGAAATCGTCATTCAATCTGACGATCAAGTTGAGGAACTTAACGAACTGCAACTCGCCATGGTAGGCGGTGGGCTTGGAGAGGCTATCTTGGCGTAGCGACGATCAGCTGCCCGCGTGGCTCGCGACAACAATGCCAACTCTCGGCTCCCGCTCAATGTCAAGTCGCTGTGTATATGCAGGGTTAACGTCCGCCCTGTGACTTACCACCACCAGCGATAGCGAACGACCTGAGAGTGCATTTGTAATCCGTCGCTCCAACGCCACGTCAAGCTGATCGAACGCCTCGTCGAGGAACAGCACTTGCGGGCGGCGGTACAGGGCACGCGCGAGTAGGACGCGCTGCTTCTGGCCGCCCGAGAGGGCCATTCCGAGGCTGCCGACGATGGTGTTGTACTGCATCGGCATCGCCATGATGTCTTCATCGATCATGGCGAGCTTCGCGCATTCGCGCACGCGCGCAGGATCGTGCTCGGTGTCGAAGAAGCTGATGTTGTCTTCGATGGTGCCGACGAAGAGCTGATCGTCCTGCATCACGGCGCCGACTCGGGATCGGTATTGCGCTGGATCCCAGTCGGCCAGGCTGCGGCCGTTCACGCGCACCTGTCCCTCGGTCGGGGGCAGGAGGCCGAGCAGCACCTTGATCAACGTCGTCTTTCCGCTGCCGGAAGGTCCGACGATCGCAACCGTCTCGCCCGGGGCGATGCGTAGGTCCACTCCCTTGAACACCATTCCTTCGGGACCGTAGGCGAAGCCGAGGTCGCGCGCTTCGATTTCGAGTGCTCCCTCTCCCCGACCCTCCCCCAGGGGGGAGGGGGATCTTGTTGCTTCTACCTCAGCTAACGCGATGTCGGCGATGCGCTCGGCGTGAAGGTCGAGCATGCGGAACTCATTCCACTTGTCGATGAGGTTATTCACGCGCGTGAGGAACACGAGCTTGAAGCCGATGAACGCGTAGAGCATGCCGACCGTGAACTTGCCGTCCATCACCAGCAGCGCCGCGAGCCAGATCACGATCACGTTCTCGAGACCGAACACCAAACCGTTCGCGGCGCGCTGCAGGATGCCGACGTTCTGCACGCGGACGCCGGCGTTCGTCTGGTCGACCACCAGGTTCTGGTAGGCGGAGCGGCGCTCGGCCTCGCGCAGGTTGAGCTTGATCGCCATCATCCCGCGCAGCGTCTCGATGAAGTGCGTGCCGGACCGTGCCTCATGCGCGAGCTGCTCGTCGGTCGCGTAACGCTGCGGGTAGTAGAAAAGCCAGCGCGCGAGGGCGTAGAGCAGGGCCGCCACGACGACGACCGACGTCAACATCACGCTGTAGTAGCCCATGACGATGAGCGTGATCGCGACCATGACGCCGTCGATCGCCGTCTCGACGAACGTCGTGGTCAACGTCCGCTGGATCGCATCGACGCTACGGAATTTCGAGACGATGTCGCCGATGTTCCTCTTCTCGAACCACGCGAGTGGCAATCGCAGCATGTGGTTGAAGAGCGTCGTCAAAAGCCGCAAGTTGATGTGCGTGCTGAGATAGACGCCGACCCATGCGCGCACCGCCTGCACCGCGACCTGGATCACCACGAGCGTCGCGAAAGCGATGCCGAGAACGGTCAGCAAGTCGCGATCGCGTCCCACGAGCACGCGATCGACGGTGAGCTGCAGGAAGAACGGCATCGCGATCGCGAACACTTCGAGTGCGAGCGACAGCACCAGGATCTGCGCGATCGTGCCCTTGAGACCCGACGCGACGCCGAGAAGCTGCCACGAGTGGATCTTTTCGCGCTCGTCCTTCTGCTGGAAATCCGCGGTCGGCGTGAACTCCATGCCGACGCCGGTGAAGTGGCGCGACGCTTCGTCGAGGGTGAGCGCGCGTTTGCCGCGCGCCGGGTCGTGCACGGTGATCCTGCGGCCGGCGACCTTCGTCAGCACGACGAAGTGGTTCATGTCCCAGTGCAGGATCGCGGGCAGCCGCAGCTTGCCGAGCGACTGCAGCGGCACCTGCACGCCGCGTGCGGTCATGCTCATCGTCTCGGCGATCTGCGCGATGTGCTTGAGCGTGATCCCCTTGAGCGACGGCGATAGGCGCAGCCGCATCGCCGAAAGATCGGTGCGATGGCCGTGGAAAGACGCGACCATCGCGACGCATGCGATGCCGCATTCCGGCGCCTCGCTCTGCAGGATGACCGGGACGCGGCGTGAGAAGAGGGCCATCAGAGACGGCCCTTGAGCTGGATCACGGGCTCGAACAGCCACTCGAGGAGCGTGCGCTTCTCGAGCAGCAGGTCCGCGTTCACGAGCATGCCGGGCCGCAGCGGAAACTCCTGGCCGAGGGCGGCGACGACCTGCCGTTCGAGCGCGACGTCGACGCGATAAACAGGCTCCTTC
>CAYQVE010000018.1:0-22674 GCA_964420785.1 uncultured Enterobacteriaceae bacterium | reverse complement strand
CGTGCTTGAGCTCGCCCGCGGCGTAGGCCTCGGCGTGGATGTAGGAGATCTCCTTGAGCTTGAGGGCTCCTTCCATCGCGATCGGATAGTGAATGCCCCGTCCGAGGAACAGGGCGTGCTGCAGCTGGGCGAACTTCTCCGACCACATCTTGAGTTGCGGCTCCAGGTGCAGCACGCTCTCGAGCGCCCGCGGCAGGTGGCGCAGCGACTGCAGCAGCGCAGTCTCCCGATCCGCTGGAAGCTTCCCGCGGATCTTGGCGAGGATCATCGTGAGCAGCACGAGCACGGCAAGCTGGGTGGTGAAGGCCTTGGTCGAGGCGACTCCGATCTCCGGCCCCGCGCGGGTCAGGAAGCGCAGGTCGGACGCGCGCACCAGCGCCGATTCGGGTACGTTGCAGATCGAGAGCGAATGGCGGTGCCCGAGCATCTTCGCGTGCTGCAGCGCCGCGATGGTGTCGGCGGTCTCCCCGGACTGCGATACCGTGACGACCAGCCCCCTGGGATTGGGTACGGACACGCGGTAGCGGTATTCGCTCGCGATCTCGACGTTGCAGGGAACGCCCGCCAGCCCCTCGATCCAGTAGCGCGCGACCATGCCCGCGTGATAGCTTGTTCCGCAGGCGAGGATCAGGACCGAGTCGACGTCGCGCAGGACGCTCTCGGCGTCCGCCCCGAAGAGCTGCGGCGGCACCGACTGCGCGCCGGTCACCATCTCCAGCGTGTTCGCCACGGCCATCGGCTGCTCGAAGATCTCCTTCTGCATGTAATGGCGGAACTGGCCCAGCTCTACCGCGTCGGCCGTGAGCTGGCTCAGGTGCACCGGCCGCTCGACCTGATTGCCCTTGGCGTCGGCGATGCGCACGCCCGCGAGCTCGATCTCGGCGCAATCGCCGTCCTCGAGGTAGATGATCCGCTGCGTCACTTGGACGAGCGCCGATGTGTCGGAGGCGGCGAAATTCTCGCCGTTGCCCAGGCCGACGAGCAGCGGTGCGCCGTGCCGCGCGACCACCAGCCTTGACGGATCGGATTCGCTCACCACCGCGATCGCGTAGGCGCCGACCAGCTCGACCACGCTCTTCTTCACCGCGTCGAAGAGCTTCGCCCCCGACTGCACATTCGAGTGCACCAGGTGCGCGATCACCTCGGTGTCGGTATCGGAGACGAACTCGTAGCCCTTGGCGCGCAGGCGCTTGCGCATCTCCTCGTGGTTCTCGATGATGCCGTTGTGCACGACCGAGACGCCGCACGAGGTGTGCGGGTGCGCGTTTTTCTCCGAAGGCACGCCGTGGGTCGCCCAGCGGGTGTGGGCGATGCCAACCTCCCCGGCGAGGCCTTGCGCGCCGGCGAGCTTCTCCAGCTCGGCGACGCGCCCGGTGGAGCGCACGCGCTGCAGCGCCGCGCGCGGCTTGCCGTTCATCACCGCGACGCCGGCCGAGTCGTAGCCGCGGTATTCGAGCCGCTTCAGCCCCTCGATGAGGATGGGAACGACGTTACGCTTGGCTACGGCACCGACGATTCCGCACACGTTGCGCCTCTATTTCTTGACTTTCTCCGGCCGCTTCCAGCCGGGAACGCTCACCTGCCTTGCCCGCGAGAGGGTCAGCTCTCCCGGCGGCGCGTCCTTGGTGAGCGTCGTGCCCGCTCCGAGTGTCGCGCCCCGGCCTACGCGCACCGGAGCGACGAGCTGGGTGTCCGAGCCGATGAAAACGTCGTCCTCGATGACCGTGCGGTGCTTGTTCGCGCCGTCGTAGTTGCACACGATCGTTCCCGCGCCGACGTTGACGTTCCTCCCCACCTCGCTGTCGCCGATGTAAGTGAGGTGGTTCGCCTTGGAACCCTCGCCTATGCTACTCGCCTTCACCTCGACGAAGTTGCCGATGTGCACTTTCGCGGCGAGCTTGTTGCGCGTTCCGGGCCGCATGCGCGCGTAGGGGCCGATGTTGCAGTCGGCGCCGATGTCGGCGTCCTCGAGGTGGCAGAAGGCCTCGATGCGCGACCCCGGGCCCACGGTCACGTTCCTGAGCACGCAGTTCGCGCCGACCGAGGCCCGGTCGCCCAGCTTCACCTCGCCCTCGAAGACGCAATTGACATCGATCGTCACGTCCGCGCCGCAGTCCAGGCTCCCGCGCACGTCGCACCGCGACGGATCGGCGAGCGTCACGCCCAGCTCCATGAGCTCGGCCGCGAGCTTGCGCTGGTAAATGCGCTCCAGCTCGGCGAGCTGGGCGCGGCTGTTCACGCCGAGCGCCTCCCACGCCGCGTCAGTCTGGATTGCAGTCACGGGTACGCGTTCCTTCGTTGCGAGCGAGACGATGTCGGTGAGGTAATACTCCTTCTGCGCGTTGCTGTTTTGCAGCTTCTCAAGCCAGGATTTGAGCTTTTTCGTCGGTGCCACGACGATCCCGGTGTTGATCTCGCGGAGCGCGCGCTGCCGCGCGTTCGCGTCCCTTTCTTCGACAATTCCCACCACTTTTTTTCCGTTTCGCAGGATGCGCCCATATCCGGTGGGACTCTTGAGCGTCGCGGTCAGCAGGCCCAGGCCCTTCCCGGCGGCCTGGACTAGCCGCTTCAGCGTCTCGGCGCGGATCAAGGGGACATCGCCGTAGAGCACGAGGGTCGGCCAGCGCTCGTCCAGATGAGGGGCGGCTTGCATCACAGCGTGCCCGGTGCCGAGCTGAGGCTCCTGCATCACCCAGACGACGCCGCTCTCCTCGACCGCCTGGCGCACGCGCTCGCCACCGTGGCCATGGACGACGCAGATGACCTTGGGCGAGAGTTGTTTCGCGGTATCGAAAACGTGTGCGAGCAGCGGTCGGCCCGCAAGTCGATGCAGCACCTTGGGCGTGCTCGAATGCATGCGCTTGCCCGGACCCGCGGCGAGAATGACGATATTCACAAAGAAGCGGAGGGAATTCAGCCGGAGGGGCGATGTTAGCCTATCGCGGCAGCTCGGAGAACCCCATCAAGAACTCATCGACCGCGCGCGCGCACTGGCGCCCCTCCCGGATGGCCCATACGACGAGCGACTGGCCGCGGCGCATGTCGCCCGCGGCAAAGATCTTCGGAACCGAAGTGACGTAGCTGTCTTTTCCGTCGGTCGTCGCCTTGGCGTTGCCGCGCGGGTCCGTCTCGACGCCGAACGCCTCGAGCACGGAGGGCACCGGCGAAACGAATCCCATCGCGAGAAGGACGAGATCGGCGGGCAGGATCGTCTGCGATCCCGGAACTTCGCTCATCTTGCCGTCCTTCCATTCCAGGCGAACCGTCCTGAGCGCTTTGACCTTCCCGTTCTTGCCGACGAACTCCTTGGTCGCGATCGACCAGTCGCGATTCACGCCCTCTTCGTGCGAGGAGGAAGTGCGCAATCTCGTCGGCCAGTAGGGCCAAACCGGATTCAATTCGGGATCCGGCGGCATGGGAAGCAGCTCGAACTGTGTCACCGATTTCGCGCCGTGGCGGTTCGAAGTGCCGACACAGTCCGAGCCCGTGTCGCCTCCGCCGATCACAACGACATGTTTGTCGGTCGCCCAGAGATCCGGTACTCCCTTGTCTCCGGCGACGCGCTTGTTTTGCAACGGCAGGAACTCCATCGCGAAATGCACACCGTCGAGCTCTCGCCCGGGTACCGGCAGGTCGCGCGGTTGCTCGGCTCCGCCGGAGAGCACCACTGCGTCGAAGTCGGCCATCAACTTCCCGGGGTCGATGGTTTCGGTGGCCCAATCGGTGACGCCCTTTCCCGCGCGCCCCTTGCCGACGAAGACGCCAGTACGGAACATCACGCCTTCAGCCTTCATGTGGTCGACCCGACGGTCGATCAGCCCCTTCTCCATCTTGAAGTCGGGTATCCCGTAGCGCAGAAGACCTCCGATCCGGTCGTTTTTTTCGAACACCGTGACGTCGTGCCCGGCGCGCGCGAGTTGCTGGGCGCAAGCGAGCCCCGCGGGACCGGAGCCCACCACCGCGACCTTCTTGCCGGTCTTGTGCTCCGGCAGCTGTGGCCTTACCCAGTCTTCCTCGAATGCCCTGTCGATGATCGCGTGCTCGATCGACTTGATGCCGACCGGGTCGTCATTGATTCGCAGCACGCACGCTTCCTCGCACGGAGCCGGACAGATGCGGCCGGTGAACTCGGGAAAATTGTTGGTGGAATGCAGGGTCTCGATGGCGCGCTGCCAGTCCTCTTTGTAGACGAGATCGTTGAAGTCCGGGATGATGTTGTTCACCGGGCAGCCCGACATGCAAAACGGCGTGCCGCAGTCCATGCAGCGCGCGCCCTGGACCTTCGCCTCCTCTTCGGTGAGGCGGAGGATGAACTCCCGATAGTGCTTTTTCCGCTCCTCGGGCTCTTGGTGCGCTTCCTCGAGCCGCTGGAACTCGAGAAATCCCGTAACTTTCCCCATCTACGCTGCCGCCTTGCGTTTCGCCGCGGCGAGCTCGCCGAGGGCGCGCCTGTATTCCTTGGGGAAGATCTTCACGAAACGCGTGCGGTAGTCCGCCCATTTTTCGAGGATCTCCCTGGCGCGGCGGCTGTTCGTGAGCTCGGCGTGCCGCTCGATCATATCTTTCAGGATCAGCTCGTCCGCCCGACCCCTGTGCCAGAACTCGTGCGACAGCTTGCCCTGCTGCTCGGACTCGGTAAGGACAGGCTCCAAGTCCACCATCGCGCTGTTGCAACGCTTCACGAATTCGCCATGGAGGTCGAGCACATAGGCGATGCCGCCGGACATTCCTGCGGCGAAGTTGCGTCCGGTGACGCCCAGGACGGCGACGGTCCCGCCGGTCATGTATTCGCAGCCGTGATCGCCGACGCCTTCGACGACGGCGGTGGCGCCCGAGTTGCGCACGGCGAAACGCTCGCCGGCCACGCCGCGGAAGTGCGCCTCACCCGCGATCGCCCCGTAGAGGACGACGTTCCCCGTGATGATGTTTTCGGTCGGCTCGCCACGAAACTTCGGCGAGGGCGAGACGATGATGCGGCCGCCCGAGAGACCCTTTCCGCAATAATCGTTGGTATCGCCGATCAGTTCGAGAGTCACGCCTCTAGCGAGGAAGGCACCGAAGCTCTGGCCCGCGGACCCGGCAAACCGGGCACGGATCGTGCCATCGGGCAGCCCCTCGTGCCCGTAACGCCGCGCGATCTCATGCGAGAGCATCGTACCGACGGTACGGTTGCCGTTCCGGATCGGCATGTCGATCGAAACCTTCTCGCCGCGCTCGAGCGCGGGTCGCGCAAGCTCGATCAGCCGGTTGTCGAGGGCCTTCTCGAGTCCGTGATTCTGCTTCTCGGAGTTGTAGCGCGCGACGTCTGCGGGCATGTCCGGCATCTTGAAAATCCGCGAGAAGTCGAGGCCTTTCGCCTTCCAGTGCTCGATGCCTTTCTTCATTTCGAGCAGTTCGGTGCGGCCGATCAGCTCGCTGAACCTGCGTATGCCAAGCTGGGCCATCAACTCTCTTGCCTCCTCGGCAACGAGGAAGAAGTAGTTCACAACGTACTCCGGCTTACCTGAAAACTTCTTGCGGAGCACGGGATCTTGGGTCGCAACGCCGACAGGACAGGTGTTCAAGTGGCATTTGCGCATCATGATGCAGCCGCTCACGACGAGCGGCGCGCTCGCGAACCCGAATTCGTCGGCGCCGAGGATCGCGCCGATCACGACGTCGCGGCCAGTCTTGATCTGTCCGTCCACCTGGACCGCGATCCGGCCGCGTAAGCGATTGAGCACCAGCGTCTGCTGCGTCTCCGCCAAGCCCAGCTCCCAGGGCGTGCCCGCGTGCTTGATCGACGACCAGGGCGAGGCGCCCGTGCCACCGTCGTGCCCGGAAATAGTGACGTGGTCGGCCTTGGCTTTGGACACGCCCGCAGCCACGGTGCCCACGCCTACTTCCGAGACGAGCTTCACCGAGATGGACGCCGAGGGATTTGCGTTCTTCAAGTCGTGGATGAGCTGCGCCAAGTCCTCGATCGAGTAGATGTCATGGTGCGGGGGAGGCGAAATCAGCTCCACTCCGGGAGTCGAGTAGCGGATCTCGGCGATGTAATCGGAGACCTTGCGCCCGGGCAGCTGCCCGCCCTCGCCGGGCTTCGCGCCCTGGGCGATCTTGATCTGGAGCTGCTCGGCGCTTGCGAGGTATTCGGCGGTCACCCCGAAGCGCCCCGAGGCGACCTGCTTGATCTTGGACTTGAGCACGTCGCCTTCGCGCAATTCGATGTCGCGCGCGACGCGGTTCGCTCCGAGGCGCGAGCGCAGCGTCTCGCCGGCCTTCACAGTCGCGTAACGCTTGCGGTCCTCGCCGCCCTCGCCGGTGTTCGACTTCCCGCCGATGCGGTTCATCGCCACCGCGAGCGTAGTGTGCGCTTCGACCGAGATCGAACCGTGCGACATTGCGCCGGTCGAAAAACGCTTGACTATCTCGGCTGCGGGCTCGACCTCCGCGATCGGAACCGCCGTCACGCGATCGAGGCGGAATTCGAAAAGGCCGCGGAAGGTCATGTGGCGGCGGGACTGGTCGTTGATGATCGCGGCGTATTCCTTGTACGCCTGGGGGGAGTTCTGCCGCACCGAGTGCTGCAGCTTCGCGATCGCATCGGGCGTCCACATGTGCTCTTCGCCGCGCACGCGCCAAGCGTACTCGCCCCCTGCATCCAGCATCGACTGCAGCACCGGATCGGCGTCTTCGAACGCGGCCTTGTGTATGCGGATCGCTTCGTCGGCGACTTCGAACACGCCTATGCCTTCGATCGACGAGGTCGTGCCGGTGAAATATTTGTCCACGAGCGAGCTCGCGAGTCCTACCGCCTCGAAGATCTGCGCGCCGGTGTAGGACATGTAAGTCGAGGTCCCCATCTTGGACATTACCTTCTTCAGTCCCTTTCCGATCGCCTTCACGAAATTCTTGATCGCCTTCCTGCCGTCCAGGTCGGGGCCGAGCTCGCGCTTCGCCGCGAGATCGAGCAGCGTCTCGAGGGCTAGATATGGATGTACCGCCTCGGCGCCGTAACCTCCGAGCAGGGCAAAGTGGTGCACCTCGCGCACGGAGCCGGTTTCCACTACGAGACCCGCGCTGGTGCGCAGACCCTTCGACACCAGGTGCTGATGGATCGCCGACAACGCCAGGAGCGCCGGGATGGCCACGCGTTCCCGCTCCACGAGGCGGTCGGAAATCACGACGATGGAGTATCCCGCGCGCACCGCATCCTCGGCCTGCGCGCAAAGCGACGCGAGGCGCGCCTCGACCGCTTCCTTGCCCCATGCCAGTGGATAGGTGATGTCCAGCTCGAACGAGCGGAACTTGCCGCCGGTGTAGCGCTCGATGTGCCGGATTTTCTCCATTTCGAAGAAGTCGAGCACCGGCTGCGACACCTCAAGCCGGAGAGGCGGGTTCATCTCGTCGATGCCGAGCAAGTTCGGCTTGGGTCCGATGAAAGAGACCAGAGACGTCACCAGCTCCTCACGGATCGGGTCGATCGGGGGGTTCGTGACCTGCGCGAACAACTGTTTGAAGTAGTGGTACAGCGTCTTGTTCTTGTCCGACAGAACCGCAAGCGGCGAGTCGTTGCCCATCGAGCCGACGGGTTCCTCACCGTTCATCGCCATCGGGGTCATGATGAACTTGATATCCTCCTGCGTATAGCCGAAGGCCTGCTGGCGATCGAGCATCCGCACCGAGCTCTTCAGCGGCGGGGTCTTTTCGGTCTCGACCTCGTCGAGCTTGACGCGGATGCGCTCGATCCATTCCGCGTAGGGTTTCGCGCCCGCGAGCGTGTTCTTAAGCTCCTCGTCGTCAATGATCCGGCCCTTCTCCAGATCGACGAGGAACATCTTGCCGGGCTGCAGGCGCCATTTCTTGACGATTTTCTCCTCGAGCACGGGCAGGCAGCCGCATTCCGAGCCCATGATCACGAGGTCGTCCGCAGTGACGATATAGCGCGAGGGCCGCAGTCCGTTCCTGTCGAGCGTCGCCCCGATTTGTCGCCCGTCCGTAAACGCGATCGAAGCGGGCCCGTCCCAAGGCTCCATCATCGCGGCGTGATATTCGTAGAACGCGCGCCGCGTCGGGTCCATCAGCGTGTGGTTCTCCCACGCCTCGGGGATCATCATCATCATCGCATGCGCGACGGAATACCCTCCCATGACCAGAAGCTCCAGCGCGTTGTCGAACGAAGCGGAGTCGGATTGCCCGTCGTAGATCAGCGGCCAGATTTTCTCGAGGTCGCGGCCGAGAACCGGGCTCGAGATCGCGCCTTGGCGCGCGCGAATCCAGTTGACGTTGCCTCGCAAGGTGTTGATCTCGCCGTTGTGGCAGATCATGCGGAACGGGTGCGCCAGGTCCCAGGATGGGAAGGTGTTCGTGGAAAAGCGCTGGTGGACCAAGGCGAGCGCGGACTCGACGCGCGCATCCTGCAGGTCCTTGTAGTACCGGCCGACCTGGTGCGCGAGCAGCATGCCCTTGTAGCACGCGGTGCGCGCCGACATCGAGGGAACGTAGAACTCCTTGCCGTGAGCGAGCTTGAGCGCCTGGATCGCGTGGCCCGAACTCTTCCTGATGATGTAGAGCTTGCGCTCGAGTGCGTCGGTAACCGTCACTCCCTTGCCTCGTCCGATGAACACTTGGCGGATCACCGGCTCGATCCGCTTAGCCGGTTCCGCGAGATCGCCGTTGTCCACGGGAACGTCCCGCCAGCCGAGCAGCACCTGGCCCTCGTCCTTGATCGCACGCTCGATCTCGTACTCGCAGGCAAAGCGCGAGGCCGGATCGCGCGGCAGAAAGACCATGCCGACGCCGTATTGGCCCGCAGGCGGCAGCTTCAGGCCCGGTTTTGCCATGACGTCGCGGAGGAACTTGTCGGGGATCTGTATGAGCAGGCCCGCCCCGTCTGAGAGCTTGGGATCCCAGCCCACCGCGCCCCGGTGGGTGAGGTTGCGCAATACCGTAAGGCCCTGCTCGACGATCGAATGCGACTTCTTGCCCTTGATATGGGCGACGAAACCCACGCCGCAGGCGTCATGCTCGTTGGCGGGGTGGTACAGGCCTTGGGGCTCGTTCAGAATCACGCTGGTTTCGGACTATTGGGTTTGCCGGCGGCGGAATTCTCCATTCCGCGCTTCTCGGGGCCGGGTTTTTTGACTATACCTGTGTTTCCTTGCTGCCTCAAGTGCTTAGAGCAGCGCTGCGAAGCAGCAATCCGGAGTACCGCTAGCACTCACTTAGGCGGCAAGCCGCGAAAGCGTGTGGTCGATTGCGCCAGCCGGCACGTCGGCCCGAAGCACCGCCGCTCCCAGCCGCTCCAGCAGAACGAAATGGACGCGGCCCCCCTGTGCTTTCTTGTCGAGCTGCATCAGTTGCTGCATGCGCTGCGGCGTGATCCCTCTGACCATAGTCGGAAGCCCCGCGCGCCCGAGCAGCGAACGCACGCGAGTTGAGTCGGTCTCCGAAAGAAGCCCGAGCTGGCGCGACAGATCGGCCGCCATGACCATCCCGGCGGCCACGGCCTCGCCGTGGAGCCAAGCGCCGTAGCCGAGGCCCGTTTCGATGGCGTGGCCGAACGTGTGCCCGAAGTTCAGCAGCGCACGCAAGCCGCGCTCGCGCTCGTCCTGGCCGACGACCTCGGCCTTGATCGCGATTGAGCGCAGCACCGCATGTTCCAGCGCGTCCGGGTCGCGCTTCAAAAGGCGATCGAGATGGGCTTCGATCCAGCCGAGAAACGCCGCGTCGCGGATCAAGCCGTGCTTGATCACTTCGGCAAGTCCCGAGCGCAACTCGCGCTCGGGCAGGGTTTCTAGGGTTCGCATGTCGGCGACGACCAATTGAGGTTGATGAAAAGCGCCGATCATGTTTTTTCCGAGCGGGTGATTGATCGCGGTCTTGCCGCCGACCGACGAATCCACTTGAGCGAGCAGCGTGGTCGGGATCTGAACGAAGGGCACGCCGCGCTGATAGGTGGCGGCGGCGAATCCCGCCAAGTCCCCGATTACCCCACCCCCCAAGGCGATCAGCGTAGTGTCACGCGCACATCGCTGCTCGAGCAGGGCATCGAAGATCCCGTTCAGGGTGCCCCAGTCCTTGTGCTCCTCGCCCTCGGGGACGATGATGCGGACCGCCTGGACGCCCTCACGGACCAGCGCCCCGGCGACGCGCTCGAGATAGAGCGCCGCCACCGTGGGGTTGGTGACGATGGCCGCTTTCTTTTGCACCAGGAAAGGAACAAGGAGATCGGCCCGATCGAGAAGCCCGGCACCGACGTGAATGGGATAGGAGCGCTCCCCGAGCGCTACGCTGAGAGTTTGCATGCCTCGTCGAATCGGGCGAGCACCTGCGCAAGCAAGGGGCCGATTCCCTGGCGGCCGGTTTCGATCACCAGGTCTGCGACCTCCCGATAAAGCGGATCGCGCGCGGCGTAAAGCGCTTCGAGCCGCTCGCGCGGGTCGCCGCCCTGCAGAAGCGGCCTGGACTTGTCGGCGCGGGTGCGCTGCCAGAGTATCGGTGGAAGCGCGTGAAGATAGATGACGAAGCCGCGGGCCCTGAGAGTGTCGCGGTTACGGGGATCGAGGACCGCGCCGCCCCCCGTGGCGAGCACGATATCGTTCAGTGCAGTCAAGCGTTCGATCACGTCGGACTCGCGTTTGCGAAATCCGACCTCGCCCTCGATATCGAAGATCACGGCGACGCGCACCCCGGTTCGTGCCTCGATTTCGCGATCGGCATCGTAGAACGTCTTCCCGAGGCGCTTGGCGAGCTGGCGACCGACCGTGGTCTTGCCGGCCCCCATCATGCCCACCAGGAAAAGCTTGTGGTTTGTCTTCACGGGGATATTGTAGCAACCCACCCGTATCGGGCCCGAAAGCAAAGGGGCCGGCATTGCCGGCCCCCGGGAGTTATGTGATTTTGCAGCGTCAGCGCTGGCTTATGATGCGCTGCTCCACGATGCGCGGAGTAATGAACACCAGGAGCTCGGTCTTGTTGTCCGTGCGGGAGTTGTTGCGGAAAAGCACCCCGAGCAGCGGTATGTCTCCGAAGAACGGCACCTTGGTGATGGTGGTCTGCAAGGTCTGGGTGTAGATACCGCCGATCACCACGGTGCCGCCGTTTTCCACCAGCACCTCGGTCTGAACATGCTTGGTGTCGATGGCGAAACCGGCGTTGGTGCTCTGGCCTACCGAGTCCTTGTTGATGTCCAGGGTCATGATTATGTTGCCGTCGGGTGTGACCTGCGGTTTGACCTTGAGGCGCAGGTTGGCCTTGCGGAACGCAACCGAGGTCGCGCCGCTCGAAGTCGACTGCTGATAGGGCAGCTCGGTTCCCTGTTCGATGAGCGCTTCGACGTTGTTCGCGGTCATCACCCGCGGGCTCGAGATGATCTTGCCCTTGCCGTCGGCCTCCAGAGCCGAGAGCTCGAGCTGAAGCGCTCCGGTCAGTCGATTGGTGATCAACAGGGCGATGGAACCCGCGGCCGCGGCATTGCCGACTGGCGCCGCAGGCAAATTGACGCTTAGATTGTCGGGGGTCTTCGTCGTTATCGTTCCGCCACCGGCAGGGAACAGGTTGGGAAAGTCGTCTAGCCTCCCTGTCTGGGTCACGGCGACGCCCGACTCATTGATGCCTACCGGGCTCGGACCCGTGCTGTTGCTGTTCTGGACGATCGGGCGAGCCACGTTGCCCAGGCGCACGCCGAGATTCTTCGCAAACGTGTCGTTGGCTTCGACGATCCGCGCCTCGATAAGCACCTGCTGCACCGGGACGTCGACCTGCCCGAGGAGCTTCCGCACCTCCTCCAGACGGACTGACACGTCCTGAACGAACACCTGGTTGGTGCGAAGATCGACCGAGGCGGCGCCACGCTTGGACAGGATGCGTTGCTGGGGATCGGCGAGGAGCTTGGCAAAAGCGTCGGCCTTGGCATAGTTGAGCTGGAAGGTTTCGGTGCGCAGAGGCTCCAGCTCGGTGATCTGTGCGGTGGACTCCAGGGCGAGCTTTTCCTTGGTTGCAAGCTCGTCGCGCGGCGCGATCCAGATCACGTTGCCGTTCTTGCGCATGTCCAGGCCGCGAGTCTGAAGGATGATATCGAGCGCCTGGTCCCACGGGACGTCTTTCAGGCGCAGCGTGAGATTCCCGCCCACCGTGTCGCTGGTGATGATGTTCAGGTCGGTGAAGTCCGCTATGACGTTCAGCACGCTCCTCACTTCGACGTTTTGGAAGTTGAGCGACAGCTTCTCGCCGGAATAGCCGCTGCGCGTGCCCTGCACCAGCTTGTTGGGATCGTACTGGATCGGTTTCACCTCGAGCACGAACTGCGTGTCGGTCTGGTAGGCGTTGTGCTCCCAGAGACCGCGGGGTTCGATCACCATGCGCACGTTGTCGCCCTGGGGGAAAACGCTGAAGGTTTGTACCGGGGTTGCGAAGTCAACCACGTCGTAACGCTTGCGCAACACGTCGGAAACGCTCGTCTTGAGGAAATCGACGATGACGGTTTGTCCTTGCTGGCGGATATCCACCCCGGTCGACGTGTCCGAAAGCTCGACGACGATTCGCCCTTCGCCGCCGCGTCCGCGCCGGAAATTGACGTCTTTCAGCGCGTGCTGAAGGTCCGGTCTGCCTTCCGCAAAACGCGCCGCGCCGCCGGTTGCGGCCTGCTGCGCCCCCCCCGTGGCGGCCAAGGTGATCAACAGGCTGCTGCCGTCGATCTTGGATTCGTACGGAACCATGTTTCGCAAATTGAGCACTAGGCGCGTGCGCTCGCCCGCTTGGACCACGTTCATCGAGCGCAACACCGCCTCGCCGATATCCTGGCTGTTCCGTCCCAAGCCGTTGGTCGTATCGGGAAAATCGAACGCGATCCGAGGCGGATTAGCGATCGTGAAGCTGCCCGGTACGGCCGCAATCGGGTTCTTCAGAGTCAACCGTATCAGTACCTGGCCGCCGCTCTGCGTGACGTCGAAGTTTTCGATGCTGTTTTGCTGCGCCGAGGCGACCGACACGAGCAGGAGCAACCCAAATGGGAAAATCGCCGCCTGAATGAATCTTCGCACGAGGACATGGTTCATTATTTCCCTCCTCCGACTTCCTGCAACTGCAAGGTGCTCTGACGTTCGGTCCAGTCGCCCACCGCATCCTGGATGAGCTCACGCAGCTGGATTTGGCTTTCGGTAATCGTGGTGATGAGGCCGAAATTCTGACCCATGTAGTTGCCGACTTTGACGCGGTACAGGCCCGTATCGGCTTTGACCAGCGCAAAATTCGCCTTTCTCTGCTGCAACACGCCGACCATCTTCAGCGACTCCAACGGATAAGCTTCGAGCGGTTCCTTCGGCCGGTTCAGATCGGGCTTGAGGCCGCCGCCTCCGCCGCTGCCGGCCGATTTCGTGACGAGCTCGATTTTCACGCTGCTGAATGGATCGGCTTGATCGAAAACCTTGTAAGGTACCGGCTCGTAAGGCTTCACGACTGGCAGGGGGTCGATCCTGCCGCGCAGATCCTTGGTCTTGTCTTTCAGTTCCGCCTTGAGGTCGCCGAATTCCTCACCGGTGCACGCCGCGAGCACCAACCCGAGCGCGACGGCGGCGACCGCTTTCATTTTTTGCCCGCCTTGACGCCCTTTGCCGCCCTGCTCTGGGCCGCCACTTCCTCCTCGTCGAGATAACGGAAGGTCTTCGCCGTGACGTCCATAACGAGCGACCCGTCTTTTCCTCCCGTCAGCCCGATATCGTTCAGAGTGACGATGCGCGAGAGCTGTCCGATATCGCTCGCAAACTGCCCCATGTCGTGATAGCTGCCAGCGAGTTTCAAGGTGACCGGCAGCTCAGCATAGAATTCGCGCTTGGTTTCTGCCGCAGCCGGCCTGAACAGCTCGAATTGCAGGCCGCGGCCGAGCCCCGCCTGGTTGATGTCCACGAGCAGCGCGTCCATTTGCGACCGATTGGGAAGCTGCCTCAGAAGCGCGCCGAAGGAGCTGTCGATTTCGCGCAGCTGCTGACGGTAGAGATCTAGATTGATCGCTTGTTGCTGCTTCGCGACATATTCGTCTTTGAGCTTCGCTTCCTGTAAGCGCCCGGCCTCGAGGGAATCCATCTCCTCCTGCCAGTCGAGGAAGTAGCCCAGCGTGACGATGCCGATCAGCACTCCGACCAGCAGCATCGCCTTGGGTAATGGCGGCCACGCGCCCGGATCGCGCGTATTGAGATTCTTGAACTGTTCGAGAAATTTCTGCATCGGCTCTCAGCCTTTGGCCGCAGCGGCCTTGGGTGCCGCCTTACCCGATTTGCCGGCGGCTTCACTCTGCACCTGCTTCAGGCTCACGTTCATGATGAATTCGGAAACGCGCTTGTTGCTTACGAACGCGGCTTTGATCTCGACCAGATCGGGGTTCTCAAGGTAAGGCGACGCCGCGAAATTGCGCATCAGGGTTGAGACTCGCGCGTTGGATTGCGCGTAGCCCGTCATGTTGATTTTCAGGCCGGTCTGCTTGATCGCCTTGAGGTAGACGCCATCGGGTACCTGCTGAACCAGCTCCTGCAACATATAAACGGCCTGGGCACGATCTGCCTGCAGCCGCTCGATGATCTGCTTGCGCGCGAGCAAAGCCGCGATCTCGGTTTTCAGTTTCTTGATTTCCTCGATTTCCTTGTCGAGCCTGACGTTCTCCCTTTTCAGGAATTCATTGCGGTCGCTTTGGACCGCGATGTATCCTGCAATCGTAAGGTGCACGGCGCCGACGATCAGGAGCCCGAGCACGGCCACCATGCCTCCCAGCACGCCAAGATGCTGGCGCTGGGCCTTGCGGCGCGCCTCGCGCCAGGGGAGCAGATTGATGCGAATCACGGGTCAAATCTCCGCATGGCCAGTCCGCACGCGACCATCAGCGAGGCCGCATCCGCGACCAGTTTCTTCAGCGAAACGCGCGGTGAAATCGCCATGCTTGCGAAAGGATTGGCGACCAGAGCATTGATCTGGGTGCGGCTCTGCACCATCTCGTCGAGCCCCGGAATCACCGCTGAGCCTCCTGTGAGCAGAACGTGCTCGACCGAGGTGTACTGAGTCGAAGTAAAGAAGAACTGTACTGCCCGCTGGATTTCCAGCGCCGCGTTCTCCATGAAGGGGCGCAGCACTTCCGTTTCGTAGTTCTCAGGCAACCCCCCGGAGCGCTTGGCCGCTTCGGCTTCCTCCAGGCTCATCCCGTACACGCGCATGATGTCCTGCGTGAGCTGGCTACCGCCGAACGCCTGCTCGCGCGTGTACACGGTCTGCTCGTTTCGCAGCACCGTGATGTTCATGACGTTCGCGCCCAAATCGACCAGCGCGATATTCTGGTCTTTGCCGTTATCGGGGAATTGCTGCTGGATCAGCTCGAAGGAAGATTGGATCGCGTAGGACTCGACATCCATGACGATGGCTTTAAGTCCCGAGGCTTCTGCCACCGCGACGCGGTCTTCCACCTTTTCCTTGCGTGAGGCAGCGATCAGCACTTCGACCTCTTCCGGTCCCGACGGAGAAGGTCCCACCACCTGAAAGTCGAGGTTGACCTCCTCGAGCGCGAATGGGATGTATTGGTTGGCCTCGGTTTCGACTTGAACCTCCAGCTCTTCATCGCGCAGCCCGGCCGGTACGATGATCTTTTTGGTGATCACCGCGGCCGTGGGCAGGGCCAACGCGACGTTTTTCGTGCGCGTCGCCATTCTTTTCCAACCGCGCTGCACGGCGTCGACTACGGCGTCGAGGTTCGTGATGTTGCCGTCGAGGACCGCGTCCTTCGGCAACGCCTCGATCGCATAACGCTCGACGCGCGGATTTCCCCTGCCGGCATCGGCGAGCTCTACCAGCTTCACCGAGGAAGAAGAAATGTCCATCCCGAAAAGCGGCGGCGCTTTCGGCTTGAAAATATCGAAATTCAAATTCAGTTGCAACCGGGATTTCCCCTTCAGGTATGGCCGGTTAGGCGCGATTAGTATAATTTACGTTAAATGCTAGCAACAACCCCGTACCCTGTAAAGTAAATTATTCACGCGAGATATTAGTACCTTAGGGTGAACCTGCCGCTGTTTCAGCTATCTATAATGGGCGACCTTTTTCCGGATATCCCCTGAATGTGGCTTCGATGGTTCGCCTTCCCGGTGTTGGCGCTGGCCGGGGTGGGCGTGTTGAGTTTGGCGCTGGCTGGTTTCGTCATCCTTCTGGCGTACCCCAACCTGCCTTCCATCGAGGCGCTCACTGAGTACCAACCGAAGATCCCGTTGCGCGTCTACACGGCCGACGGCTTGCTGATCGGGGAATTCGGCGAAGAGCGCCGTTCTGTCGTCAGCATCGAGGAGGTTCCTTCTCTGATGAAGCAGGCCATCCTCGCGGCCGAGGACGAGCGCTTTTACCAGCATACCGGGGTCGATTACCACGGGGTGCTCCGGGCAGCCTACTCCAACTTGGTTACCGGCGGCAAAACTCAAGGGGCGTCGACGATCACGATGCAAGTCGCGCGAAACTTTTTTCTTTCCCGGGAAAAGACGCTGACCCGCAAGTTGTACGAGGCCCTGCTGGCGTTCAAGATCGAAAATAGCCTCAGCAAAGACCAGATCCTAGAGATCTACATCAACCAGATCTATCTCGGCCAGAGAGCCTACGGGTTCGGCGCGGCAGCGCAAGTCTACTTCGGCAAGACTCTGTCCCAGCTCAATTCGGCCGAGATCGCGATGCTTGCCGGGTTGCCCAAAGCTCCCTCCTCTTTCAACCCCGTGATCAATCCCAAACGCGCCAAGCAACGCCAGCTGTATGTTCTGAGGCGCATGCACGAGCTCGCCTTGCTCGACGACGAGCAATACGACGAAGCCCAAAAGATTCCGATCAGCGTCAGGCGCGAAGCCGTCACTGAATACGAGATTCACGCCGAGTTCGTCGCCGAGATGGTCCGTCAGCTGCTCTATGAACGCTATCCGGAGGAGGTCTACTCGCGTGGGTTTCGCGTCTACACGACTATCTCGCGCATCGACCAGGAAGCGGCCTATGCGGCGCTGCGCCAGGGCCTGCTCGAATACGACCGGCGCCACGGCTATCGCGGCCCCGAAGGATTCGTCGAGCTCAAGGATGCGCAGGAGGAGGACTACGAGGAAATTTTGCAAGACCACCCCGACAGCGATGACCTCCTCGCCGCACTCGTTCTGGAGGCGACGCCGAAACGGGTGACAGCCTACCGGCGCGGAGGAGAAACCGTTACCGTGTCCGGGGAGGGGCTCAAGTTCGCCGAGCGCATGCTCGATTCCCGCACCCCACCGACCCGCAGGATCCGGCGTGGCGCGGTGATTCGCATCCAGAAGGACGACCATGACGATTGGCAGATTGTCCAGCTCCCGGAAGCCGAGGGCGCCTTTATCTCGGTGAACCCGCAGGACGGTGCCGTGCGATCGCTCGTCGGCGGCTTCGATTTCAACCGGAGCCAGTACAACCACGTCACCCAGGCCTGGCGCCAGCCCGGCTCGGGCTTCAAACCTTTCATCTATTCGTCGGCACTGGAAAAAGGTTTCACGCCGGCCACCGTGATCAACGATGCCCCCGTGGTGGTCGACGCGGCGCTCACCGGCGGGCAGGTATGGGAGCCCAAGAACTACGACGGCAGGTACGAAGGACCCATGAGCATGCGCACGGCGCTCGCCAAATCGAAGAACATGGTTTCGATTCGCATCCTGCAGACGATCAGCCCGCAGTACGCACAGGACTACATCACCCGATTCGGCTTCGATGCCGAGCGCCACCCGCCCTACCTCACCATGGCGCTCGGCGCGGGCTCTGCCACACCTCTTCAGATGGCTCGCGCCTTTTCGGTATTTGCCACCGGCGGGTATCGCACGGAGCCGTACGTGATTCAGAAGGTCGTCGACGACCGTGGCAACGTCCTCGCACAGGCGCAGCCCGCTCGCGCCGGGGACGAATCGCTGCGGGTCATCGACGCCCGCAACGCCTTCATCATGGACAGCATGATGCACGACGTCATGCGCTATGGAACCGGGGCGCGCGCCATGGTCCTCGGCCGCCAGGATCTCGCCGGCAAGAGCGGCACGACCAACGACTACATCGATGCCTGGTTCAGCGGCTATCAACCGACCCTGGTCGGCATCGCGTGGGTAGGCTTCGATCAGCCGAAAAAACTCGGCCCCGGGGAGACCGGGTCGGTCACGGCGCTGCCGATCTGGATGAGCTACATGGCGAGGGCCCTGAAGGGAACGCCGGAAATGGTCATGCGCAATCCCGAGGGCGTCGTCGTGGTCAAGGTCAACGAGAACGGCCTTCAGTCGCCCGACGGGAAACCGGAATTCTTTTTTCGCGAAAACGTACCACCTGAGCAGGGTCCTGCAGATCCGGGAGTGCGCACTACCGAGGACGCCAGGAACCAGTTGTTCTAATTCGATCGGCAAGCTCCCGCGGACGCACCTCCCCCGCTGCGTAACTAGCGCAGCACGACCGCTCGCCTCGATTGTTCGCTCACCAGCTTCGACAGGACTGCGAGCAGCTCGTCGCCCTCACGGGTGTCGACCCAGTCCGATCCGTCCCAACGGAAATGGTAGCCTCCCGACCTTGCCGCGACCCAGATCTGACGCGCCGCAGAGTGGCGATTGACGACAATGCGGCTGCCGTCGGCAAACTCGAGCTCCAATACGCCGGAGCCCTTGGGCTCGCAGTCGCAATCGGCCCCGCTTTCTTCCACCGCGCGTGCAATCCGCTCCAGCATCGCATCGGCCAGGCTGTCGAATTCGCTCGGGGTCATCGCCGTGCTAAACTCGTTTGCACAAATCAACTATCGGCATTGCTATGCGCCGCGCCGTTGCCCTCATTGTCGTTCTCCTCGCCCTCTCGGCCTGCGGCAACAAAGCGGCGCTCTATCTTCCCCCGCCGGAACGAGATCCGCAGCAGAATAGCAAACCCGCTCCGCGCCAGTGAATTTTTTTTCGTACCAGGACGACACGCTGTGTGTGGAGCGCGTGCCTCTCGTCGAGATCGCGGAGCGCTTCGGCACGCCGAGCTACGTCTATTCGCGCTCCGCGCTGGAGCTCGCATACCACGAATTCAATCAGGCTTGTTCGGGGCGCGACGTCCTTATCTGCTATTCGGTCAAGGCCAACTCCAACCTCGCCGTACTGAACCTCCTCGCACGGCTGGGTTCGGGCTTCGATATTGTTTCCGGCGGCGAGCTTGCTCGTGTCCTCGCCGCGGGCGGCCGCGCAGCCAGAACCGTTTTTTCCGGCGTTGGCAAGAGCGAAGCGGAGATGCGCCGCGCGCTTCGGGCCGGCGTTCTGTGTTTCAACGTCGAGTCCGAAGGGGAACTGGCTCGGCTTGCCGCCATTGCGCGCAGCGTGGGCAAGATCGCGCCCGTATCCCTGCGCATCAACCCCGACGTCGATCCCAAGACGCACCCCTACGTCGCCACCGGCCTGCGTGAAAGTAAATTCGGCATCCCCTACGACGCAGCGCTCCCGCTTTACCGCAAGGCGGTGAAGCTGCCCGACCTTCGAGTCATCGGAATCGATGTCCACATCGGCTCGCAGATTACCGAAGTCGAACCGTTCGTCGCCGCGCTTGAAAAAGTGCTCGAGTTTGTCGATGTCTTGGACGCCACGGGAGTACATCTGGAGCATCTCGATCTGGGCGGCGGGCTCGGCATCCGTTATCGCGACGAAGCGCCCCCGGCGGTGAAGGATTTCCTGGAACGCCTGTTCCAGCGCCTTGGCAAGCGCGAGATGCGAATCCTGTTCGAGCCGGGTCGTTCGCTTGTCGGCAACACCGGGATTCTTCTCACCCGCGTGGAATACCTCAAGCACGGCGGAACAAAGAGCTTCGTGGTGACCGATGCGGCCATGAACGACCTGCTGCGCCCGGCGCTGTACGATGCCTGGCACGAGGTCCTGCCGGTCCTGCGGCGTAGCGGCTCGGCGCAGCGTTACGACATCGTAGGTCCGGTCTGCGAATCAGCGGATTTTCTCGCTCGAGCGCGCACACTCACGGTCGCAGCCGGGGAGCTTCTCGCGATCATGTCCGCGGGCGCTTACGGCATGACGATGAGCTCGAATTACAATTCCCGGCCGCGTCCCGCCGAGGTGATGGTCGATGGAAAAACGGCTCACCTCGTTCGGGATCGGGAAAATGCCGAGAGCCTCTTTGCATCGGAGCGTCTTTTGCCGTAAATTTGAGCGATTGCCGACCAAGCATCGAGGGACGACGGGAGGGGACCGGGGTCCACGGTAGCTGATGGAATACGCGGCTTTTTCACGTCGTTAGCAAATCCATGGGTTCTTCATTGCGATCGCACGTTACGGCACCTACGGCCAAGCGCCTGTTCGTTTTCGGCGGTGTCGGTTTGCTCGTCGTAGCGGTTGTGTTGTTCGCCTATTTCGGCACCGAGATACGCGCGAACGAGCGCAAGGCGTCCAAGGGACCTGCGGCGATTCCCGTCTCGGTTGCGCTGGTCCTCCAGGAGGTTGTGCCCTTGCGGCTCCCCGCGATCGGCAACGTCGAAGCCTATGCCACCGTGTCGGTCAAAGCGCGGGTCGACGGACAGATCGTGGAGGTCGGCTTCAAGGAAGGCGATGAAGTCCCGCGTGGTCGTGTGCTCTTCAAGATTGACCCACGCCCCTACGAAGCGGCGCTGCGCCAGGCCGAAGCCAACTTCCTGCGCGACACGGCGCAGAAGAACCAAGCCCGTTCGCAGGAGAGCCGCTACCAGGAATTGCTCGCCAAGAATTTCGTGTCTAAGGAAGCCTACGCGCAGATTCGCACCAATGCCGACACCGCCGAGGCCGTGGCCCAGGGGAGCCGCGCCGCCCTCGACAACGCGACCCTCAATCTGGAGTACTGCACGATTCGCTCTCCGATCGACGGTTACCCCGGAAAGATCCAGATTCAGCTGGGGAACCTCGTCAAGGCGAACGATACGCTTCCCCTGGTCGTGATCAACCAAGTCCACCCGATCTATGTGAACTTCTCCGTGCCGGAGCAGCAGCTCCGCGCCGTTCGCGGCTACATGTCGTCGGGGCCGCTCGCGGTCGATGCCCTGGCCCCGGGCTCGGATCAACCCGCAGCCTCCGGAACTCTGGTGTTCGTCGACAACGCAGTCGATCCGAGCACCGGAACCATCAAGTTGCGGGCGCAGTTCCAAAACGGCGAGAACGCCCTCTGGCCCGGCCAGTTCGTCAACGTGAGGATCAAGCTCTACGACCAGAAGGACGCCCTCGTCGTGCCATCCAGATCGGTGCAGACCGGTCCCAATGGCCAGTACGTCTTCGTGGTCATGCCCGACATGACTACGGAGTTGCGCATGGTCACCGTCCAGCGCACCGAGGGCGACCGCGCGATCATCGGGAGCGGTCTGGAAAAAGGCGAACGCGTGGTCACCCAAGGGCAGTTGCGCCTCGGTGCCGGAGCGAAGGTCGAGGTCAGGTCGTAAATTCTGCAGCATGAATCTATCGGAACTCTTCGTCCGCCGTCCGGTCATGACCGTGCTGGTCATGGCCGGGATTCTGATTTTCGGACTGGCGAGCTACCGCTTGCTGCCGGTTTCGTCTCTGCCCAACGTCGATTTCCCCACGATACAGGTCTCGGCCCAACTACCGGGCGCGAGCCCGGAGACCATGGCCGCTGCGGTGGCGACACCGCTCGAGAAACAGTTCTCGACGATCGCCGGCATCGACCAGATGACCTCGCTCTCCGGCCAAGGCATTTCCACCATCACCATCCAGTTTTCGCTCGACCGCGACATCGACGCCGCTGCCCAGGACGTGAATTCGGCGATCGCTGCCGCGACCAAGCAGCTGCCGCCGACCATGTCGACACCCCCCTCGTGTCGGAAGGTGAATCCGGCCGATGCGCCGATTTTTTTCCTCACGCTCACCTCCGAGACCCTGCCGCTTTCCACCGTCAACGAGTACGCGGAGACCTTTCTCGCGCAGCGCATCTCGACGATCAGCGGTGTGGCCCAGGTTCAGGTGCAGGGGCAGCAGAAATACGCGGTGCGTGTGCAGGTCGACCCCAACGCTCTCGCCGCGCGCGGCGTCGGCATCAACGAAGTCGAGCAGGCGGTCGCCAACGCCAACGTCAACCTGCCCACCGGCACGCTCTATGGCAAGGACCGCATGTTTGCGGTGCAGGCGACGGGCCAGCTCTACGAGGCCGCCGCCTTCAGGCCCATCATCGTTACCTACCGAAACGGTGCGCCGGTCCGACTGAGCGAGCTCGGCCGTGTGATCGACGGCGTTGAGAACGACAAACTCGCCGCGTGGTTCAAGGATCAGCGCGGCATCATCCTAGCGATTTACCGGCAGCCGGGCACCAATACCATTGAAGTCGTGGACGCCGTCAAGAAGCTGTTGCCGACCTTCCGCGTTGAAGTCCCGGCGGGAGTCAGCATCAACGTGATGTACGACCGATCGACCACAATCCGCGAATCGGTCGCGGACGTGCGGTTTTCACTGATCCTGGCGCTCGCCCTCGTAGTGATGGTGATCTTCATCTTCCTCCGCAACATTCCGGCCACCGTTATTCCGGCCGTTGCGCTCCCGATGTCGATCATCGGCACGTTCTCGCTGATGTACCTGTTCGGCTACAGCCTGGACAACATCTCGCTGATGGCGCTGACGTTGTGCGTGGGCTTCGTTGTGGACGACGCCATCGTCATGCTGGAGAACATCTCACGCCACGTCGAGATGGGGA
>CAYQVE010000017.1:0-23285 GCA_964420785.1 uncultured Enterobacteriaceae bacterium | reverse complement strand
ACAACAGGTATTGTCACGGCGATCCGCCTTCTGTCGTGCTGCCGCGCTGGTCGCTCACCAAGGCCAGCGCGCCCACTGCAGCGCCGCAGCCGCCGTCGCCCGCCGAGAACCGCAAGCTGTGGATGCAGAACCTGGCGGACTGGGTGTTCAAGGCGGTCTACCGCGACGGCCAGCCCTATGCGGTCATGCGCGACGGGGTGAACTGGTTCGGTGACAGCATGGATGGGACGCTGGCTCGGGTGCGCGAGAAACAGCGGCCGCGCTACGGGTTCTATGTTGACCACATGGTAGACACCTTTGGCGCAGCTGCGCTCATGGGCGGGCTGGGGATGTCCGGGTACATGCATCCGGCGATTGCGGGCGGGTTGCTGGTCGGGTTTCTGATGTTGTCGATTCAGTCGTATCTGGCGACGTACACGATGGGCGAGTTTCATTTGTCATTCTGGAAGTTCGGGCCCACCGAGTTACGCATTCTGCTGGCGGTGGGAGCGATCGCTTTGCTGCGGTGGCCGGTTGTGCTCGAGGGACAGTACCGGCTGTTTGATATCGGCGGCGTGATGGGGCTGATGGGGATGGCGGCCATGCTGGTTTGGTTCACGGTGAAAAATGGATACCGGCTTTATTGCGAGGAGCGGGTGTGAGAGAGGCCTGAGAGCCTCAATCGCGGAGACGCCGAGGATGCGCGGAGTTCGCTGAGAAAGCGAGAAGAACGGATGGCAGGGACTGAGGAAGATATGAAAGAACCCAATTTCCGGGCGACCGCAGCTCGTTGGCTGAAGTTCAATGCGGTGGGTGCGGTTGGGGTTGGTGTGCAACTGGCTGTACTGGCGGGGCTGCAGTCAGGGTTGAAGATCGGCTATTTGAGTGCAACTGCACTCGCCGTCGAAGCTGCCGTCATTCACAACTACTTCTGGCACGACCGATTCACGTGGGTCGATCGTGAGACCGACAGTTCGCTGGCTCGATTCGCGAAGTTTAACCTGACAACTGGGTTGTTCTCGGCGGCCGGGAATCTGGTGCTGATGCGTAAGATCCATTTGCAGCGGCGTGAGGGACACGCAGTCGGACGCGATCGCGTGAAAATCGGTGCCCGGCCCGGCGTCCTGCGCACTCCCCGCGGCGCCTACCCAGTACACCGTCTCGTTGCGGGGAGTCTTGGTCTTGATCATGGGCTCGGCCTTGTGGCGCCTGCCGAGGCGCGTTACTTCGAAACCCTTCAGAGCCTCGTAGACAATATCGGGCACGTTTACGTTGAGCAATACGGGCTCGCGCTGCGGCCGCTTCTCGAAGCGCTCGACCAGCTCGAGCGTGACGCGCGCCGCCGTGGCGTAGTGCTTTCCTGCCTTGCTCGCAAGCGAGATCGCCAGCGATGGAATCCCGAGCAAATAGCCCTCGGTTGCTGCTGCGACGGTGCCCGAGTAGATGGTGTCATCGCCCATGTTCGCGCCCAGATTGATGCCGGAGATGATCATGTCGGGCATCTCCTCGAGCAATCCGGTCACTGCGAGGTGAACGCAGTCCGTCGGCGTGCCGTTTACGAACAGGAAGCCGTTCGCGGATTTGCGCACCGAAAGCGGCCGATCCAAGGTGAGCGAGTTGGAGGCGCCGCTGCGGTCGCGCTCAGGTGCGACCACGGTGATGCTGGCAAGACGGGAGAGCGCTTCTGCAAGGACCGCGATACCGGGCGCGAAGTACCCATCGTCGTTGCTGAGCAGAATGCGCACTTTTACTCTAACCCATTGACTATCGAACGATCAGAGTCGGATTGCGTGGAAGGGCGGCACACGCGGCGCATTCTACCAGCCGGGCCCCCTCATCTTCCGCCGTTGTCGCGGGCGGATGACGTCAGAACACCGGCTGCTGCACGCGTATTGAGCCGAGAATCCTGGCCCAAAAGGAGGCCAAGTCTCGTGCCGGAACTTTCGCCTTGTGTTGACTGGGCGTCAAAGGGTGTCGGATCTCGCACACCCTGCGTCGATTCTTCTCCTGTGTTGCGGAGAAAGCTATCGCTCGTCCACGGTCCCGGCGTGATTCAGCTGACCAAAAAACCCCGCGCGGAAGCCTCTGGCGTACTCGTCTATTCCGACCTGAAGGTAGAGAGTGAGCGCGCTGCCTTCGGTGCGGGCCAACCGCCCGTCGGCGACTCCTCTGGCATAAGCGGCCGAGGGACCTTCCTTCCCGGGTGTCTTGAACTCTGTCACCGTGCCCATGACCCCCTCCCCGAAGTGATGCTCCACGTTAGTTCAGCAAGCAGCGTGTTAGTTCAGCAAGTACCGTGCCGGTGACTCTGATTGGAAGGATGCGCTTCGATGCAAGCCCCGGCAGTCAGATCGTGCCTCAGCATCTTTTCACCCTCGTTAAGGAGTAGCCGGCCAGAAATCCCTGCCGATACTCGTCCAGATCGCCCAGGGGATAGCTTGGAGTTTGCGTACCGTATCTTCGTGCCGCAGTGCCGTCGAGGTAACCTTCCGCAAAAGCCTCGGACCAGCCGTTCTTCGCGGCCAAATCCCTGAATTCCTCTTTGGGCAAGGTTTTCACGTTCCCTCCGTCCGGGTCCCCGCGGGAAAGGCAGCAATTTCCGGGCCGGAATCGCGCGGGCGGGCGCGCCTCTAGGGCATTGCGGGACGAGTGCTCCCCATATCGCCCGCCGTTCCGATGCGCGAGCCGGACGCCCCTCGGTGATCGTCGGGCGGCTGGCCCCTCGGTCAGCGCCGTGCCGCAGCGAGAACTCCGCGCACGCTCTCGATCGCGGACAGTGCGCGCTGCAACTGGTCGATGTCCTCGACTTCGACGGTGAAGTACATGGATGCGATGTCGTTGCGGGTTTGCGTCTTCGCCGCGATTAAGTTGGTCTTCTCCCGCACCAGGGTTTCGGTCACGTCGCGCAGCAGCCCTTGCCGGTCGTTTCCGCGGACGACGATGTCCACGGGGTACGCTTGGACGCCGCGCTTGCCCCAATCGGCGCCGATGATGCGCTCGGGAAAGCGCTCGGCGAGACGCGCGAGGCTCGTGCAGTCGCGGCGGTGCACCGAGACGCCGCGTCCTTTGGTGACGAATCCCGAGATCCGGTCCGGCGGCGCGGGCTTGCAGCAGCGCGCGAGTTGCGTGAGCAGGCGCTCGACGCCCACGACGAGAACCCCGCCGTTCGATTGTCCGGCCCGAGCAGGGTGCGGCGGAATCTCCTGCGAACGCGGGCGTTCCGTCCCCCCGCGCAGCGCGCTCTGCAGCTGCCGCGAGCCGACTTGTTCGCGGCGGACCGCGGCGAAAAGCTCGCCGGGCTCGCCGAATCCGAGGGGCTTTGCCAGATCCGCGAGGCTCGCGCGCTTTCCTTCGCGCTGCAGCTCGCGCTCCACTGCGGCACGACCGGCCGCGACGACGCTCGCGATGTCGCGGCTGTTGAACCACTGGCGCACCTTGCTGCGCGCGCGCGCAGTCTTGATGGTGCCGAGCGCCGGATTGAGCCAGTCGCGGCTCGGGCCTCCGGTTTTGGCGGTAATGATCTCGACCGCTTCCGCATTCTTCAGCCGATAATCGAGAGGGACGATGGTCCCGTTCACCTTTGCGCCGCGGCAGCGGTGGCCGATGTCCGAGTGCAGCGCGTACGCGAAATCCACGGGCGTCGCCCCTTGCGGCAAGTCGATGACTTTGCCCTGCGGCGTGAGCACGTAGACGCTATCGTCGAGCACGGCGTGCTTGGACTGCTCGATCCAGTCCGAGGCATCGACGATCTCGTCGCGCCACGCGAGCATCTGCCGAAGCCAGGCGATTTTGACGTCGAACGGGTCGTCCTTTCCCGCCGCGCGCTTCCCTCCTTCCTTGTAGCGCCAGTGCGCGGCGACGCCCAGCTCCGCGTCGCGGTGCATCTCGCGGGTGCGGATCTGCACTTCCAGGGCCTTCCCCTCCGGACCGATCACCGCCGTGTGCAGCGAACGGTAGAGGTTCGCTTTCGGCCGGGAGATGTAGTCGTCGAATTCCCTGGGGATCGGCGCCCACAGGTTGTGCACGACGCCGAGGACCGTGTAGCAGTCCTTCGCCTCGTCCACCAGCACGCGCAGGCCGCTCACGTCGTGAATTTGCGAGAAATCGAGCGACTTTGCGCGCATCTTGCTGTAGATGCTGTAGAGGTGCTTCGGCCGGCCGGTGATCTCTGCCCGGATTCCGGCGCGGGCGAGCTCGTCGCCGAGCGCGCCGATCGCCTGCTCGACGAAGCGCTCGCGCTCGCTGCGGCGAGCCTCGAGAAGACCGGCGATGCGCTTATAGAGCTCGGGCTCGAGGTAGCGGAACGACAGGTCTTCCAGCTCCCACTTGAGCTGCCACACGCCGAGGCGATTAGCGAGCGGGGCGTAGATGTCGAGCGTCTCGCGCGCAAGCTGCGCTCGCTCGTCATCCGGGGCGCGTGCGAGCCAGCGCAGCGTCTGCGTGCGGCTCGCAAGGCGCAGCAGCACCACGCGCACGTCCTCCACCATGGCGAGCAGCATTTTGCGCAGCACCTCCGCCTGCGGCCCGGAATCCTTGCCGAGCGCGGCCGTCCTCATGACGACCCGCAGCTCGTTGAGTCGGCTGATGCCGGCGACGAGCGAGGCGACCGCCGCGCCGAACGATTCTTTCAGCTTTTCCTCGGCTCCGGGGAGATAGGCGGGTACCGCGAAGAGCAGCCCTGCGGCGCGCGCGTCGGCGTCGAGCCTGAGCTCGGCGGCCTTGCGTGCCATCCCCACGGCGTGCGCATAGGCCGGCTCGCCGGTGCCCAGCAGCTTTCCGCCGTAGAGGTCGGCAGCGAAGGCCAGCGCACGAGCGAGCGAGCTCCGGTCCTCGTCGGAAATTCCGGCGTTGAGGACGTCGGACTCGACGATTTCGGCGAGATCTGGGCGCGCAGTGGAAACCATGCTCGGAGTTTATCCCACGCTATGGCGTAGAGGAGCGCCGTCCCGGATAATCCGTTTTTTCCAGGACCCCGATGCCCTAAGCGCTAAATGGGCTTTCTGCGCAACTGGCGCCGCCAGCGAGTACTGAAGAGCGCTCGCCTCGACGAAGCGCTGTGGGCACGAGTCGCTTCGAGGGTCTCCTTCCTGCGCGGCCTGTCGAAGGAGGAAATTGCCCGCCTGAAGGAGCTCGTCGTCCTCTTCCTCGCCGAAAAGCAAATGCACGGTGCGCAGGGCTTTCGACTCACGGACGAAGTGAGCTTGTCGATCGCCGTGCAGGCCTGCCTGCCGATTCTCAACCTCGGCCTAGACGTCTACAACGGCTGGGTCGGCGTCGTCGTCTATCCCGGCGAATTCCGCGTGCGCAAGGAGGAAATGGACGAGCACGGGATCGTGCACACCTTCGACGAGGAGCTCGCCGGGGAGGCCTGGCCGGGCGGGCCGGTGATCCTCTCCTGGGAAGACGTGGGATCGGACGAGCGTGGCTACAACGTGGTGATCCACGAATTCGCGCACAAGATCCACATGGATGGAGGGGGCGATGCGGATTTTCCGGCGGCGCGGACCGGAATGGACTTCGCAAAATGGCGCAGAGTTCTCGAAGGAGCCTATGAACGCTTTTGCAACGAAGTCGACTCGGGTCGTCCGACCTTCATCGACGAGTACGCCGCCGAGCACCCGGCCGAGTTCTTCGCCGTGATGAGCGAAGCCTTCTTCACCGAATCGGCCGTGCTCGCGCGCGACTGGCTCGAGCTGTACGGGCAGCTCGCGCTCTTCTACCGCCAGGATCCGGCGGGGCGGGCCGCTAAGTAGTGGCGCCCGACCGGAGTTGCGCACGCCTCGAAGGGACGAACTGCTCGAGCTCGGGAAAGACCCGTCAAGGAATGAAGCCCAAGGTCTCGGGCAGCGGACCGTTGATCGGGACTTCGAAGAAAGGCCCGATGCCGTCGGGGTCAACGACCAGTACGCCGTTGGAAGCGAAGAACACCGCGATCTGGGTCTGCGCACCCACCGCATACGGCGCGGCTGCAGGGATCGCGATGTTCGTCAGGAACGTGTGCGGATTCTTCGGTACCGCCGGGTTATTGGCGAACGCGAGATCGTTCCGAAAGTAGGTCGTCTGCCCCGTGAGATCGCCCGCGCGAATGATGGCGCTGGTGGTGGGATTGGGCACGGTCTTGTCCCCCTTCGCAAACTGGAAGATCACCGGCTTCGGCGCGTTGCCGTGCAGCGGGTGCTTGCGAATGTAAGCAGCGTACGCGACCGGATTTCCCGCCTGCTGAGCCCATTCGCTGGAGTCGAGATATTTTTGGATCTCCATCGCGCCCGGTACGTTGTTCACGACTGCAGGCTGGTCGCGCAGCGGGATGTTCTCGTTGAACGCGATCCCGCTTGGATCGCTGATGTTGATGAGGGACGGTACGCGGGTCGCGAGCGCAATTCCGATCAGTGGACGGAACCCGCCCAGCCGCGCGACTTCCGCGATCGAACCACCCGCCACGTTCGGAACACCGGCCAGGATGTTCGCCTCCACGCCGAGCAGGATCGTGCCGTAGATGCCGCCGAAGGACTGCCCAGCGTAGAAGATCCTTGAATCGTTCAGATCCGCCGCGCCATCACCGTCTACGTCGACGCCAACCTCGATCTGGCGAACGAGCTGCATCAGGTCGATCACCGTCTGGCGCAGGCCGTCACGACTGCCGATGAGGTTGCGCGGTGGGGCTGCATTCACACCTTCGGTCGAATCGATCGTGCCATTCCCGTCTTGATCGATGCCGCGACCGCCGGCTGGAACCACCACGGCCTCGCCGTTCGTGCGCAGCACCGCCAAGGTGCCGAGTGCGCCGCCACCGTGGCCCACGACGTTGATCGCGATCGTCGCAATCCCTTGGGACGCCAGCACGGATGCCACCACCCACGGCGCACCGTACATGCTGTCGGTAAAACCGTGTCCGAAGATCGCGACCGGCCAGCCGCCTGCGGGCTTAGGCCCGGCCGGCAGGAACAGCTCGAAGTGAATGTCGTTTGTCGACTGCGGTACCGGCCGACCCGTTCGGGTCGGTGTCGCAGGAATGAATTTGTCAGCGGTCTGGTAGTCCGGCGAACGGAACTTACCGAACGCGATCTGCGCGACCGAACCCGGCACGACGTTCAGGGCTGGAGTGGGGAGAAAACTCGCCGTAAAGACCGGCGCGGTGCCGACCTGCCGGCTGAACCGGATCGCCGCGACATCCGAGAGCGGAAACACCGCCCGCACCGCACCGTTCGGACTTTGGCCGACCACGAACTCCACGGGCGCGGGCTGCGAGTTTTTGATCTGATCGCGGATCTTCTCCAGATCGGCCGTCGTGCTCTGCGTGGTGAAGACGCTCAGTGCGGCGATGCGGTGGCGCGCGGGCGAGACGTGACGCCGCGCGTCGCGATCGTCGGGATCGAAGCGATCCCAGCGGGCAGCCTCGATGGGATTGCCGTTCGCGTCACGCACCCCGTCGGTCACGACGAGCACATAGCGAGTGTGCTCGTTCAGCTGTTCGTCGGACTCGAAGACCAGGGTGTTCGTGCCCGGATCCCACGAGACCTGATTGATCCCGACCCGCTGACCGAAACCGTCCCCCGAGCGGGTATCGCCCAGGTTGACCAGGAACACCGTCTCGCTGTTGACCGTGCTCACGTCGATCGCACCGGTAAAGGGCACCGTGATGCGGGGTTGCACGTTGAAGCCATCGAGCGTGTTAAGGACATCGATGTCCGCACAGTCCGACGGGCGTACGTTGCAGTCGGGTTTAGGCAGCCGCACGCGCCGGAACGTGTTCTGGGAAAAGTCCAGGCGCGTGAAACGGTCGCTCGGGAACGGTCCCTTGTCAGGACCCGACAGATCGACCTTCACGCTCACGCCCCCGGCCAATGCGATCGCCGACGTGAATGCGAGACTGAGCGCTACTGACGCACGCCCCATGCGACCCCAGCAAATCATCGACATCGGAACCTCCTTTTGCGAGCTTGTTATGCCGCGACCTGTGACCGAAATGATAGGAACAAATGTTGCAAAAATCAATTTCGCCCGCTGCCGGTATCCGACTGCTGCGGTTCCACCAGAAATTCCCGCACGATCGCGATCTGATCGTCGTGAAGCAGGGTCGGCGCGTGGCCGACGCCTTTGATCTCCACGACTCTCGCCCGCGGGCCGCGGGAAGCCATTTGCGCGGCGGTATCGCGCCTCAAAAGGTCCGACTGCTCGCCGCGCAGGACAAGCGCCGGGCAACGGATCGCGTCGTAGAAGCTCCACAGCTCAACGTCCTTCCGCGACAGCTCGGCGTTGAACGGCACGGCAATCGCCGGATCGTAGTGCATGCGCAGAGACCCGTCCGGGTTCTTTCGCACGACATGCTCGGTGAGGAAACGCCACTCGGCGTCGGTGTGCGGGCCGAAGGACGCGCTGGTCGAGCGCACGAACAGTTCGGCCGCTTCGATCGTCGGAAGGGGCGGCCACTTGCCGAGGTAAGAGCTGAGGCGCTCGAGCGACACCGCCGTCAGCACCGGCCCGACATCGTTCAGCACCAGCTTCCTGATCGGCGAACCGCGCATAGCCGCGATCGTCATCCCGACCAGCCCGCCGAGGGAGGTGCCGACCCAGTGCACCGATTCCACGTCCAGGCGCGCGATCAGGGTCAGCATGTCGTACGCATAGGTCGGCACCGCGTACTCCATCGGATTCTCGAGCCAGTCGGAATCGCCGCGCCCGGCGACGTCCGGACATATGACGCGGTAGCCGCGGCGGACCATTTCCCCGGCCAAGCGGTCGAAATCGCGCGAACAGCGGGTGAGCCCGTGAACGCAGACTAGGGTTTTCCCGCCGGAGCGCTCGCCCCACTCGAGGTAGGCGACGCGGTGCAGGCCGCTTGCGCTCGCGCACTGCACCCAGCCGCGCCGGAATCGTTCGCTCATTTCGCGGGCCGCAGCCAGCAGCGCCGCAGCAGTTCCGGAATCCAGCGCGTGCCCTCCCCGAACGAGCCGAACGTGAGGCCGCCGTTTTCCGGACGGAGCACCTTGCGCAGCTTTTCCGAGCGCAGGTTCGCCGCGCGGACCGGATAGCCGTAGGCCTCGAAGCGCCGGCGCTCGACCGCGGTCTCCGCAGGCTCGCTCTCTTCGAACCATATCCATTCGCGCGAGAATTCCTGCGCGAGCCGGTCGAGCTCGCTCAGCTCGTCTTCCGCGATCGGCTCGCGGGGCTCAAGCTCCGCGTAAGCCGCATCGCCTGAGGAAACCGTCCAGCGTTCGGCCCATTCGGCCTCGACCCCATCGGAAGCGGAAAGCCCGCAGGACCCGGCCGAGCCCGCGATGCGGAAGAAAGCGTGCTGGTCCGAAGCGATGACGTAACCGTGCCAGACCTCGCGCCAGGGCGCGCAAGCGATGGCGAGCCGCAGCCCGCCGTCCGCGTCGGCTCGAATGTCCTGCAGGGCTGCTCCGGCGGGCGGGTGCGACTGCGCCGTCTGCTCGGCGAGCACGCCGCTCCTGATGATCGCGCGGCCGCTCCGGCCCAACGCGGCGTCGCTCCATCGCACCTCGACGGTCAAATCAGGAAACGCCTGCGAAGCCGACACGAAAGGCGGAAAGGGAATCCCACCGCGCAGCTTGAATTCGTACTCGAGCTGTCCCACGGTATGCAGCTCGCGATAGGAATCGCCGCCTTCCTCGTCGAGGAGGCGGTTGACGTGAGCGCGGTACTCCCGGAGCGGTTCGGGGTCTCCCTTTACCGTGATCGTCGCAGTCAGGTTCAAGGCCGGCTTCTCCGCTCGCGGAGTATAGCCGCTCACGACGCGTGCCAATAGCGGCGGGCGCGAACGCGCTCGGCATCGACGCGCAGGTCCCCCGGCGCAAAGCGCAGCTGGATCGCTCCGCCGGTGTCGGTACGCAGCAGCTCGCTGCCCGCCTCGCGATAGCGCTCGAGCACGTCCTCGCGCGGATGGCCGAAGCGGTTGCGATGGCCGACGGCGAACACCGCGTGGCGCGGCGCCACCTGCTTCACGAACTCCGCAGTCGACGAGGTAGCGCTCCCGTGGTGGGGGACGAGCAGCGCGTCCACGGCCAGCAGCGCGGGAGCACGGAGGAGAAGTTCGCGCTCTGCGGCGCGCTCGATGTCTCCGGTGAGCAGAACGCGGCCCGCGGGGGCCTCGATCCGCAATACGCAGCTACGGTTATTCGCGCGCGCTGCGCGGCTTTCGGGCGCCTCCGATGAGGGGTGAAGGAATTCGAAGGAGACTCCATCCCAGAACCACTTGCGCCCGGCGACGCAGGGCGCGCGCCACGCAGGGGCCGCAAGCAGAGCGTGATCCTGGGAAAGCGAGGACCACAGCAGGCCGACTGGCATGGCCTCGAGCACCGAGCCCGCGCCGCCCGAATGGTCGCGGTCGTCATGGGACACGACCAGCGCGTCGAGCGCGGCGATCCCTTCGCCGCGGAGATGGGGAAGAATGACGCGGCTGCCGCTGTCTGAAAACGCGTTGAACGCCGGGCCGGCATCGTAGAGCAGCGCGTGCTTTTCCGTACGCGCGAGCACTGCAAGCCCCTGCCCCACGTCGAGCACGGTAATCCAGAGCTCGCCAGGCCCCGGTGAAGGCGGCGAGACGGCGAAAAGCGGAAGCGCAAGCGGCACGCCGAGCCAACGCGCCGGGACCCCGCGCGGGAGCAGCATCCATGCGATCCCGGCGAGCGCGAGCGGCACGGTCCACGCGAGGGGCGCGTGCTGATGCCAGACGGCGCTCGGGAGAGCGGCCAGCCGCTCGAGTGCCACCATGAGGAGATCGAGAATCGCGTTCCCCAGCGCAAGCGGCCAGTCGAAGGGGAGCACCGCGCCGGCGAGCGCGAGCGGAGTGATGACGAAGCTCACCAGCGGGATCGCGAGCGCGTTGGCGATCGGAGAGACGAGGGACACTTGCTGGAACAGCACGAGCAGCAGGGGAGCGAGGCCCGCGGTGACCGCCCATTGCACCCTTCCCCACTGCGCGAGCCAGTGGGTTTTAGCGGCGCGACCGGTAGCCACGAAGAAAATCACCGCGACCGCGGCAAACGAAAGCCAGAAGCCCGGCGAGAGGACCGCCCAGGGATCGAGCGTGAGGACGATCAAGAGCGCCGCAGCGAGCACCCGCGAAGCGCTCGTCGCTCGCCCGAACCAGAGCGCGACCGCGACCACTCCGACCATGTACAGCGTGCGCTGGGCGGGAACCGCGAATCCGGAAATGAGGCAATAGCCGAACGCGGCGAGAAAGCCGGCGAGCGCCGCGGCTTTCTGCGCGGGCAAGGCGAGAGAGAGAGTCTCGCTGCGCCGCCAGCACCAGGACAGGAGCATCGCAAGCAGGCCCGCGACCATCGTCACGTGCAGCCCGGAAATACTCATCAAGTGGCTCACTCCGGTGCGGGCGAAGAGCTGCCACTGCCCCGGGTCGATCGCGTTCTGGTCGCCGATCGCCAGTGCGATCAGTATGCCCGCGTAGGGGCGCTCGGGCAGCGCGCCGCGGATTTTTTCCCGCGCGGTCTCGCGCAGCCCTTCGATCCAGTATCGAGGCTGCGGCACCCGGGCCGCCAGACGCTCGGGCGGGGCTTGCGCGCGCTCATCCGCCCCGCGGCGCGCGGGCATTCTCACGTAGCCGGTCGCGCGTATGCCGCGCTCGAGAAGCCAGGCCTCGTAGTCGAATCCGTGCGGGTTGGCGCTGCCGTGCGGCCGGCGCAGCCGCACCGTGAAGCGCCAGCGCTCGCCGGCGCGCACCGGAAGGACGCCCTGCGAATCGTCCGGGGCGAATCCGCCGTAGGAAGAGAGGACGATGCGCCGCGGCACCCCCGTTCCCGGAGATTCCACGTCGAATTCGAAGCGCACGCCGCGCTCGAAGGACTGCGGCAGCCCGGCGACGACGCCGCTGACGAGCACATCGCGCCCCTCCAACGCCGGATCCAGCCGGTCCGAGAGCCGCAGATAGGCGAGCGCCGCGGCCCAGGCGAAACCGAGCGCGGCGAAGCCGATGAAAGTCGCGCCGGCCGCGATGATCCTTGAAACACGCCCGGAGAAGCCGACTACGCCGATCGCCGCAAGCGCGGAGACGAACGCGAGCCACCCCGCCCCCGGCAACTGGGGCTGATGCTGCAGCAGGCACATCCCCAGCGTGAACCCCAACGCGGCAAATCTCATCTGCGGCTCGGGGCGCTCGTCATTCCGCGATTAACGGCCGGAGGTCCCGGAGGTTGATATGCTAGCCGGCCATGCCGCGAAAATTCTTCCGCAAGTACCTGCCGAGCCACGAGGCTGTCCGCAGCAACCGGCACATCGCGCGTTTCGGCACGTTCTTCCTTCACCCCAACTTGTGGCACGTCAACCGGCGATCGGTCGCCGGCGGTGTGGCAGCGGGCATGTTCGCGGGGCTCGTGCCGGGCAGCAACCCGGTGCAGTTCACCCTTGCGGCACTGCTCGCCGTGGCGTTCCGCGTCAATCTGCCCGTCGCAGTGGCCGTCACGCTCTACACCAATCCGTTCACGATCGGTCCGATCTACGTGATCGCGTACTGGATCGGCACTTTTCTCGTGCCGGGCGACAGCGCGCCCTTCAGCCATCCTCCGGGATTCGACTGGTCGAATCTCGTCGCCTGGCTGCGCGCGTTATTCGAATGGGCGCTCTCGCTCGGCAAGCCTCTTGCCGTGGGGCTCGTCGCCCTGGCGGTAGGGCTCGCGATCGCCGGCTACTTGGTCGTGCAGCTCGCCTGGCGCGTGCACGTGGTCCTCGCCTGGCGGAGGCGCAGGGCGAAACGTGCAGGAAGCGACTCGGGATGAGCCTCTGACTCTCACCTCTCCCGCACCAGCACCCCGTCCTGCAGGCGCATCACGCGGTGCGCGCGCGCGGCGAGCGAAGGTTCGTGGGTCGCCATCACGAGGCTCGTGGCGTGCGCGCGGTTGAGCTCGAGCATCAAGCCGAACACGGCATCGGCCGTTTTGCGGTCGAGGTTCCCGGTCGGCTCGTCCGCGAGCACGCAGGCGGGCCGGGTAACGAGCGCGCGGGCGAGCGCCGCACGCTGGCGTTCTCCTCCAGAAAGCTCCCCCGGCGTGTGATCGAGGCGCTCGGCGAGGCCCACTTCCTTCAGCATGGCGGCGGCCGCTTCGCGCGCTTCGGCGGGAGGCGTGCGCCGGATGAGGAGGGGCATCGCCACGTTCTCGAGCGCGGTGAACTCCATCAGCAGGTGGTGGAACTGGTAGACGAAGCCGAGCGAGCTGTTGCGTACCTGGCCTCGCTCCGCGTCGGAAAGACTGTGCGTTGCCCGTCCTAACACATCGACTTCACCCGAAGTCGGGTCGTCGAGGCCCCCGAGGAGGTGTAGCAGCGTGCTCTTGCCCGAGCCGGAGGCGCCGACGATGGCGACTATTTCGCGCTCGTCCACCTTCAGCGATACCCCCTGCAGCACGTGCACGGCTTCCCTTCCCTCGCGGAAAGTCTTGCGCAGATCGCGGCACGCGAGCACCTCACTCATAGCGCAGAGCCTCGGCGGGATTCACGCGGGCGGCTCGCCAGCTCGGATAGAGCGTCGCAAGAAGCGAGAGCGCGAGCGATACGAGCGCAATCGCAACGACGTCGCTCGTCTGGAGATCGGAAGGCAGGTCGGTGATGTAGTACACCTCCCGCGACAGGAACTGGACGTTCAGGAGGCGCTCCAGGAACGGCACCACCACGTCGATGTTGAGCGCGAGCGCGATGCCGCCGGCCACGCCGATCAGCGTGCCGATCGCGCCGATCAGGGCGCCCTGCACGATGAAGATCTTCATGATCCCGCGGGGGCTCGCGCCCAGCGTGCGCAGGATGGCGATGTCCGGTTGCTTGTCGGTGACCGCCATCACCAGCGTCGAGACGATGTTGAACGCCGCAACCGCGACGATGAGGAGCAGGATGATGAACATCATCGTCTTCTCGATCTGCACCGCGCGGAAGTAGTTGGCGTGGCTGCGGGTCCAGTCCGACACGTACAGGTCGCCGCGCAGGCGCGTGATCAAGTCGCGCGCGACTTCCCGGGACTGGAACAGATCGTGCAGCTTGAGCCGCACGCCCGAGGCGCCATCTCCCACGCCGTAGAGCTTCTGCGCGTCCTCGAGATGGATCAGCGCGAGGCCCGAGTCGTATTCGAACATGCCCACTTCGAAGACGCCCACCACGGTGAATTGCTTCAGCCGCGGAAGAATGCCCGCGGGGGTGACCAGCCCCTGCGGGGCGATCAGCGTCACCTTGTCACCGTCCCTAGCGCCGAGAGCGCGCGCAAGCTCCGATCCGAGGACGATGCCGAATTCGCCCGGAACGAGCGACTCGAGCTTCCCGGCGGTCATATGCAAGCCGATTTCCGCGACTCTCTGCTCCAGCTCGGGCACGATGCCGCGCACCACCGCGCCCCGGACGCCGGCGCCGAACACCAGCATCCCTTGTGCGCTCACGAAAGGCGCCGCCGCGGCCACCTGCGGATGCTCGGCCGATTCCCGCGCCACCGCCTGCCAATCCGCAAGCCGGTTGTCCGCCCCGGTGATCTGCACGTGCGAGACCACGCCGAGGATGCGCGCACGCACTTCCTTCTGGAACCCGTTCATCACCGAGAGCACGACGATCAGCGCGGCGACGCCGAGCGCGATGCCGAGCATCGAAGTGAGCGAGATGAAGGAGATGAAGTGATTGCGGCGCTTGGCGCGCGTGTAGCGCAGCCCGACGAGGAGTTCGTATTGCACGCGCGAAGTGTGCCATAACCGGTGATAAACTCGAAATCGAATGCACTGTGAACTCTATATTTCAAATTTCTTCCGCCCCGAGGGACCTGCACGCGCAGACGGCCTCGCGGCGGCGGAGACACTGATCGCGAGAGGACGCCGAAGGCGCAGGGCGCTCTCTTCGCCCGAAGCCTGGCTGTTCGAGCGTTTCGGCGTGGCCAGGCAGCGCGACTGGCCCGTCGCTCCTTATACGCTGCTCGCCGACGGCGGAGCGCCCGGACCGCACTACTGGATGCGCGCCGATCCCGTGCACCTGCAGGTCGGCCACGACAGCCTCGGCCTCGCCGACGGCGCCTCCTTCGAGGTTTCGCGCACCGAGTCGGAAGCGCTCGTCGAGGCCCTCAACCGCCATTTCGGCCGGACCATGCTCTTTCACGCCCTGCGGCCGGCGCGCTGGTACGTGCGGCTCGAGAGGGCACCGGATATGCAAACCACGCCGGCTGCCGCGGCGCGCGGCGCTGCGCTCGATGAGAACCTTCCATCCGGGTCCGATGCGATGCGCTTCAACGCGCTCATGAACGAAGCGCAGATGCTGCTGCACGAGCACCCCGTCAACGCCGGGCGCGAGGCGCGCGGGGAGCCGGCGCTGAACAGCATCTGGTTCTGGGGCGGGGGCGTCATCGACGCGGCGAAGGCCCGGCCTTTTTCCGCGGTGATCGCCGACGATCCGCTTGCCCAGGGCCTCGCGCTCGCTGCGGCAATCCCGGTCCGGGCGTTGCCGAAGGACGCCGGCTCCGTTCTCGCCGCCCTGGGAGACGAAGGCCGTGTGCTGGTGGTTCTGGACGCTGCGCGGGAGGCGCAGCCTCGTGGGCGTGGCGCAGCGCTCGAGCGCGACTGGTTCCTGCCGCTGCTCGCCGCCCTCAAGGCCGGCAGGATCGGAATGCTCACGCTTCATCTTTGCGGCGGGGATTCGCTTCTCGAGGTCGAGACCGTACGCTCGGACCTGCGGTATTTCTGGCGCCTGCGCAGGCCGCTTTCTTCCTACGCATAGCCGATGTCCCAGATCATCACGCGCCCGGTTCCATTGCGCGTGCACGACCAGCTCGTGCGCGAAGGCCTGCATCCCGTGCTGGCGCGCGTGTGCGCGGCACGGGGGATCAGCCGGCGCGGCGAGCTCGAGGACGCGCTCTCCGGTCTTATCGCGCCTTCCCACCTGCTGAACGCGGAGCGCGCGGCAGCCCTGCTTGCCGACGCGATCGCAGCCCGCAAGCGCATGCTGATCGTCGCCGACTACGACTGCGACGGCGCGACCGCGTGCGCGGTGGGCATGCGCGCGCTCTCCGCGTTCGGCGCGAACGTCGACTATCTCGTCCCCAACCGCTTCGAGTTCGGCTACGGGCTGACTCCGGAGATCGTCGCGCTCGCCGCGCAAGCGAAACCCGAGCTCCTGATCACGGTGGACAACGGAATCGCCAGCGTCGAGGGCGTGGCCGCGGCGAGCCGGCTCGGCATCGAGGTAATCGTCACCGACCACCATCTCCCCGGGTCGGAGCTGCCGCGCGCCGCGGCCATCGTCAATCCCAACCAGCCGGGCTGCGCGTTTCCGAGCAAGAGCCTGGCGGGGGTCGGCGTGATGTTCTACGTGATGCTTGCCCTGCGTGCCGAGCTCCGCAAGCGCGGAGCGTTCGCCGGCGGGGAGGAACCGAATCTCGGCGACGCGCTCGATCTGGTCGCCCTGGGCACGGTCGCCGACGTCGTGCCGCTCGATTTCAACAATCGCGTCCTGGTTGCGCAGGGCTTGAGGCGCATCCGTGCGGGCCGCATGCAGGAAGGCGTGCGCGCCTTGTTCGCTGTTGCCGGCCACGATCCTTCGCGCGCGAGCGGATTCGACCTCGGGTTTCTGCTCGGGCCGCGATTGAACGCGGCCGGACGCCTGTCCGACATGAGCCTGGGGATCGAGTGCCTGACGACCGGCGATCGCGGGCGCGCCCTCGAAATCGCGCGGCAGCTCGACGACCTCAACCGCGCGCGCCGCACGATCGAGGCCGACATGCAGGCGCAGGCCGATGAGCTGATGGCCAAACTCTCGGTGGGCGAGACCTCCAGCATCAGCCTGTATGACCCGAGCTGGCACCAAGGCGTGGTCGGCATCCTCGCCGGGCGCGTCAAGGACCGCCACCATCGCCCGGCCTTCGCCTTCGCCGCGGCTGGTCCCGGCGAGATCCGCGGCTCGGGCCGTTCGATCGCGGGCTTGCACCTGCGCGACGCGCTGGATCTTGTCGCAAAGCGCGAACCGGACCTGCTCCTGCGCTTCGGCGGACACGCCGCAGCAGCGGGCCTCACGCTGCGCGCTGCGGATTTCGCCCGGTTCGCAGAGAGCTTCGAAGCCGTGGCGCGCGAGCTGCTCTCGCCCGCGCAGCTTGCGCGCGCGGTCGAGACCGACGGTTCGCTCGAGCCCGCGTACCTCGATCTCGGCCTCGCGCAGCTGCTCGATCAACAAGTCTGGGGACAGGGCTTTCCCCAGCCGCTTTTCTGCGACGAGTTCGAAGTTCTCGGCCAGCGCGTGGTCGGCGAGAAACACCTGAAGCTCAGGCTCGCGCGCGCCGGGCGCACAGTCGAAGCGATGCGCTTCAACGCGCTCGACCCCCTGCCCTCGCCCCTCCGCGCGGCGTACCGGCTCTCGGTCAACGAATTCAACGGAATGCAGAATCTCCAGCTCGTCATCGAGCACTGGGAGCAAACATGAGCGCCTACGCGAGAATCCGAATTGCCTGGCCCAAGAGCGTGGCGAGCGCGACGCTGGAGGACACGCCAACCGCACGTGCGCTCGTCGCCGCGCTGCCCTTCATAGCCAGGGCACAGACCTGGGGCGAGGAGGTCTATTTCCAGATCCCGATCGCGGCGAAACTCGAGAGCGGCGCAAGGGAGGTCGTCCCGCCCGGAACGGTGTGTTTCTGGACCGAAGGCGGTTCGCTCGCCCTGCCCTGGGGCCGGACTCCGGTATCCCAGGGTGGCGAGTCGCGCCTGGTGACCCGCTGCAACGTGCTAGGCGCGATCGACGGCGATCCCCGGCAGCTCGCCTCGGTGCGCGGCGGCGACAGCATCACCGTGTCGCTGGAGTGACCATGGAACGAAAACGCGTCAACTCGAGCAAGATCCGTGCGGCCGGTTACGACCCCAAGTCGCAGATTCTGGAAATCGAGTTCAGCGACGGCAGGCTGATCCGATACCGTGGAGTTTCGGCCGAGGTGCACCGCCAGTTCATGGCTGCGCCCTCGGCGACCAGCTTTTTTCGAAGACAAGATCGACGAGAGCTTTCCTTCGAGCCGGATAAAGTAAGTCGCCGTGCCCTATAATGCGCGTTTCGCTTAAGAAGCCTCATGGAAGCCGAACGCATCAATCAAATCGCCTCGACGCTCTCGGACCTGGATAAGCGGTCGGCGGAGCTGCGGAGGTATCTTTGACTTCGAGGGCAAAGAGAAACGCCTGACGCAAGTCGAAACCCTCCTGACCGATCCCAAGGTCTGGAACGACCAGAAGCGTGCGCAGGACCTCGGCAGGGAAAAGAAGTCTCTGGACGCGACCGTCACCCGGCTCGCCGCGATCTCCTCGTCGCTGCGCGATTCGCGCGGCCTCTTCGATATGGCGCGCGCGGAGAACGACGACGCGACTCTCTCCTGGATCGCCGAGGACATCGCGAAGCTGGAGAAGGAAGTCGGCGATCTCGAGTTCCGCCGCATGTTCTCCGACCCGTTGGATCCGAACAGCTGCTTCATGGACATCCAGTCCGGCTCGGGCGGCACCGAGGCGCAGGACTGGGCGCAGATGCTCGAGCGCATGTACGCGAAGTACTGCGACCGCAAGGGCTACCGCATGGAGGTGCTCGAGGAGTCGCCGGGCGAAGTCGCCGGCATCAAGAGCGCCTCGCTCAAGATCAGCGGCAGCTATGCGTACGGGCACCTGCGTACCGAGAACGGCGTGCACCGCCTGGTGCGCAAGTCGCCTTTCGATTCGAACGCGCGCCGCCACACCTCCTTCGCGAGCGTTTTCGTCTATCCCGAGGTGGACGAGAACATCCAGGTGGAAGTGAATCCCGCCGATCTGCGCATCGACACCTACCGCGCATCCGGCGCAGGCGGTCAGCACGTCAACAAGACCGACTCGGCGGTGCGCATCACGCATTTGCCTACCGGCATCGTGGTACAGTGCCAGAATGATCGCTCGCAGCACCGCAACCGCGCGGAAGCCATGGCGATGCTGAAATCGCGGCTGTACGAGCTGGAACTGCGCAAGCTCCAGGCCGACCGCGACAAGCTCGAGTCCGCCAAGACCGACATCGAGTGGGGGCACCAGATCCGCTCCTACGTGCTCGACCAATCGCGCATCAAGGACCTGCGCACCGGCGTGGAGAAAGGCGACACGCAGAGGGTGCTCGACGGCGACCTCGACGATTTCATTTCCGCGAGCCTCAAGCAGGGCGTCTAGCCGCGATCATGTCCGATCAGCCGGTTCCGCAGGACGAAACCCAGATCATCGCGGCGCGGCGCGCCAAGCTCTCCGAGCTGAGAAAGCGCGGCGCCGCGTTCCCGAACGATTTTCGCCGCGAGCATCTCGCCGCCGACCTGCACGGGACATGGGGCGGAAAATCGAACGAGGAAATCGAGTCGAAGCAGCTTGTGGTCGCGGTGGCCGGCCGCATGATGCTCAAGCGCGTCATGGGCAAGGCGAGCTTCGCCACGGTGCAGGACACGAGCGGGCGCATCCAGCTCTACGTCACCCGCGACGGCGTCGGCAAGGACGCGTACGAGGCCTTCAAACACTACGACCTCGGCGACATCCTCGGCGCCAAAGGAAGCTTGTTCAAGACCAAGACCGGCGAGCTTTCGGTGAAAGTCACCGGCCTGCGCCTGCTCGTGAAGGCGCTGCGGCCTCTGCCGGAGAAATTCCACGGGCTCGCCGACCAGGAGCAGAAGTACCGCCAGCGCTACGCGGACCTCATCATGAGCGAGGAGACGCGCGGCGTGTTCCGGGCGCGCAGCCGCATCGTGCGGCTGATCCGGGAATTCATGACCGACAAGGGGTTCCTCGAGGTCGAGACTCCGATGATGCAGCCGATCCCGGGCGGTGCGAACGCGAAGCCGTTCAAGACGTATCACAACGCGCTCGGCATGGACCTTTTCCTGCGCGTCGCGCCCGAGCTCTATCTCAAGCGCCTGCTGGTGGGCGGATTCGAAAAAGTTTTCGAGATCAACCGGAACTTCAGGAACGAAGGCATTTCGACCCAGCACAACCCTGAGTTCACCATGCTCGAGTTCTACGAGGCCTACCGCGACTACCGCTACCTCATGGATTTCACCGAGGAGATGCTGCGTACGCTTGGGGAAAACATCCTCGAAAAGATGCAGCTCCGTTATGGTGAGCACACGATTGAGTTGGGCAAACCATTCGAGCGGCTCACCATCGTCCGGGCAATTCGCAAGTACCATCCAGACTGGTCGGAGAAGGAACTCGGCGATCGCCAATGGTTAAGCAACCGACTGAAAGTAGATCGTCTGGCCAAGATCCTCGGTGCGGAAGAGGATCCGAAACGCGCCAATCGAGTCGACAATGTGGGAACAGGCGCGCTTCAACTTGCATTGTTCGAAGCGACCACGGAAGCCCGGCTCATCCAGCCCACCTTCATCGTGGACTACCCCGCCGAGGTGTCGCCGCTCGCGCGGCGCAACGACAAGAATCGCGGGGTCACCGACCGCTTCGAGCTGTACATCGCGGGGCGAGAGATCGCCAACGGTTTCTCCGAGCTGAACGACCCCGAAGACCAAGCGGCGCGTTTCGAGGAGCAGGCCAAGGCGAAGGATGCGGGTGATGAGGAGTCCATGTACTACGATGCCGATTACATCCGCGCGCTTGAGTACGGCCTGCCGCCCGCGGCGGGAGAGGGCGTCGGCATCGACCGCCTGGTGATGCTTTTTACGAATAGGCCCAGCATTCGCGACGTTCTCCTGTTCCCCCATCTCCGGCGAGAGAGCTAAAGCCGGAAAATCTGTAACACCTGCAGCACTCGGCTTGGCAACACTCTGTTACATCAACCGTCTGGCGCCTCGCGCGTTATTGCGGGTAAGCTTGACACCCTGCAACAGGAGGCCATCATGGAAGCGCAAGCCGCACGTCACACCCATCCTCTCGTCATCATCGCCGCGATCGCGATCACGCTGTTCAGCCTCGTGGGAATCGGGGCCGTTCTCGGCTGGATTCCGACGTCGGTCGGTACTCCGGGCGCAGCGAGCACGCCCGTCGCCCACGCTCCCGAGCAGCCCGCGCCGCAGCCCGAGCAGACAAAGCCCGTCGAGCCGAAGCCGGCGGTGAAGCCGAGACCGGTCGTGAGATCCGAGCCGCCGCACGTGGCCGCCCACGCTGCCGTTCCGCCAGCTTCCCCCGTCGTCGTGGCGGCGATCTGCCGCGAGTGTGCGGTGGTCGAAGAAGTGCGCGAGGTCGAGAAAGCGGGTCAGGCCTCGGGCGCCGGGGCGGTCGGCGGCGCGGTGGTCGGCGGAGTCATCGGCCACCAGGTCGGCGGCGGGCGAGGCAAGGACCTCGCAACGGTCCTTGGCGCCATCGGCGGCGGCCTCGCGGGAAATCAGATCGAGAAGAACGCGAAAAAGACCATGGAGTACCAGATCATCATCCGCTACGAGGACGGTACCAAGGGCCTGTTCACTCAGGCCACGCCGCCGAGCTGGCGCAGCGGTGACAAGGTGAAGGTCATCAACGGGGTGATCCAGGGACGCAGCTAAAGCGAACACTGGCCGACAAAACGCGGGCGAACGCCCGCGTTTTTTTGGAGACGTTTCGCAAAGGATCGGGCACGGAATAAAATCGCGGCATGACCGGACTCGCAATCGCCCTGGTCCTGGGCGCCGCGCTCATCCATGCGAGCTGGAACTATCTTCTGAAGAAAAGCGGCGGAGGGATCGGCTTCGTCTGGGCGTTCGCCGCACTCTCCTCGCTGCTCTACGCGCCGCTCGCAGTCGGCGTGGTCATCGTCCAGCATTTCGATTTCACGATTGAAGCGCTCGCCTTTCTTTTCGCGAGCGCAGTGCTCCACACAGCCTACTACCTGCTGCTCGACCGCGGCTACCGGCACGGCGACCTCTCGGTCGTCTATCCCCTGGCCCGCGCCACGGGCCCTTTCCTCACGGTTCTGGTCGCCGTCGCAATGCTCGGCGAGCGGCCCGGCATCGTTGCCCTGTGCGGTGCCGCACTCGTGGTCGGAGGAGCTTTCTTTCTCGCGGCGAGCCCCGCCAAGCTGCGCGAAGCGGGCGCCTCGCGCGGAATCGCGTTCGCGCTGCTCACCGGCTGCATGATCGCGTCGTATACAGTCGTCGACAAACAGGCCGTGAGCGCCGTGCTGATCCCGCCCATACTCCAGGACTGGGGCGCCAACCTTGGCCGGGTGATAGTGATGGCCCCCCTCGCGCTCAGGCACCGCGGAGAGGTGAAGGCCGCCTGGACCCGGCAGAGAAAGCCCGTGATCCTGGTCGCCCTGCTGTGCCCGCTCTCGTATATCCTCGTGCTGACCGCCATGGTGTTCACCCCGGTCAGCTATGTCGCCCCGGCGCGCGAGATCAGCATACTGTTCGGCGCGCTGATGGGGGCCCACTGGCTCCGGGAAGGCGACGTCCCGCGTCGCATCGCCGCAGCCGCCGCGATGGCGCTGGGTGTAGTCGCGCTCGCGATCGGCTAGAGTAAGCTCGCGCCATGGAAACCTCCTTCGCCTCAGCCGTCGTGATCCTGCTGCTGGTCACCGATCCGATCGGCAACATCCCCTTGTTCGTCTCTCTGCTGCGGCACGTCCACCCGAAACGCCGCGTCCGCGTGATCGTGCGCGAGTGCGCGATCGCGCTTGCGGTGCTGCTGATATGCGTGCCTTTCGGTGGCTCCCTCCTCGAGCTCTTCGGGTTGTCGGAGCGCTCGCTCAACCTCGCCGGCGGCGTCATCCTGTTCCTGATCGCGCTGCGCATGATCTTCCACGGCCCCGAGGGCATCTTCGGGGAAACGGCTTCGGGCGAGCCGTTCATCGTTCCCCTCGCGATTCCCTCCATAGCCGGGCCCGCGGCAATCGCCACCGTGATCCTGCTCGTTTCGCGCGCGCCGCAGCGCCTGCCGGAGTGGCTTCTCGCGGTGACCGTGGCGATCGCGGCGTCTCTGGTGGTTCTGGTCTTCGCCGAGCGCATCAGCAGATGGGTGGGCAAAGGGGTGCTCGCCGCTTTCGAGCGGCTGATGGGGCTGCTCTTGACGGCGATCGCGGTCGAGATGCTATTGCGCGGGATCGAGGGTTTCGTCCGTCAGCTGCAATTCGGCTAGGACTATCCTTTCGACTCAAGCGGGAATCGCGCTGCGGATCGCCGGCAGCATGCGCATGACCGCTTCGCGGCCTTCCGTGATCGCGATTTGCGCCCGGTGGTAATCGAGGAGTCCCAGATTGCCGAGGCGCGGTGTAAGCAGAACGTCGGGAGGCTCGCCCGCGAGCCGGCTGCGGGCGATCCGCAGCTGCATGATGTTGATCGAGCCCATGAGCGTCTCGAGCAGGGCCGGCGGCTCCGCCTCCGCCTGCTTCTCTCCGGTCCGGTTGAACTGCGGACGGACCCC
>CAYQVE010000016.1:0-24430 GCA_964420785.1 uncultured Enterobacteriaceae bacterium | reverse complement strand
GCGCCGAGTGGATCCTCTACTGGATGCACCGCATGGACGACGACTGGGAATGGGCGAAGGACTTCCCGCAGATCTCGGGCATGCTCAAGATGGCTCCCTCGGAGTACATACGCCGCAACTGCTACGTGACCTGCGAGGCCGACGAAGCCGATCTCGCGCGGCCAATCGCCGAGATAGGCGAAGATCACATCCTCATGGCGAGCGATTATCCGCACTTCGACTCTGAGTTTCCGCATACCGTCGCAAATATCCGCGCGCGAAAGGATCTCACCGAGCGGCAAAAAAACAAGATCCTGGGCGAGAACGCGGCGCGCCTGCTGCGGCTCTAGCCTCTGCCCCGCCGTGCCGCTTCGCTTCGTCGTTCTGCTGGGTGTGGCGGTTGCGCCCGCGACTTTCGCGGTCGAGCCCACGCCCGCCGTCGCTACGGTCGCTTCCTATTCGAGCCCCGACCGCAGGGAACGCCTGATCGCCGCCGCCAAGAGGGAAGGCGAGCTGATGCTGTACTCCTCCCTGACGCAGGACGACCAGCTCAAGCTCGTCGCCGACTTCAAGCGTCGCTACGGGGTCACCGTGAAGTTCTGGCGCGGCAGCCAGGCGCATATCCTGCAGCGCGTGACGAGCGAAACGCGCGGGGGTCGCTTCGAGTTCGACGTGCTCGAAACCAACGCCCCGCAGATCGAGGCGCTCGCGCGGGAAAAGCTGCTGCAGAAAATGAACTCGCCCTACATCGAGCAGGAATTGCTTCCCGAGGTCATGCCGTCGCACGGCGAGTGGGCGCCCGACCGGCTCAATCTGCTCGTCTACGCCTACAACACCCAGTTGGTGAAGCCCGAGGACGTGCCGAAGTCCTGGCAGGACCTGCTCGACCCGAAATGGAAGAAGCGCATCGGCGTGGAATCCACGAACGTGGAATGGTTCGCCGCTCTGGTCGAATCGCTCGGCGAGAAAGCGGGGCTCGAGTTGTTCCGGCGCATGGCCGATAACGGCTTAACGGTGCGCACCGGCCACAATCACAGCGCCGTTCTGGTCGCAGCGGGAGAAATTCCCCTGATGCTGGGGATCTACAGCCACGACGCCGATCGCATGAAGGCCAAATCCGCGCCGGTCGACTGGTTCGTCCTGCCTCCGGCCGTCGTGCTGCCCTCCGCGGTCGCGGTTTCGCGGCGCGCAGCCCATCCCAACGCCGCGGCGCTCTTCTACGACTACATGCTCACCGACGGCCAGCGTTTCTACACGGAAGTGCACCGCGTGCCGGCGAACAAGAACTACGACACGCCGGTGCGACGCCTGGTGCGCGAGCGCCAAGCCGTCAAGGTCGTGAACGCGCGGGAAACCATCGACGATTACGAAAAGTGGCTGGACCTGTACAAGCGCATCGTCGTCGACCGCTCGCAACACTGATCCCTCACCGCACATGAAGAATACGGGGTCGGTTCGTCTGCGTCTTTACGCGGCGGCGTTGGCCGCGCTCTCGGTGCTGGGGTGTACGGCCCAAACCGTAATCTACGAAAAGGCGTCACCTTACAACACGATCATCGTCACCGAGGATCAAAAGGGCCTGCGCACGCTGCTCTTCGAAAGGGGCGGAGGGCGGCAAAGCGTCGTGAAACCGGGAGATCCGGATCATCTGGAGCTGCCCTATGCGCGGGTCGCCCTTGCCGGACTGGCGCTGTGCGAAGAACCGCGCCGCATCCTCGTCGTCGGCCTCGGCGGAGGGACCTTGCCGATGTTCCTGCGCGCGCACTACCCCGCCGCAACCACCGACGTAGCGGAGATCGATCCCGATGTCGTAGACGCTGCGAAGAAGTTCTTCGGATTCATCGAGGACGAGCGCATGCGCGTCCACGTGGGTGACGGGCGGAAATTCATAGAGAAAGCCCTGCAAGCCGACTACGACGTCATTTTTCTCGACGCCTTCGGGGCCAGTGACGTTCCGAAACACCTGACGACGCTGGAATTCCTGCAAATCACGCGCCGGGCGCTCAAACCGAACGGAGTCGTCGTCAGCAACGTCTGGCGCCCCGCTTCCAACCCGCTCTACGACTCGATGGTCCGGACCCACCAGGAAGCGTTCGAGGAGCTGTTCATCCTGGACGTTCCCGGCGACGTCAACAACATCTTTCTCGCGCTGCCGCGCAGGCAGCTGCTCGGCCAAAGCGAGCTCGCGCTGCTTGCCAGGAAAATATCGACCGCGAAGCGGTTCCGCTTCGACCTAGGAGAGCTGGTCGCGCACGGGTTCTCGCACGCGCGCCAGAAGAATCCGAGGGCAGCCGTGCTGCGGGACGCGGATATCCGATAAACGACGACTGCCTAAGCCGCGATCATCCCGTGCACGCTGAACAGCTGCTCGGGATCGGTCCAGACTTTTTCGGGAGTGAAGCCCGCCCGTTTGCCCAGTTCTTGGAATTCGGCGATCGCGTACTTGCAGGAAATTTCGGTATGGATGGTTTCACCGGGCGCAAAATCGAACCGCCGGCCGGCGACGTGCACGAACTGCGAGTACTGGCTCTCCAGGTGCATCTCGACGCGGCCGAGGATCGGGTCGTAGAAGGCCCTGTGGCGGAAGCGCTTTACCTGGAAATCCCCTGCGAGCTCGCGATTGATCCGGTGCAACAGGTTGAGGTTGAACTGCGCCGTGACGCCCTTGGGATCCGCGTACGCGGCATCCAGAGTGGCTTTGTCCTTCTTGAGGTCCACGCCGATCAGAAGGACTCCGCCCGACCCCGCCATCTTGCGAGCCTGCCTCAGAAAAACGAGCGCCTCCGCGGGAGTGAAGTTGCCGATGGTGGAGCCGGGAAAGAACACTGTCTTCCTGCGGATCGGCACCCCTACGAACTCGGGCAGCGCGATGGGCCGCGTATGGTCGGCGCAGATGCCGACGATATTGAGGAAAGGAAAGCGGCCGGCAAGTTCGTTTGACGAAGCACGCAGCGTATCGATCGCTATGTCGATCGGAACGTACAACTGCGTCTGCAGCGCCTGGATCAGGATGCGCGTCTTGGCTTGCACGCCGCTGCCGAACTCGATCAGCTGGGCCTCGGGACCGATGAATTGCGCGATTTCCGCGATGTTGCCGCGCAGGATCGCCGTCTCGGTGCGCGTCAGGTAGTACTCTGGCAGCTCGCAGATCGCCTCGAACAGGCGGCAACCCTGCTCGTCGTAGAAATATTTCGGCGGAATGCTCTTCTGGGGAAGCGCAAGGCCGGCGAGCACGTCCTCCGCGAGCCTCTCCCCCTGCGGAAGAAAGCTGTAGAAGCGGACCACCCCAGGTGCCGAGGACTGGGGCGAAGGCTGGGGGTTCATGCCGCAGGCCGGAATCTAGCCCGGCCAGTCGTTCCGTGGGTATATCGAAGCGAAGTCGCCCTGCGGCGCCAAGGCCGCGGATGTCTGGCGTGCGCTGGACCGGCCGGCGAATTCCAGCCATTGACGTATGCGGGTCGCGTCGCCGACACGAGTGTACTTGCCCCAGGAGTCCAGGAGCACGATGATAATCGAACGCTCGGCCAGCGTCACCTGCATGACCAGACAGCGCCCCGCCTCGGCGATGTACCCGGTCTTGGACAAACCGATGTCCCAGCGGGAGCTGCGGGTGAGGTTGTTGGTGTTGCCGAAGCGCATCGCGCGGCGCCCGATCTTGACCTGGTACGAAGTCGAGGTCGTATAGTCGCGGATCTTGGGGTAGGCGTGCGCGGCTTGCACGAGCTTCGCCAGGTCCTGCGCGGTCGACACGTTGCGGCCGGAAAGCCCCGTGCCGTCCTCGAAGCGCGTGCCCGTCATGCCGAGCAGTTGCGCTTTCAGGTTCATGGCGAGCACGCACGAGTCTTTTCCACCCGGGTAGGAGCTTGCGATCGCAGAGGCGGCGCGGTTCTCCGAGGCCATGAGCGCGAGGTGCAGCAGATCGTCGCGGGTGAGCGTCGTTCCCACTTGCAGGCGCGAGTGCGAGCCGCGCAGCCTGTCGACGTCCGCCTTGGTGATCGTCACCGGCTCGTCCGGGTCGAGCTCTGCGTCCAGCGTGACGATCGCGGTCATCAGCTTCGTGAGCGACGCGATCGGCAACTTAGATTCCATGTTCTTGCCGAGGAGAATTTCACCGGATTGCTGGTCGACGACCAGCGCGGCCTGGGATTTCAGGGCTGGTTGGCGCAGCTCGCGCGCGGGCACAGCGTTCGAGACGACCGCCAGTGCAAGGGGCAACATCGCGATGAACCGCACCCTTCCTCCCAGCTTCTTGTTGGGCCGGCCAGTTTAGCCTTGGCTAAATTAATTTGCAACGAAAATAACAGGATAGACGTGACACTTCACACGAGGTCGCGAAAAACGCCCTTGACGCTGCCCCCCGGGGACGTCGTTTCCTCATGCTGTCGCCTGCTCGGCCTCCTCTTGGAGTTGCAGCGCCCACATCTGGGCGTAAGTGCCGTCTTGCGCCAGCAGTTCCCTGTGGGTGCCCCGTTCCAGGATACGGCCTTGATCCAGAACGATAATCTGGTCCGCGTCCATGACTGTGGAGAGGCGGTGAGCGATCACCAGGGTGGTGCGCCCCCGGGCGATACGGTCGAGCTCGGCCTGGATGCCTTGCTCGGTTTCCGAATCGAGCGCGGAGGTGGCCTCGTCGAAGATGAGGATGCTCGGGTTTTTCAGGATCGCGCGGGCGATCGCGACCCGCTGCTTTTCGCCCCCTGAAAGCTTCAGGCCCCGCTCTCCGACCCGGGACTCGTAGCGGTCGGGAAGGCTCTCGATGAATTCATGGATATGCGCCGCCTTCGCCGCCTCGATGACCTCTGCAGGCGATGCGCTCGGCCGCCCGTAGTGAATGTTGTAGAGAATCGTGTCGTTGAAGAGCACCGTGTCCTGCGGCACAATGCCGATCGCGCCTCGCAAGGACGACTGCGTCACGCCGCGGATGTCGGTCGCGTCGACGCTGATGCAGCCCGCGTTGACGTCGTAAAAACGGAACAAGAGCCGCGCCAGAGTGGATTTTCCTGAGCCGCTCGCCCCCACCACGGCGACCTTGCTTCCGGCCGGGATCTCGAAGGACACGTCGAACAGGATCTGGCGCCGCGGCTCGTAGGAGAAATCGACGCGCTCGAAGCGCACGTTCACGCTTCCCGCGCCTTTTCCGAGAGGCAGCGGCACCGCATCCGGCCGGTCCTGTATCTCGCGGTCCTGGGTGAGCAGGCGGAACATACGGTCCATGTCGGCGAGCGCCTGCTTGATCTCGCGGTACACCATGCCCAGGAAATTGAGCGGTATGTACAGCTGGATCAAAAGGCCGTTCACGAGCACCAGGTCTCCGAGCGTCAGGGTCTTCGCCACCACGCCCTCGGCCGCGAGGATCATGAGCAGCGTCACAGCGACGGCGATGATGCAGCTCTGCCCGATGTTGAGGAGCCCGAGCGAGGCCTCGTTCTTCACCGCGGCCGACTCGTACTTCTGAAGGTTCTCGTCGTACCGGCGCGCCTCGTATTCCTCGTTGTTGAAGTATTTCACCGTTTCGTAGTTGAGCAGGCTGTCGATGGCGCGCGTGTTGGCCTTCGAATCCAGCTCGTTCGCCCGGCGGCGGATTTCCATGCGCCACTCGGTGATGGCCACGCTGAAGGCGATGTAGAGGGCTACCGCGACGAAGGTGACCGCAGCGAAGCGCCAGTCGAACTTCGTGAGGAGGATAACCGCGACGAGGCTGAACTCGAGGACCACTGGGACGATCGAGAACAGCATGTAGCTCAGGAGCGTCGAGATGCCGCGCGTGCCGCGCTCGATATCGCGCGACACGCCGCCCGTCTGTCGCTCCAGGTGAAAGCGCAGGGACAGGCTGTGCATGTGGCGGAACACGGTGAGAGCGACGCGGCGTATCGCGCGCTGTGTCACCCGCACGAATACGACGTCACGGAGCTCCGCGAACAGCGTCGTCGAAAATCTGAGGATTCCATAAGCAGCGAGCAACGCGAGCGGCAGCACCAGCACCGCGGTCTGTGCATCCAGCGAATCGACCACTTCCTTGAGCACCAGCGGCACGCTCACGTTGGCGAGCTTTGCGGTGGTCAGGAAAGCGAGCGCGATCCCTACGCGGAAGCGAAACTCCCACAGGTAGGGGACGAGCATCCCGACCGCGCGCCATTCGCTGCGCCTTCTCGGCGCGGCCGAATCCTTCAGCGGGACGGGCAAGGCAAAGCTGCGGTGATCGTGGGCCATGGGGATCGTCATGTTACATGGGGGCGGGGCAACGGCAAAAACAGTCCGCTTCCTGCCCCGATATCCGGCGGCGAGGTCCGCCGCTGCGCCGCGGACAGCCGGAGCGGCGTATCATGCAGTCTTGCGTTGAAGCGCCCAGAGAACATTCCGGAGGGCCCATGTCTCTCGCTGTGTGGATCGTCGCAGTCGTCGTCGTTTCATTTGCGCTCGCCTATCTGAACTCACCGGGGTGGATCTGGATCGCCGCGGGCGCGGTGGCGCTTCCCGCCGGTCTCGGCGGCGGAGCATTCGCGATGGATGCCTTCTTCGCGCTCGCCGGACTATTCGTCTTTTGCAGCGTCGTGCTGGGCGCAGCGCCCTTGCGCCGCTTGCTCGTTTCGCGCCTGCTTCTTGCCTGGTACCGCGGCCAGCTGCCTGCCATGTCGCAGACCGAACAGGAGGCGATAGACGCGGGCACGGTGTGGTGGGACGGCGATCTCTTCTCCGGCCGCCCCGACTGGGGAAAGCTGCTCGCGGTTCCGCGGCCGAAGCTGACGCCCGAGGAGCAGTCGTTCCTCGACAACGAGACCGAGCAGCTGTGCGCGATGGTGAACGAGTGGGAGACGACCCAGGTGTACCAGGACCTGCCGCCGCACGTCTGGCAGTTCATCAAGGACAAGGGTTTCCTCGGGATGATCATCCCGAAGAAATACGGCGGCAAGGAGTTCTCCGCGACCATGCATTCGCGGGTGATCCAGAAGCTTGCGACCCGCTGCAGCGCGGCCACGGTGCACGTCATGGTTCCCAATTCCCTGGGGCCCGCGGAGCTGCTCCTGCACTACGGCACCGAGGAGCAGAAAAACCACACCCTGCCGCGCCTCGCGAAGGGCCTCGAAATTCCCTGCTTCGGCCTGACGAATCCGCACGCCGGATCCGATGCCGCGGCGATTCCCGATTTCGGCATAGTGTGCAAGGGAATGTGGGAAGGCCGCGAAGTGCTCGGCATGCGCGTCACCTGGGACAAGCGCTACATCACCCTGGGCCCGATTTCGACGCTGCTCGGGCTCGCTTTCAGGCTCTACGACCCGGACCAACTGCTCGGGAGCAAGGAAGACATCGGAATAACCTGCGCGCTCGTGCGCACCGACACGCCGGGCGTCAACATCGGCCGCCGCCACAATCCTCTGAACGCGGTGTTCCAGAATGGTCCGAACTGGGGTAAGGACGTGTTCATGCCGCTCGACTGGATCATCGGCGGGCCGAAGATGGCGGGCCAGGGCTGGAGGATGCTGATGGAGTGCCTCGCCGCGGGACGCTCGATCTCGCTGCCTTCCTCGGGGACGGGCTACGCCAAGCTCGCCGCGCGCGCGACGGGCGCCTATGCGCGCGTGCGCAGCCAGTTCAAGACTCCGATCGGAAAATTCGAAGGCATCGAGGAGGCGCTCGCGCGCATAGGCGGCAACCTCTACACGATGGACGCGGCCCGTTCCATGACAGCGGGCGCTGTCGACCTCGGCGAAAAACCCTCGGTGATCTCGGCGATCGTCAAGTACCACCTCACCGAACGCGGACGCGCCGTGGTTAACGACGCGATGGACATCCTCGGCGGCAAGGGGATCTGTCTCGGTCCCAACAACTTCATGGGGCGCATCTACCAGCAGCTACCCATCGCGATCACGGTCGAAGGCGCGAACATCCTCACGCGCAACCTCATCGTCTTCGGGCAGGGGGCGATCCGCTGCCATCCGTACGTGCTGAAGGAAATGAACGCCGCGCGCTCAGGCGACCTCAGAAGCTTCGACGCCGCGCTATTCGGTCACATCCGGCACGTTATCTCGAACGAAACTCGCGCTTTCCTCATGGCGATCACCGGGTCGCGCTTCGCCTCCGTTTCGCCGAAGGCTGCACCCCGGACGCGCCGCTACTACCAGCACCTGACCCGGATCTCCGCCGCCCTTGCCTATGCTGCGGACATTTCGATGATCGTGCTCGGAGGGTCGCTGAAGCGCCGGGAAAGGATCTCCGCGCGCCTGGGCGATGTCCTCTCCCTGCTCTACCTTGCCTCGGCAACGCTCAAGCGCTTCGAGGACGAGGGCCGGCAGGAGGCCGATCTTCCGCTCCTCGACTGGTCGCTGCAGGACGCGCTCGCTCGGGCGGCCGAAGCGCTGCACGGGGTACTCGCGAACTATCCGGTGCGGCTGGTCGGTTCGTTCCTGCGCCTGGTGACTTTCCCGCTCGGCCGGCACTTCGCGCCGCCCAGCGACGCGCTCGGACACGAAGTCGCGCGCTTGCTCATCGCGCAGTCGGCAACGCGCGACCGGCTCTGCGCCGGAATGTACATGCCGAATGCCGAGAGCGAGCCGCTCGCGCGCCTCGAAGCCGCCCTCGACGCGGCGATCAAGGCCGAGGCGGTCGAGGCCAAGATCCGCGCGGCCCATAAATCCGGGGCGATACAGGGTAGGGACCCCGAGGAGCTCGCGCAGGCCGCGCTCGGAGGGCGCGTCATCTCCGCCGAAGAGCAGGCCCTGCTCAAGCGCGCGGCGCAGTTGCGCGACGAGGTGATCCGCGTGGACGATTTCCCTCAAGATCTCGGGCTGTCCGAAGCGACGCGGCCCGCGCAGCCGCAACGCGCAGCAGCCTAGGAAATTCACCGCAGAGCGCGTTGGGGTTGCGGAGGAAAGAGGATTCTCACGGAAGTCCTCTGCGTCCTCCGCGGCTGAGACCTTTTCTGTCATCGGAGGCACGATGCCCAAGGACATCTATATCATCGACGGCGCACGCACGCCGTTCCTGAAGTCGCGCAACCGACCGGGCCCTTTCTCTGCGAGCGATCTCGCGACCGCCGCCGGCAAAGCCTTGCTCGTGCGGCAGCCCTTCTCACCGACCGAACTGGACGAGGTCATCCTGGGCTGCGCCGCGCCCTCGGTGGACGAAGTCAACATCGGGCGAGTCGCAGCCTTGCGCATGGGCTGCGGGCAGAAAGTCCCGGGCTGGACCGTGATGCGCAACTGCGCCTCGGGCATGCAGGCCCTCGATTCGGGCGTCGCCAACCTGCTCTCGGGGCGCGCGAACCTCGTGCTGGCGGGCGGGGTGGACGCGCTCTCGCGCGTGCCGCTCCTCTATTCGGAGGCCATGGTCATTTGGTTCTCGAACTACATGGCCGCGAAGACTCCTCTGCAAAGGGCCGGCATGTTCCTGAAACTGAAGCCCGCTCAACTCCTCAGTCCCATCATCGGAATCATGAAAGGACTGACCGACCCCTACGTAGGCCTTCTCATGGGTCAGACCGCCGAGAATCTCGCTTACCGTTTCGGGATCCGTCGCCGGCAAATGGACGAATTCGCAGCGGAGAGCCACACCCGCGTCATTCGCGCGCAGGAGAGCGGCGCATTCAGCAATCCGCACGACGGTCTGGCCGCGGAAATCGCGCCGATCTACGACGACAAGGGAAACCTCTACCAAGACGACGACGGCGTTCGAAAGGATTCGACGGCCGAGAATCTTGCGAAGCTCAAACCCTTTTTCGACCGGAAGTACGGCAATATCACCGCCGGAAATTCCTCGCAGATCACAGACGGTGCGGCGTGGCTGGTGATCGCGACCGAGGAGGCCGTGAAACGCCACGATCTGAAGCCCCTCGGCCGGATCGTCGATTCGCAGTGGGCGGGCCTGGACCCGGCGCAGATGGGTCTCGGACCCGTGCATGCGGCTACACCGATACTCAAGCGCCACCGACTGAAACTCAACGACCTCGACGCCTGGGAAATCAACGAAGCGTTCGCGGCCCAGGTGCTCGGCTGCCTCGCGGCGTGGAAAGAGGACAAGTACTGCCGCGAGGAACTCGGTCTCGACGGCGCGATGGGTGAGCTCGATGCCGAAAAGCTCAACGCGGACGGCGGCGCCATCGCGCTCGGCCACCCGGTGGGGGCCTCGGGTGCGCGCATCGTGCTGCATTTGCTGCATGCGCTCAGGCGCGGGAAGGGCAAGCGCGGCATCGCCTCGATCTGCATCGGCGGCGGCCTCGGCGGGGCGATGCTGGTCGAGGCGCTGTGACCGTCATGACGGACAGCTATCACCACTGGAAGATCGAGACAGACCGCGACAACGTCGTCCGGCTGGCGCTCGACAAGAAGGGCGCGTCCGCGAACGTCTTGTCCGCCGACGTCATGGCGGAGCTCGACCGGATTCTCGGCGAGCTGCGCGCGAACAACCCGCGGGGGCTCATCATCCGTTCCGGCAAGGACTCCGGATTCATTGCAGGTGCCGACGTCGAGGAGTTCACCAAGATCAAGGACGCGGACGAAGCGATGCGCCTCGTCAAGCGCGGCTGGGACCTCTATAACAAGCTCGAGGCCCTGCCCTTCCCTACGCTCGCGCTGGTCAACGGCTTCTGCATGGGCGGGGGCGTCGAGCTCGCGCTCGCCTGCCGCTATCGCGTCGCGGTGGATCAGCCGGGAACGCGCTTCGCCCTTCCCGAAGTCATGCTCGGCATTCTTCCGGGCTGGGGCGGCGTGAAGCGGCTTCCGCGCGTCGTCGGCCCGACTGCGGCGCTCGACATGCTGCTCACGGGCCGCGCCGTGGACGCACGCCGCGCGAAGCGCCTGGGTCTCGTGGACGAGGCGGTGCCGCCGCGCATCCAGGAGAACACCGCGCGCATGATGGTGCTCGAGGCGCCCCGCCCGAGAGCGCTGCCCCTCTTCCAGCGGCTGTTGAACTCCGGCCTGATGCGTCCGCTCGTCGTTTACTTGGCGAGAAAGCAGCTTGCCTCCAGGGTCTCGCCCGATCACTATCCCGCGCCTTACGCGATCCTCGAGCTGTGGCGGAAATACGACGGTGATCCGTTCGCGCCGCGACCCGAGGACCCGGCGTCAGTCATCGGGCTGCTGGAGGGCGATACCGCGCGCAATCTCATCCGCATCTTCTTCCTCCAGGAGCGCATGAAGTCCCTCGGGAAGGACAGCGACTTCAAGGCGCAACACGTTCACGTGGTCGGCGCGGGCGTCATGGGCGGAGACATCGCGGCCTGGTGCGCGATGCGCGGCCTGGCGGTGACGCTGCAGGACCAGTCGCCCGAGCGCCTCGCCCCGGCGATGAAGCGCGCGGCCGAGCTCTTCAAGCGCCGGCTGCGCGACAAGTCCCGAATTCGGGACGCGCTCGACCGCCTGATTCCCGACGTCACCGGGGACGGAGCGCGGCATGCGGACGTCGTCATCGAGGCGATTTTCGAGAACCTGCAGGCCAAGCGCGAGCTGTTCGCGAAGCTCGAAGCGCAGGTGAAGCCGGAGGCTCTCCTCGCCTCGAATACGTCGAGCCTCAAGCTCGCCGACATCGGCGCGAAATTCAGGGATCCGTCGCGCCTGGTAGGAATCCATTTCTTCAACCCGGTGCCGCAGTTGCAGCTGGTCGAAGTGGTCAGGGGCGCGGTCACCGATGCGGAGATCGCGAAGCGGGCGGCGGCGTTCGTGCGGCAGATCGATAAGCTGCCTCTGCCGGTCAAGGACTCGCCGGGTTTTCTCGTCAATCGCGTGCTGGGTCCTTACATAGACCAGGCGCTGCGCATGGTGGACGAAGGCATCGCGCCGGAGACGCTCGACGCGGCCGTCACTGCATTCGGGATGCCGATGGGGCCGATCGAACTGGCCGACACGGTGGGCCTCGATATCTGCCTCGCGGTGGGCAAGGAATTGGCGGGTGAGCGCGCCGAGCCGCCGAAGAAGCTCGCCGAGCTCGTCGCCGCGGGCAATCTCGGCAAGAAAACTGAGCGCGGATTCTATGTCTGGCAGAACGGCAGGGCGCGAAAAGGCGCCGCGCGCGGCGCCACGCCCGAACTCACCGAGAAGCTCATCGCGCCCTATCTCAAGGAAGCTCAGGCCGTCGTCGCCGAGGGCATCGTCGCCGATGCCGACCTCGCCGATGCGGGGCTCGTCTTCGCTACCGGCTTTGCACCCTTCCGCGGCGGACCGCTGAACTATCTGAAGAGCAGGGCCGGAAATTCCCGAATTAGAAGAAAATAAGTCACAATTTTTCGGGGGACAATCACATCGAGTACCGCTTGCCGGAACGGGATGGGCCGTGGGAGAATTTCGCTTCCTGGCCAGGGAGGGTCAAGGTGGTTCCAACACCAACGCTGGGCGCGTTGCGCGAGCGCTTGCTCGCGGCGGCGGCAGGATCGATGCTCGCGCTGTGCGCGAGCCCCGCGATCGCGCAGGCGCCGACGAAGCCGCAGCCGCCCAGCCCGCAGTCACAGGCGCCGGCCGCGCCGCAATCTCAGCCATCGATCGCGGCGTCCTCCAAGCCACCGGCCCCACCTCGATTCGCGATCCAGCGTTTTCTCGTCGAAGGCAATACGATCCTTTCGCAAGGGGAGCTTGACGGGGTTCTCGCGCCGTTCTCCGGAAAGGACCGCGATTTCGGAGACATTCAGCGCGCGCTCGAAGCGCTGCAGGACGTCTACACCGGCCGCGGCTACAACGCGGTGCGCGTGAGCGTTCCCGAGCAGGATATTCGTTCGGGCCAGGTGCGCTTGCGCGTGGTCGAGGCGCGGATCCGGCGGGTGCGGGTCCAGGGCAACCGCTTTTTCGACGAGAAGAACGTCAGGGCCGGGCTGCCTTCGCTGAAGGAAGGCAGCTCTCCGAACACGCGCGCGATCGGCCAGGACGCGCAGCTCGTCAACGAGAACCCGGCTAAGCAAGTGAGCGTGGCGCTGCAGGCCGCGGACGACCCCGGCCAGGTGGACGCGAGCGTTCGCGTCACGGACGAAAAGCCCTCCAGAGTCTCGGTGTTCGCGGACAACACCGGCACTCCGAAGACCGGAACCTCGCGCATCGGCCTCAGCTACCAGAACGCGAACCTCTTCAACGGCGACGACGTGGTCAACGCGCAGGTGCTCACCTCTCCGGGCCACGCGTCCGATGTGAAGGTCTTCGGCGCCGGATATCGTGTGCCTCTATACAAATGGGGGGGCGTCGTCGATGTCCTCGCCGGGTATTCGAGCGTCAACTCCGGCACCGTGCAAGATGTCTTCACTGTGTCGGGCAAAGGGACGGTCGCCGGACTGCGCTACACGCAGCTCTTGGGGCGGATCGATACCTACGAGCACCGCGCGGCATTCGGACTCGATTACCGGGCGTACAAGAACAGCGTCAGCTTAGTAGGAACCACCGGGTCGCTCGTTCCGGACATTACGGTCCACCCCGCGTCCCTTACCTACAGCGGCCGCAGCTCCCAGCTTGGGCGGGATCTGTCCTTCAACGTCTCCTACTCGCACAACATTCCTGGGAGCAGCAAGGGCGACCAGGCCGCCTTCGATGAGCCCGGTCAGCGCGCCGGCGCGTCGGCCAGGTACTCGATCTGGCGCGCGGGTGCCGTGTTCTCGCAGCTGCTGCCCTCGGATTTCATCATGCGCGCGGCTTTCAACGCCCAGCAGACCCACCACCTGCTCATTCCCGGCGAGCAATTCGGGATGGGCGGGGCGGACAGCGTGCGCGGCTATTACGAGCGCGAGACGGCGAGCGACGTCGGCCGGCGGTTCTCGCTCGAGGGCTACGGACCGGATTTCGGATCGTGGATCAGCGGCAGCTGGCGCGCGCGGGGGCTCGTGTTCTACGACGCGGCGCGCGGCCACGACAATATTCCGGAGCGCGGCCCGGAAAACAAGCTCGGGAGCTTCGGCCTGGGCCTGCGCGCGAACCAGGGCAAGTCCTTCGCGTTCCGGCTCGATGTGGCACGGGTCACCAAGGATGCAGGCACCCGTCTGGATGGACAATACCGGGCGCATGCTGCCGTCGCTTACAGCTTCTGAGGCGGACCGCCCGTGCGAAACGTCACATGCCCCGCCTTCAGCCGAGGTCTAGAATGAGTTTCCCGTTTGCTGCGGGAATGAAGTCTATCGGAGGGATAGCCATGTCCAGTGCCAAGCGCAGGCAACGAGCCGATTTCAAGCCCAAGCTGATCGCGCTGTCTGTGGCCGCCTGCTTCAGTCTTTCCGCCGGGCAAAACCTCGCCAACCCCACGGGCGGCACGGTCAGCTCGGGAAGCGCGAGCTTCGCCAGCTCGGGCAACACGCTGACGATCACCAACAGCGCCAACGCCATCATCAACTGGCAGAGCTTCTCGATCGGCGTCAACGAGATCACCCGGTTCCTGCAGTCCTCGGGGTCCTCCGCCGTGCTCAACCGCGTGGTGGGCGCGAACGGGGTGATCCCGCAAAGCGTGATCGACGGGGTGCTCTCCTCCAACGGCCGGGTGTTCCTGCTCAACTCGAGCGGCATCGTGATCGGATCGAGCGCGCGCATCGACGTCGCGGGATTCGTGGCTTCGAGCCTGAACCTGTCCGATCAGGACTTCCTCAACGGACGGTTGCGTTTTACCGAGACCCCCGGCGCGGGCGCCGTCTCCAACGCCGGCGTCATTGACACGAGCTCGGGCGGCGCGGGTGGTCGGGTGTTCCTGGTCGCCCCGGACGTCCAGAATTCGGGCATCATTCGCTCCCCGCAAGGCGAGATCGTGCTGGCCGCCGGCAGGAGCGTGGAGCTCGTCTACGAGAACTCGCCCTTCGTGACCGTGCGCCTCACAGCCGACAACGAGCAGGCGCTCAACGTAGGACAACTGATCTCCGGCTCAGGCCGCATCGGAATGTTCGGCGCGCTGGTCCGCCAGGGCGGCGTGGTCGAGGCGAACAGCGCCGTGGTCGGCGCGAACGGCGAGATTCGGCTGATCGCCACCAGGGACCTCACCCTCGACGCGGGAAGCCTCACCACCGCCAACGGGCCGAGCGGCGGCACCGTGACGCTTCAAGCGCAGGGCGGTACCAATCTTATTTCCGGAACGGTCGAAGCCAAAGGCAGCTCCGGCCAGGGCGGAACGATACAGGCCCTCGGCGTGCGCGTCGGAGTAATCGGACACGGCGTGATCGACGCATCGGGCGACGCGGGCGGCGGCACGGTGCTCGTCGGCGGCGACTACCACGGCGGGAACCCCGACATCCAGAACGCGCGGCAGACCGTGATCGGTTCGGACGGAATCATCCGCGCCGATGCGGGCACAACCGGCGACGGCGGCCGGGTGATCGTCTGGTCGGACGAGTCCACCAGGTTCTTCGGCAGCATCTCCGCGCGCGGCGGCTCGCAAAGCGGCAACGGCGGGTTCGTCGAGACCTCGGGCAACGTGCTCCAGGCATTCGGCAGCGTGGACACGCGCGCGCCGAACGGAAGGACCGGCAACTGGCTGCTCGATCCCCAGGACATATATATTTCGGTTAACGGCATATACGGACTCACCTGCCCAGTCGCCGGCCCCACCGGAGTCTGCTTTGACGACCTTCCGACAACGTCCAGCATTTCGCCCGCCATCATCAACAACGGTCTTTTCCTCACTTCGGTCACGCTCCAGGCGCATCACGATATCGTTCTGCAGACAAACCTGGGCCTCAACTATGGAGGAACCTTTACCGCACAAGCCGGCAACAACATCGACCTGGGCGCCTTCAACATCACTGCGAACGGCACGAACGTCACGCTGACAGCCAACGACGCGGCGTCCCTCACCCCGAGCGGCACCGGCAGCATCACATCGCAGCCCGGCTTTGGAAACATCACCACCGGGGGCGGCAACGTCAATCTCTCCGGCTTCGGTGTCACTGTCGGTGTGATGAACACCACCGGGGGACCCCTGGGCGCCGGCAGCGTAACGGTCCAGGCCACCGGCGACATCGTCACCGGTTCGATAAGTACGGCATCCAGGACCGCGGGCTCTGGAGGCGGCTTCGTCGATCTCTTCACCAGCGGCGGCAAGCTCACCGTCAACGGCGCGATTGACACGAGCGGAGCACTGGGCTCAAGTGTAAGTGCAGCCGGATCGAGCGGCGGCAGCGTAACGATCACGAGCCTCGGCGCGACCGCAATTTCTGGAAACATTCTCACCTCCGGCGGCGGCGGTTTCAGTGCGACCGGTGGTCAAGGCGGCGCAGGCGGAGGCGCGGGAGCCGTCACGATCAGCAGCGCCAGCGGCGACGTGCTCGTTCAAGGCAACATTACCGCGCGGGGTGGTGACGGCGGCGCGAGCGCCACTAACCTTTTGGCCGCATACGCGGGCGGCGCCGGCGGTCTGGGCGGAGCGCTCATTCTGGCGGCGGGGGGCAATGTCACAGTCGGCACCGGCACCGGCTACGGCATCATCGACGTCGGTGGCGGTTCAGGCGGTGCTGGTAGCCAAGCAGTCGCCGCTACCGTAACGATCCCAGGTGGAGCAGGCGGAGCAGGCGGTCACGCGGGCGTCGTCGAGCTCGTAGGCGGACCCGACGTGACGGCGTACGGCGCTATCCTCGCCGTGGGCGGCATCGGCGGCATCGGCGGCAACGGCGTGTTGGGGTCCCCCACCGGCGGCGCCGGCGGCGGCGGCGGTTTGGGCGGCGGTGTTTTCCTGAGCGCCCGCTCGGTGACGACGGGAACGATCAGGGCGGACGGCGGCTTGGCGGGTTCCGGTGGCGCGTATGGCGGCGCCGGCGGCCTAGGCGGTGACGCCGGGGCGGTACTCGCTTACGGCGCTTCGTTTGCCACGACCGCAGGCAGCATCATTACCGCGTACGGCGGACTGGGCGGCGCGGGCGGCGCCGTCGGTGCGGTCGGCGGCAACGGCGGCAAGGGCGGCAACGGCGGTACTCTCTTCCTTTTCACCGACAGCTCCGTTCCGCTTGGCACGCTCAGCGTCATCGGCGGTGCAGGCGGCGCGGGAGGAGCCGGGACCACCGCCGGAAACGCGGGCGTTGGCCGAAACGACGGATTGCACCCAGAGCACCCCAGCTTCTTTGAATTCTCGTCACTGTTTCAGCTACCCACCAACACAGTCATCGCGGGCCTCGACAAGACGATCATTCCTCCCGCGCCGCCTGACCCCGTTGATCTAAAGGTCAAGAGGCCCGACGACAAGAAAGCAGCGGCGGCAGTATGCAAGTGAGCGCGCCGCGCCTCTTCCTCCGCGCGCTCGCGGCGGTCGCGCTGCTCGCCCCGCTGCTCGCCTTTGCCCAAGCCACCGTTCAGAATCTGTCGGGGACTCTCTCGGTGCAGCGGCCCGACGGCTCGGTGCGGGCGCTGGCCGAGCGTTCCGACGTGTTCGTCGGCGACGTGATCTCGACCGAGCGCGACAGCTACGCTCAGCTGCGCTTTACAGACGGAGGACAGGTGACACTGCGCCCCAGCACCCAGGTCAAGATCGAGTCGTACGGTTACGAAGAGGGCCGTCCCGAGCGCGACAACTTCGCGATGCAGCTTTTCAGGGGCGGACTGCGTTCCCTCACCGGACTCATCGGCAAGCGCACGATCAATCGCAGCGCCTACAGGATGGTGACCTCGACCGCCACCATCGGCATCCGCGGCACCGACTATTCGGCGATCGACATTCCCGCGCCCCCGCCCGGCCAGAGCGCGCCCCCGAACCTGCCGCCGCCGGGGGTGTACGTCACAGTGGCCGACGGGCAGGTCGCGCTCACCTCGGGGGGCGTGGAGCAGCTCGTCGGCGTCGGGCAGGTCGGCTTCTCCGGCAATATCAATCTGCCTCCAAGGCTGGTCCCCCCGCCCCCGAACCTACCGCAGGTCACCCCGCCGCCGACCTTCGGGCAATCCCTGAAGCCGACCAGCATCAACGCCGGCTCGAGCATGGAGTGCGTGGTTCAGTAAGGCCCTGAGCCGCTAGACTGGAGGCCCGCCTCGCGGCGGGCTTCTTCATTTTCGGGTACATGGCAATGGCGAAAATCGAATTCGCCTGGGAGCTCGGCGCGGGCACGGGGCACGTCGCAACCCTGCTGCCGATCGCGGCCGCGGTGAAGGCGCGCGGGCACGAGGCGCGTTTCTTTCTCCGGGACCTTGCCGCGGGCGCCGACCTCGACGGCGCGACCGAAATTCCGCGCGAGGGTGCGCCCATCTGGTCCGGGCCGCCGATCTGCGAGGCTCCTCTCAACCTCGGCGAGATCCTGCTCAACTTCGGTTATCACGATCCGTCCCAGCACAAGGCCTTGGTCGATGCCTGGCGAGAGCGCCTGAAGGGCTCGCACGCGGTCGTGGCCAACGTCGCGCCCGCGGCGCACCTCGCGGCGTTGACGCTCGGCATACCGAGCTTCGAGATTTCGCAGGGCTTTCACGTCCCTCCGCCCGCGATGCCGTCGCCGCCCCTTCGCCACTGGGAGCCCGCGCCGCGCGCGCGCCTGGAGGCGGCGGACCGCCGGGTGCTGCACGCGATCAACAGCGTGCTCTCGGGTCACGGTGTGCGGCCGCTCGCGAGCATCGGCGAGCTGTTTGCCGGCCGGGCTATGCTGCTCACCTATCCCGAGCTCGACATCTACCCCGAGCGCGGGCCCTGCGATTATTACGGCGTCACCGATTCCGGCGAGGGTAAGGCCGTGCCGGACTGGCCGACGGGGACCGGACCGCGCCTGTTCGCCTACCTCTATTCGTATTTCAAGGGACTCGATCCCCTGCTCGCGGCGATCGCGGCATCGAAGTCGCCGACGCTCGTTTTCTGCCGTGGCATCGACCCGAAACTCAGGGAAAAATACGATGGGGGCTCGATCCGCTTCTCGGCGGAAGCGATGTCGGTGTCAAAGGTGCTGCCCCAGGCGCGCGCCGTCGTGTGCCACGCCAGCCACCAGATGACCGCGCAGGCGCTGCTTGCCGGAAAACCAGTGCTGCTCCTGCCGACCCAGCTCGAGCAGTTCCTCATCATGCGGCGCCTGGTGCGCTTCGGCGCCGGGCTGGGCATTGCACCCGAGGTGCCGAACGCCGATTACGCGTCGGCGCTCACGGCGCTCGCCGAAAACACTGAATACACCTCAAAAGCGCGCGAATTCTGCGACCGCTATGCTCGCCACGGACGGGGCGCAGCGCTCGGCACCATGATTGCCCGCATCGAAGCGGCATTGGGCTGACCCCGGTACCATTGCGACGTTTGTGGCTCGGGAATGATCCGTGACCCAACTGCCCGAAAACAAGGAGCCGGTGCTGCGCGTGGTGCCGATGCCGGCCGACGCCAACCAGCACGGCGACATCTTCGGCGGCTGGATCATGGCACAGGTGGACATCGCCGGCGGCGTGCTCGCAGCGCGCCACGCGCGCGGCCGCGTCGCCACCGTCGCTGTCAACTCGTTCCAGTTCAAGCAGGCGGTCTTCATCGGCGACGTGCTTTCGTTTTACGGCGAAATCGTGCGCGTGGGCACCACTTCGATCACCGTCAACGTCGAGGTGTACGCGCAACGCAATCCTTCCGATGTCGAGACAGTCAGGGTGACCGAGGCGACGCTCACTTACGTCGCCACCGGCCCGGACCGCAGGCCGCGCCCCGTCCCGCCGCTTCCCGACAGGAAGCGATGACGGAGCGGCCGCGCGTGACCCGGGTTCAGCGCTTCGGCGCTGCGATGTGCTTCGAGAGCTCCAGCTTGGCGATCGCGTTGCGGTGCACTTCGTCGGGCCCATCGGCGAACCGTAGGGTGCGCGAATGCGCGTACATGAGGGCGAGCGGGAAATCCTCCGACATGCCGCCGCCGCCGTGTGCCTGGATCGCCCAGTCGAGCACCTTGCACGCGACGTTGGGCGCGAGCACCTTGATCATCGCGATCTCGGCTCGCGCAGCCTTGTTCCCGGCGGTGTCCATCATGTGCGCGGCCTTGAGCACCAGAAGGCGCGCCGATTCGATCATGATGCGGGCCTCGGCGATGCGCTCCTGCGTCACGGTGCGCTCGGCGACGGGCTTGCCGAACGTCACCCGCCCGAGGCTGCGCTTGCACATATGCTCGAGCGCGCGCTCGGCGACTCCGACCAGGCGCATGCAGTGGTGGATGCGTCCGGGTCCGAGCCGCCCTTGAGCGATCTCGAAGCCGCGGCCTTCCCCCAGCAGAATATCGGAGGCCGGCACCCTCACGTTCTCGAGCTGGACGTCCATGTGGCCGTGAGGCGCGTCGTCGTAGCCGAAGACGCTCAAAGGGCGCAGGATTTTCACGCCGGGCGCCTCGCGCGGCATGAGGACCATCGACTGCTGCGCGTATTTGGCCGCGCCGGGATCGGTCTTGCCCATCACGATGAAGAGTTTGCAGCGCGGATCGCCCGCGCCCGATGACCACCATTTGCGCCCGTTGACGACGTAGCCGTTCGCGTTCCGCTCGATGCGGCATTGAATGTTGGCCGCATCGGAGGAGGCCACGTCCGGCTCGGTCATGAGGAAAGCCGAGCGGATCTCTCCGCGAAGCAGCGGATCGAGCCACTGCCTCTTCTGCTCCTCGGTGCCGTAGCGCTCCAGCGTCTCCATGTTTCCGGTATCCGGCGCGGAGCAGTTGAACACCTCCGGCGCCCAGTGCACCCGCCCCATGATTTCGCACAGCGGCGCGTATTCGAGGTTGGAGAGTCCTTCGGGTGCGCGCGGCGAGCGCGGCAGGAAAAGATTCCAGAGTCCTTCGGCGCGCGCCTTCGGCTTCAGCTCCTCGATGAGCTTCGTGGGCACCCAGGGATTGCCCTTCGCGCGGTTCGCTTCGACCTCGTCGCGGAAACGGCGCTCGTTCGGATAGACGTGCTCGCCCATGAAACGCGCAAGCCTCCCCTGCAGCGTTTTCACCTTTTCGGAGTAGGTAAAGTCCATTCGACCCTCGCGCTACGCATTCCGCATCGCCTTTTCGGCGTATTGCCAGCCCAGTTTCGCGAGCGGGCGGGCGCGCCGGCCCGCCTCGAGTGCCTGCGCGCTCGCCGCAGTTCCTTCAAGCGCGCGTTTCATCACGCCCTGCAGGATCGCGGCGATCCGGAAGAGATTGTAGGCGAGATAGAAATTCCAATGCTCAATCTCCCCGCGGCCGGTACGCTCGCAGTATGACGCAATGTATTGCGATTCGCCCGGAATGCCGAGCGCGGCGAGGTCGAGCCCGGCGATGCCGCGAAACCCCCCGGGCGGAATATGCCAGCTCATGCAGTGATAGGAAAAATCCGCGAGCGGGTGGCCGAGAGTCGAAAGCTCCCAGTCGAGGATGGCGAGAATTCTCGGTTCGCGCGGATGGAAAATCAGGTTGTCCATGCGGTAATCGCCGTGCACCACGGTCGTTTCGTCTCCCGGGGGAATGTTTTCCGGCAGCCACGCGATCAGGGCGTCCATGGGATCGATCCGTTCGGTTTCCGAGGCCCGGTACTGCCTGCTCCAGCGCCCGATCTGCCGCGCGAAATAGTTGCCCGGTTTTCCGTAGTCCGACAGCCCGGCGGCCGCGTAATCGACGCGGTGCAGCGCCGCGATCACACGGTTCATCTCGTCGTAGATCGCGGCGCGCTCGGACGGCGTCATGTCCGGAAGCGACTGGTCCCAAAGGACGCGGCCGTCGACGTATTCCATGACGTAGAACGCGCGCCCGATGACGCTCTCGTCCTCGCACAGGCAATGAGCGCGCGGCACGGGAATGCCCGCTTGCGCGAGCGCCGTGATCACCCGGAACTCGCGCTCCACAGCATGCGCCGAGGGAAGGAGCTTCGCCGCCGGGCCAGGCTTGGCCCGGAGCACGTAGTGTTTTCCCGCGGCGTCGATCAAATACGTGGGGTTCGACTGGCCGCCTTTGAACTGCCGCGCCGTGAGCGGCCCGGACAGACCGTGGTTGCGGAGATAGCCCTCGAGCGCTCCCAGGTCGAAACGCTGGTGCTCTTGTATCGGTATCGTGCCGGTGAACTGCCCGTTCAAGCGAAGTGGCCCTTTCCTCGCGAATCCCCGGGGGCTACGCCATGCTAGCAAAGCGGCTGCCCCGGGGTTTTCCGCTTCGAGGGCTATGACGCGGCTGTCAGTCGAGCACCAATGAGCGTGCGCTCACTTCCACGTAGGTATTCCCGGTTTATATTTAAATAATCACTATTAATCATAGTATTATATTTTTCTCCTCCAACCATGGCGTGCCCGAATCAGGCCTGGCGCGCTTCCTGCTTAAAGAGGGGCAAGCAATATGAGCTGCTAACCGGAAAATAGGGGCCAGACCGTGGAAATCGTAATCCTAGTCCTTCAGATCCTGTGCGTTGCAGGACTCGCGCTGGGTACCGCGCTGTCCCTGTACCAGCTGATGCAGGGCCGCAACGAACGCTTTACCTACGCTGTCGCCAACGATTTCGAAACCGGCTATCGCCGCCTCGTGCGCAACCGCAGCCGGTAAGAACGATCTCCTCCGTAGCACCTTTTCGGCGTACTCGCGTCTTGCGGCTACGCCGACTTTTTTGGAGAGCGTTTCTGCTGTTTCAGTAAGTCGGCTTTCCCCTGAAGTACTGGAAGCGGTCGATCGAGCGCACCCTCAACTCGCGCACGTCCGCGCCCTGCAGGATCTTGAGCGGGACTTCGACCCCGGCTGCGCCCAGGCCCCACACCCGGCGGTAGAGCTCCTCGTGGCTCTTGACCGCATCCGCGCCGACTCCTACGACGATATCCCCGTTTCTCACTCCGGCCTTGTCTGCAGGCCCTTCGGGCGAGACCCTTGTCACGAGAAGATGCCCGTGTAGCTCCTCGGTCGCGAGACCCAGCCACGGACGCGCGGGCCCGCTCCTGCGTCCTTTTTCGATGAGGTCGGCGAGGATGGGTTTCAGCAAATCGATCGGCACGAACATGTTTCCCGGAATCTCCGACCCGCGCTCTTGCGTTTCGCGCACGTAAAGCGAGCCGATGCCGACCAGCTTCCCTTCGCGGCTCACCAGCGCCGCGCCTGCCCACTGCAAGGTCGGCGGAGCCGTGAAAATCGCGGTCTCGAGCAGATATTCCCAGCTGGCCGCGAACTTGCGCGTCGAGACTACATACGCAAGACTGGCCGCGTCGCGTCCGCCCGCCGGCAGGACCATGACCGGCTCGCGCATGGCGAGATCGGCCGCCTGCCCCATGGGCATGGGTTTCACTCCCAGCGGCGCGCCGGAGCGCAGCAATCCGAAGCCGCTCGGGTGGTCGTAACCGACCAAGGTGGCGGGAACGGTCCTCTCGTCTTGCGTGGTGATCTCGATCGAATCGGCCTCGATCACGATATAGCCGATCGTGACGATGTACCCGCGCTCGTCGATTACGACGCCGGTTCCCTCGCGGCTAGGACCCAGGGTGGTATTGCTGCGGGCGTTGGGAATGGCCTTCATCCGGACCCGCACCACGGCGCCAAGCATCTCGTCCGCTTCTCTTTCGAGCTCCGCCTGGGTCTGTTGGGATTTCTGGGCGTGAGGTCTTTCCTTCGGCTCCTGAGCAACGGCCCCGCTCCACCCTAGCAGTAAGGCCGCCGACAACGCTAGAATTCGATTTTTGATCATCGTCGTTTCCCTCAGGCGATCTCTCCCGGACCGGCCTTCCCGGGAATTGTCATACTAAACGCCGCCGATTTCTACTGCGAGCGTCCCGCGGCCCGGATTCGTTCCTTGCCCGGGAGCCGGCAGGCCTTCGCCGAGCGGCGTCCGGCCCGCCCGGTTATCATTTCCCCATGAGCGCCTCGCGCTGCATGAGCCTGTTCCTCAATCTCGGGCATGCGCTCGATCATCTCCTCATGCTCATTTTTCCGACGGTGGTGCTCGCGATGGGCGCCGAGCTCGGCAGCGGCTACGCGGATCTCCTGCCGCTCTCGCTCGGCGGGTTCATCGCCTTCGGCGCTTTTTCAATCCCTGCAGGCTGGCTCGCCGACCGCTGGAGCCGGCGAGGCATGATGGTGGTGTTCTTCTTCGGCATCGGCGCCGCGAGTATCCTCACGGGCTTCGCCACCGGACCGGCACACATCGCACTGGGCCTCACGCTCGTCGGCGTGTTCGCCGCGATCTACCACCCGGTCGGCATCGCGATGCTCGTCGCGAACCGGGAGAACGTGGGCCGGGTTCTCGGAGTGAACGGGGTCTTCGGCAACGTCGGCGTCGCGTTCTCCGCGCTGATCGCGGGCGCCCTCGCCGACATCGTCGGCTGGCGGGCGGCATTCATCGTTCCGGGCGCAATTACTCTCGGCGTGGGCGCGGCATTTGTGCTGTTCGCACGCGAAGCGCAAGGTGAAATGCCGGTGCGCCGGAGCGGGTTCTCCAAGGCCTCGCGCGCAGACCTCGCCCGCGTGTTCGCGGTCCTCACGGTCGCCACCGCCTGTGGCGGCGTGATCTTCAACGCCACGACCATTTCCATGCCCAAGGTGTTCGACGAGCGCCTCTCTGCCCTGACCCACTCGACCTTCGGCATCGGCATGCTCGTGTGCGGCGTCTATCTGATCGCTGCGGTGGCGCAGCTCTGCGTGGGCTGGTGGCTCGACCGCCGCTCGCTCAAATCGGTG
>CAYQVE010000015.1:0-25001 GCA_964420785.1 uncultured Enterobacteriaceae bacterium | reverse complement strand
ATGAGGGGCTGGATGGCGAGGGCCACCAGGACGCCGGGGCGGCCCACCAGAATGAAGGCCGGGCGCCAGGTGAAGTGGTCGAGGATCTGGCCGCCGGCGACCGCGCCCAGCATCGAGCCCAGTGGGATGCCGAAGGAATAGACCGCCAGCGCCGAAGCGCGCCGGCGCGGCTCGTAGTAGTCGCTGATCAGCGAGTGCGAGGCCGGCGACATGCCCGCTTCGCCGACGCCTACGCCGAAGCGGAAGGCGGCCAGGGTGGCGTAGTTGCCGGCCATGCCGCAGAGCGCGGTGAACGCCGACCAGACGACGATGGCGCCGGCGATGATGTTCACGCGGCTGAAGCGCTCGGCGAGCCGGGCCAGCGGGATGCCCAGGATGGTGTAGAGCAGCGCGAAATAGAGACCGCCCAGCAGTCCGAGCTGGAAGTCGGAGATCTTCAGCTCCTCTTTGATCGCCTGGCCGATGGTGGCGATGATCGTGCGGTCGATGAAGTTGAACGTGTAGGCGACGACCAGCAGGAAGAGCACGAGCCGCTTGTAGTTTTCCGGGAAATTCGGGCGCGCGGGGGCCCTGGCGGCGTCCCACTGCTCGGCGATGGCCTTCAGGGTGTTGGCTCGCGCAATCTTCTGCGCCGCCTTGCGCTCCTGCTTCGCCGCGGCCGGGCTCTCGCCCCGCGCCAGCATCGACCGGGCATCTGCGAGGGAGATGAACCCCGGTTTCCGGACGCCGTGCCGAGCCTGCTCAAGCGACACGTCCGGGTAGCGCCCGATCGTGAGCGTCTCGCGCTTTCCCGCGAGGCGGTAATCGAAGCGCCACGACTTCGATCCGCTCGGGGCCACGTGAAGGTATAGCCCGTCCCGGTCCGCGAGCTTGTAGGCACCTTCCCGCCCCTTCGCGGCCCGGATTTTCGTGTCGGTCAGCATCGCCTCCTCCTTGACGGTATACGCGGGCTCGGACCCCCGCTCCATGACGGTATACGCGGGTCGCGGCTCGCAATACCGTCAAGGATACCGTCAGTGCGATGTGGATGTAAAGGAATCCCTCGGAACAGCCCGAAACGAGTTTTCATAGGGAAAACAGCGACTACGCCGGATCGCCGAGACTCAGCGGGACGTCTTGAGAAGTCGCTCCGCGTATCGTGCGAGAGGGTCCACTTCCAGGTTGACGCGGTCGCCCGCCCGAAGACGCTTGAGCGTGGTCACGGCGAGCGTGTGCGGAATCAGGTTGACCTCGAATTCGGTGCCGCGCACGGCGTTCACCGTCAGGCTCACGCCGTGCACCGCGATCGAGCCCTTGCGCGCGATGTAGCGCGCGAGCCCGCGCGGCGCGCGTACCCGCAGAAGCCGATCCGCCCCCGCGCGCCCCAAGTGCGTGACCTTGCCGACTCCGTCCACATGCCCCGAAACGAGATGGCCACCGAGCCGGTCGGACATCCGCAGCGCTTTCTCGAGGTTGATTTCACCCGGCTTGTCTAGCCCCGCGGTGCAGCGCAGGGTTTCGCGTGACACGTCCACGTGGAAGCTTTTCCGGGCACGCGCGACCACGGTAAGGCATACGCCGTTTAAGGCGATGCTGTCGCCGATGGCGACATCGCGAAGGGGGAGCGTACCGGCATCCACCCTGAGGCGCAATCCGGCTTTGCGCCGCTCCGCCTTCCTGATTCGCCCCGTCGCCGCGACGATTCCGCTGAACATTTATGCGAGACAACAGTCCACTGGATTCAGACAGAGCCGGATTCTACTTGGCTTTGCAACCGCGTATCATTCCGCGTGGGAATCGTTCAGGGAGTCGGGCATGAAGCTCCGGCACTGCATGACCGCGTGCGCAGCCGCTGCAGCTCTTCTCGTCGCGGGCATTCTCAGCGCCAAGGAAGAAAGCGTGAAAGAGGATGCGCGCAAGGCCGGCCGGGCGGTCGGGTCGGCCGCGCGGGAAGTCTGGCAAGGCGCAAAAAAAGCCGGCAAGGAAATCGGCCACGAAGCGAAGAAAGCCGGCCAGGCCGTGGGCGGCGCAGCCAAGGAAGGTGCCCAGGAATTCAAGCGCGCGTTCAAGGGCGAGAAATAACTCTTCGCTCCTTCAGATTCGCGCCAGGATGCGCAGGTCCGCACCGATGCGCTCGACTTCGCGAATCTTCAATGCGCTTGCCCGCGACAGCTCACTGATCTCGGGCAAATGGAACATCCCCCGTCCGGAATCGCCGATGATGCTGGGCGCAAGGTAGACAAGGAGTTCGTCCACCACGCCCGCCCGTAAGAGCGAGCCGTTGAGTTTCGTGCCCGCCTCGACGTGAATCTCGTTCAGCTCGCGCCGCGCGAGTTCCTCCATCAGCTTGAACAGCTCGACTTTGCCGCTCTCGTTCGGGATGGTTGCGATCTCGGCCCCTGCCGCTTTCAGCGAGGCGACCCTCTCCGCATCGTTGACGGCGCCGACGACGAGCGTTTTTCCACCCTTTAGCAGGCGCGCGGAAAGAGGCGTCTCGAACTTCGAATCGACGACGATCTTGAGCGGCTGCCTGGGCGTGTCGACGCCGCGCACGTTGAGCTGCGGATCGTCGTCCCTGACGGTGCCGAAACCCGTGAGGATCGCGCAAGCGCGGGCGCGCCAGCGATGCCCGTCGGCTCTCGCGGCCTCGCCCGTGATCCATCGGCTTTTTCCGTTCGCGAGCGCGGTGCGGCCGTCCAGACTCGCCGCGATTTTCATTCGCACCCAGGGCCGTCCGCGAGTCATGCGTGCGAAAAAACCGATGTTGAGCTCGCGCGCCTCTTCTCCTCTCAGACCTTCATCGACCGCGATTCCCGCGGCGCGTAGCTTCGAGAAGCCGGTTCCCGCGACCTGAGGATTCGGATCCTGGACCGCCGCCACCACGCGACCGACGCCAGCACCGATGATCGCGTCCGCGCACGGCGGAGTGCGGCCGTGATGGCTGCACGGTTCCAAGTTCACGTACAGCGTCGCGCCGCGCGCACGCGCTCCGGCGGCTTTCAGCGCCAGCGCCTCCGCGTGCGGCATCCCGGCCTTCTCATGCCAGCCCGAGCCGACGATCGCCCCATCCCCGACGATGACACAGCCGACACGCGGATTGGGTGTCGTGGTGTAGAGGCCGCGCCCGGCGAGCTCGAGCGCCTGCCCCATCAATTCATGGTCGGCGGCCGTCACCATTATTTCTCGATGCGGCGCGCGCGCTTGGTTCCCGGCTTCTTCACCTCGAGTATCGCGTCGCGGAAGTCGTCCACGCGCTGAAAGTCCTCGTATACCGAGGCGAAGCGGATGTAGGCGACATCGTCCATCTTCTTCAGCTCGCGCATCACCATCTCGCCGATCACGCGGCTTGCCACTTCGCGCTCACCGATAGCGAGGACGCGCTGCTCGATGCGGTTGATCGACTGGTCGACATACTCCGTGGGAACCGGTCGCTTGTGCAATGCGCGCATGAAACCGGTACGGACCTTCTCGCGATCGTAGGGGACGCGGTTGCCGCTCGATTTCACCACCATGGGCATCGAAAGTTCGACGCGCTCGTAGGTCGTGAAGCGCTTCCCGCACGCCTCGCACTGGCGGCGGCGGCGCACGCTGTCGCCGTCTTCGGACTCACGCGAGTCGATGACGGCCGTTTCCTCGGCCTTGCAGTACGGACATTTCACCGCGCTTCTCCGGCGCTAGGCCGCAGCGACGCGCTGCCCGCCGCTCGCCTCCGCCGCGCCGTATACCGGGAAGCGGCGGCACAGCTCGGACACTTCCATCGTCACGCGCTTGATGATCCTGTCGTCGTGCGGAGCGTCCAGAACGTCCGCGATGAGCTCGCCGAGACGCGCGGCCTCGGACTCCCGACAGCCGCGCGTAGTCATCGCAGGCGAGCCGATGCGGATGCCGCTCGCCACGAAGGGTTTTTGGGGGTCGTTCGGTATCGCATTCTTGTTGACCGTGATGTGTGCCCGGCCGAGCGCGTCCTCGGCGTCGCGGCCGGTGATGTTCTTCGCGCGCAGATCGACCAGCAACATGTGACAGTCCGTGCCGCCCGAAACGATGCGCACTCCGCGCGCCCGTAGGGTATTCGCCAGGATCTTGGCGTTGGCAATCACCTGCTTCTGGTAGGCGCGAAATTCGGGTGCGAGCGCTTCCTTGAACGCCACCGCCTTGGCGGCAATGACATGCATCAGAGGCCCGCCCTGTAAGCAAGGGAAAACGGCCGCGTTGAGGATTTTCTCGTGCTCGGCGCCGGCGAGGATCAGCCCTCCGCGCGGACCCCTCAGGGTCTTGTGAGTCGTACTGGTGACGAAGTCTGCGATCCCGATTGGGCTCGGGTAGAGCCCCGTGACGATCAGCCCGGCGTAGTGCGCGATGTCCGCCATCAAGTACGCGCGCGCCGCGTCGGCGATTTCCCGCAGTCGCCGCCAGTCGATCACGCGGGAATAGCCCGAGGCGCCGGCAACGATCATGCGCGGCTTGTGCACGCGCGCCAGGCGCTCCACGCCGTCGTAGTCGATCGTCTCCTCGGCGTTGAGGCCGTACGAGAAGGCGTGGTAAAGCTTGCCGCTCGCGCTCACCGCCGCCCCGTGCGTGAGGTGCCCGCCGTGCGCAAACGACATGCCGAGGATTGCATCGCCCGGTTTCAGCGCCGCCATGTAGACCGCCTGGTTCGCCTGCGAACCCGAGTGCGGCTGCACGTTGGCGTAGTCGCAGCGGAACAGCTGCCTGGCGCGGTCGATTGCAAGCTGCTCTGCGATGTCGACGAATTCGCAGCCGCCGTAGTAGCGCTTGCCGGGATAGCCCTCGGCGTACTTGTTGGTGAGCTGCGACCCTTGAGCGGCGAGCACGGCGCGGCTCGCGTAGTTCTCGGAGGCGATCAGCTCGATATGGTCTTCCTGGCGCTGGCTTTCCTGCTGGACCACCGCCCAGAGCTCAGGATCGACATCGTGCAGAGTATTGCCGAGATTGAACATTTTGAACGATCTCGCAGCGCAGCGAAAGCGGCATATTAGCAGGCCCTGGACCCTTACCGTTTGTTACACTCCAGAAAACCGGTTTCAACTACAGTTCTGCACACCGTGAAGGAAATTTTCAGGTGAGCCAGCCGATGCTGCGCGTCATGGTCCTCGCGTCGCTAATCGCGCTCGCGGGCTGCCACCGGCAAGCCGACGCGCCCAGGGACGCCCCGACCGGACTGGCGGTCGCGCCCGGGGAGGGACAGGTAACGGTCTCCTGGGATCAACTACCCGGGCTGACATATTGGATCTTCTTCCAAGCGGGCAGTACCGTCACGGCGGCTGCCCCGGGAGTGCCGTTGATTTTCGACGCTCAGTCGCCTCGCATCGTCTTCCCTCTGGCGAACGGAACCCAATACGCGTTCGTGATGAACTCAACCAACCGCGACAGCCGCGCGGGGCCGAGTACACCTGTGGTCTTGGCGGCCCCAAGACTGGCGGGCGCGAGTTGGACTTCAGGCGCGCCGCTCGGGAGCCCGCCGCAGAATCTCAATGGGGTCGCCTACGCCCCGACCACCAACACGATCGTCGCCGTGGGCAACTCGGCTGCCGGAACGCCTCCAGCTCCTACCATTTTTGCGGGCGCCTTCAACTACACCAATGCGAGTCCTCCGGGCGTGACTGCGTGGACTCCAGCGACGTCGATCCCGAGCGGCGTCGGCGACCTCAGCGCGGTAATAGCCTCTGGCAGCCTGTTCATTGCGTTGGGCACGGACGGCTCGATCTTGATGAGTCCCGACGGCAATACGTGGACTGCGAAGACCTCCGTCCCGAGTGGCGGTGCCGGTGGCCCCAGAATGAACAGCATAGCGTTCGGAATTGCGTCCGGCGCTACGATATACGTGGCTGTAGGTGACGGCGGAAACATATTCACGAGCACGGATCTCAGTGCATGGGCTCCGGCAGCATCCAACACGACAAATAATTTGCACAACGTCTCCTTTCCCAACGGCACCTTCGTCGCGACCGGGGCAAGCGGCACATTGCTGACGAGCGCCGATGCGGTCACCTGGACTCTCCAGAATTCGAGCACTCCAAACGCTCTTCGCGGCGCCACTTACGGAGCGGGCTCAGCCGGAGCTTACTACGTGGTCGTCGGGGATTCGGGAACGATCCTGACCAGTCCCGATGGAACGACCTGGAGCTCCGCGACCCTGCCGGGGCTTCCGAATTTGCGAGCCATCCGCTTCGGCACCCGGTTCGTCGCCGTCGGGCTGGGGGGCGTGGTTGCGTACAGCGATGATGCAATCAGCTGGCCGTTGTCATCGGTGCCAGGCTTCCCGCCAGGCTCCCCGGCCCCGGATCTGACCTCCATTATCTTTACCCCCGCGATGTACCTTGCCGTGGGACCATCGGGAGCAAATGCCGTATCGCGGTAGGCCGAGCCGGGTGCATCCGGATCGAATCTCAGCGGTTGTCCGCCGCGATCTCCGCGGCGCTCCATCCGCCTCCGAGCGCCTTCACCAGAGTCACGGCCGCGACGAGCCGCCTGCCGAGAATGCCCATTGCGGTGCGCTCGTTGCTGAGCTGCGTCGTCTGCACCGTGACCACGTTGATGTAGCTGACGATACCCGCTTTGTACTGGTTGGTCGTGAGGAGCACCGACTCGCGCGCGGCGCGCACCGCTCCTTCCTGAACCTCTGCCTCGTCTCCCAGGATGCGCAGCGCGGCGAGGTTGTCCTCGACTTCCTGAAATCCTGCGAGCACGGCTTGGCGGTATTGCGCGACGGTCGCGTCGTAGGCGGCGACCGCCTGCTCGGTCTGCGCGCGGCGCAGCCCCGCATCGAAGATCGACTGGGCGAGCGCCGGACCGATCGACCAGAAGCGGCTCGGCACCGTGAACCATTGCGAGGCGTCGGCGCTGCGCGAGCCGTAGGATGCGGACAAGGTCAGCGACGGAAAATAAGCAGCCTTCGCCACGCCGATTTGCGCGTTGGCAGCGGCGACGCGGCGCTCCGCGGCCGCGACGTCGGGCCGGCGCTCGAGCAGCTCAGAGGGCAAGCCCGTCGGAATGCGCGGCATCGTCACGGCATGCGGAACGGGGGCGATCGAGAATTCTGCCGGCGCCTTGCCGATGAGTACCGCGATCGCGTGCTCCAGCTGCGCGCGCTGCACGCCGGTATCGATCGCCTCGGCCTGCGTGCTCTTCAGCTGCGTCTCGGCCTGCACCAGATCGACCTTCGCCGCGACGCCCGCGTCGTACCGATTCTTGGTGAGATCGAGGGATCTCTGGTACCCCGCGACGGTGTCCTCGAGCAACTGCCTCTGCGCGTCGAGAATGCGCAGCTGGAAATAGCTGGACGCGAGCTCCGCTTGTGCCGAGAGCCGCGCCGCCGCGAGATCCGCGGCGCTTGCCTGTGCGCCTGCTGCGCTCGATTCGACGGTGCGGCGCAAGCGCCCCCACAAGTCCGCCTCCCATGCGGAATTGAGGCTTGCGGAGCGGTTGGTGATGATGCGGCCGGCGGTCGTGCCGCCGATCACCCCCGTCGGCGAGCGGCTGCGAACAACCGAAACGCTGGCATCGAGGGTTGGAAAGTAGGCCGCGCGCGAGGACGCGACCAGGGCCTGCGCGCGGCGGAACTGCGCTTCCGCGAACAGCACGTTCTGGTTCGAGACTTCAACCTGCTCGACGAGCGCGTCGAGCAGCGGGTCGCCGAAGACCGCCCACCACCTGCCGCGATCCAAATCGTCCTGCGGCTGGGCGGGCTTCCACTCGCCCGCTTCCTTGTACGTCGGGGCGATCCCGACCTCCGGGCGCCTATAGTCGGGCCCGACAGCGCAACCCGGGAGCACGCCGAAGAGCAGAAAGCACGCGATCGCGCCCGGCCTCACAGCGCCTCCGGCGCCGCCGCGCCCGCACGCCCCACCCGCACGCGCCGGCACCACAGGCGGAAGCGGTCGAGGTACAGGTACACCACCGGCGTCGTATAAAGCGTGAGCAGCTGGCTCACGATCAGGCCGCCGACGATGGCGATTCCGAGCGGACGGCGGAACTCCGAGCCGTCGCCGAAGCCGATCGCGAGCGGCACCGCTCCCAGCATCGCCGCCATCGTCGTCATCATGATCGGGCGGAAACGCAGCAGGCACGCCTGCAGAATCGCCGCTTCGGGACTCTTGCGTTCGCTGCGCTCGGCTTCGATCGCGAAGTCGATCATCATGATGGCGTTCTTTTTCTCGATCCCGATCAGGAGGATCACGCCGATCAGCGCGATGATGCTGAACTCGGTGCGAAACGCCATCAGCGCGAGCAGCGCGCCGACGCCCGCCGACGGCAGCGTCGAGAGGATCGTGATCGGGTGGATATAGCTCTCGTAGAGCACGCCGAGCACGATGTAGACGGTGATCAGCGCCGCGAGGATCAGCCAGGGTTGGCTGTCGAGCGACTGCCTGAAAGCGCGCGCCGTCCCCTGGAAGCTGCCGCGCACGGTGGTCGGCACGCCGAGCTGCACCATCGCCCGGTTGATCGCGTCGGACGCCTCGCCCAGCGACACCCCGAGCGCCAGGTTGAACGAGATCGTCGAGGCGACGAACTGGCTCTGGTGGTTGACGGAAAGCGGCGCAGTGGTGGGCTCGTAGCGTGCGATCGCGGAGAGCGGCACCTGGCCGCGCGTGGGCGAGAGCACGTAGACGTTCTTCAGCGCTTCCGGGCTTTGCCAGTACTGCGGCGCGACCTCCATCACTACGTGGTACTGGTTGAGCGTCGAATAGATGGTCGAGACCTGCGCCTGGCCGAATGCGTTGTAGAGAGTCTGGTCGATCATCCGTGTGGTGATGCCCAGACGCGCGGCGGTGCCGCGGTCGATGACGAGCGTCGTCTGCAGGCCCTTGTCCTGCTGGTCGGTGTTGACGTCGGCGATCTCGGGCAGCTGCGCGAGCGCCTGGCGCACGCGCGGCTCCCAGAGCCGCAGGTCCGCGAGCTCGTCGGCCTGCAGCGTGAACTGGTACTGTGCGTTGGCCTGCCGCCCGCCCATGCGGATATCCTGGACCGGCACGAGAAAGAGATTCGCCCCGGGCTCGCGCGCGAGCCCGGGGCGCAGCCGCGCGATCACCTGGTCGGCGCTCACCCTGCGCTCTCTGACGGGCTTCAGCGTGATGAACATGAATCCGGAATTGCGCTGGCCGCCGCCCGTGAAGCCGACGACGTTCTCGACGGCAGGGTCGCTGCGCACGATCTCCATGAAGTCGGCGAGCTTCTGGCGCATCGCCTGGAACGAGATGCCCTGGTCCGCCTGGATCGAGCCGACCATGCGCCCGACGTCCTGCTGGGGGAAGAAGCCCTTCGGGATGTGGACGTAAAGATAGACGTTCAGCCCTATCGTAGCGGCGAGGATCAGCATCATCAGCCGTGAGTGCCGCAGCGCCCACGAGAGGCTCGCCTCGTACTCGGCGAGCATCCATCGGAACACGCGCTCGCTCGCGAGGAACAGGCGCCCGGGCTTGCGCTCGCCGGCGGGTCGAAGCAGCCGCGCGCACATCATCGGTGTGGCGGTGAGCGAGACGGCGAGCGACACGAGGATCGCGGCCGAGAGCGTCACGGCGAACTCGCGGAACAAGCGCCCGACGACGCCGCCCATGAAAAGGATTGGGATGAACACCGCAATCAGGGAGATGCTCATCGAGACCACGGTAAAGCTCACCTCGCGCGCCCCTTTGAGGGCCGCCTGGAACGGCGGGGTGCCGCGCTCGATGTGGCGCGAAACGTTCTCCAGCACCACGATCGCGTCGTCCACGACGAAACCGGTGGCGATGGTGAGCGCCATGAGCGACAGATTGTTCAGGCTGAAGCCAGCGAGGTACATCACGCCAAACGTGGCCACCAGTGAAACCGGAACGGCGACCGCCGGAATCAGGGTCGCGCGCGCGTTGCGCAGGAACAGGAACACCACCATGATCACGAGCGCGATCGCGATGACGAGCGTTCTCTCGACTTCGCGCAGCGACGCGCGGATGGTACTGGTGCGCTCGAGCACCACATCCAGATTGATCGTGCTCGGGATCGACGCGCGCAGCAGCGGCAGGAGCTCCCGCACGCGCTCGGTCGTCTCGATGATGTTGGCATTCGGCTGCCGGTTGATGATGACGAGAACCGAGGACTTGCCGTTGGCGATGCCGGCGTTGCGAACGTCCTCCACCGAATCGACCACTTCGGCGACGTCCGAGAGGCGCACGGCCGAGCCGTTACGGTACGCGACGATGAGCGGGATGTACTGGCTCGCCTTCTTCGCCTGGTCGTCGGCCATGATCTGCCAGTGGCGATCCTCCAGATCGACCGAGCCCTTCGGGCGGTTGGCGTTGGCGGCGGCGAGCGCCGCGCGCACCTCGTCAAGCCCGATCGCGTACTTGTTCAGCGTCATGGGATTCAACTCAACGCGCACCGCGGGAAGCGACGCGCCGCCCACCGTCACCTGCCCGACGCCCTCGGCCTGGGAGATCTTCTGCGCCAGGATGGTGGACGCCGCGTCGTACATCTCGCCGCGGTCGAGCGTGTCGGAGGTGAGCGAGAGGATCATGATCGGCGCATCCGCCGGGTTCACCTTGCGGTATGTCGGGTTGCGCGGAAGACTCGTCGGTAACTGGCTTCTCGCGGCGTTGATCGCGGCCTGCACGTCGCGGGCGGCGCCGTCGATGTCGCGGTCGAGGTCGAATTGCAGCGTGATGCGCGTGTTGCCGAGCGAGGAGGACGAGGTGATCTCGGTGACGCCGGCGATGCGGCCGAGCGCGCGCTCGAGCGGCGTCGCCACCGTCGCCGCCATGACCTCGGGACTGGCGCCCGGAAGCTGCGCCTGCACCGAGATCGTCGGGAAATCCACCTGCGGCAGCGGCGCCACGGGCAGGAGACCGAAGGCCGCTGCGCCGGCGAGCGTGACCCCGGCGGCGAGCAGTACCGTCGCGACCGGGCGCCGGATGGAGGATTCGGGGAGGTTCACGGTCGTCCGCCCCCGAAAGGCTCAGCGCGTGAACCCGCTGCGCCCTGCCCGCTCACGCGCCGCGCCAGGCGATCGAACCACAGGTAGATCACCGGGGTGGTAAAGAGTGTGAGCGCCTGGGAGAGGATGAGGCCGCCCACCATGGTGATGCCGAGAGGGTGGCGCAGCTCCGAGCCCACGCCCGTGCCGAGCGCGAGCGGCAACGCGCCGAGCAGCGCCGACATCGTCGTCATCAGGATCGGGCGGAACCTCAAGAGGCACGCGTGATAGATCGCGTCGCGCGGGCTCATGCCGTCCTTGCGCTCGGCATCGAGCGCGAAGTCGATCATCATGATGGCGTTCTTCTTGACGATGCCGATCAGGAGGATGATTCCGATCACCGCGATGATGCCGAGGTCGCTGCGCGTGAGCATGAGCGCAAGCAGCGCCCCCACGCCGGCGGAGGGCAGCGTGGAGAGGATCGTGAGCGGGTGGATGTAGCTCTCGTAGAGCACGCCCAGCACGATGTACATGGTCACGATCGCGGCGAGTATGAGCAGCAGCTCGTTGGCGAGCGACGCCCGGAACGCGAGCGCTGCGCCCTGGAAGCTCGTGCGCACCGAAAGCGGCAACTCGAGCGCCCTTGCCTCCGCTTCGATCGCGCTTACGGCCGCGCCCAGCGAAGCCCCGGGGGCGAGATTGAAGGAGATGGTCGCCGCTGGAAACTGGCCGAGGTGATTCACTGCGAGAAGGGCGGGCCCCTCGGTGACCGTGGTGATCGCGCTCAGGCGCACCTGAGCGCCCGAGGACGAGGCGACGTAGATGTCCTTCAGCGCGTCCGGGCCGCGGCGGAATTCCGGCTTCACCTCGAGCACCACGCGGTACTGGTTCGACTGCGTGAAGATTGTCGAGATCAGCCGCTGGCCGAAGGCGTTGTAGAGCGCGGTGTCGATCGCCCCGGGCGTGATGCCGAGCCGCGCCGCGGTGTCGCGGTCGATCGAAAGAAACGCCTGCAGGCCCTGGTCCTGGAGATCGCTCGCCACGTCGGCGAGCTGCGGCAGCTGCGCGAGGCGATCGATCAGGCGATGCACTGACACGGCGAGCTCGTCTGGATTCGCATCCTCGACGGTGAGCTGGTACTGGGTGCGGCTGACACGGTCCTCGATAGTGAGGTCCTGCACCGGCTGCATGTAGAGGGAGATGCCCCGGACCCGCGCGATCCGCGGCTGCAGCCGCTGCATGACGTCCGCGACGGTGGCGCCGCGTTCGGACCTGGGCTTCAGGTTGATGAAGACGCGGCCGTTGTTGAGCGTGGTGTTGACGCCGTCCACGCCGATGAAGGAGGAAACGCTTTCCACGGCGGGGTCCTGCAGGATCGCCTCGGCAAGGGCGCGCTGGCGTTCGGCCATCGTCGCGAAGGAAACTGATTGCGGCGCCTCGGAGATCCCCTGGATGACGCCCGTATCCTGCAGCGGGAAGAAGCCCTTGGGGACGATGACATAGAGAATCACGCTCAATGCAAGCGTGCCGATGAAGACCCAAAGAGTCGCCGTCTGGCGGTCAAGCACCCAGTTGAGCATCGCACCGTAGCGCGCGATCATCGCGTCGATGAAGCGTCCCGCGGCGCGGTAGAACCTGCCCTGCTCCGGTTCGGGTCTGTGGCGCAGGAGCTTCGCGCACATCATGGGCGTCAGGGTGAGCGACACCACGGCAGAGATCAGGATGGCGACCGCAAGCGTGATCGCAAACTCGCGGAACAGGCGCCCCACCACCTCGCTCATGAAGAGAAGCGGGATCAGCACCGCGATCAGGGAAAAAGTGAGCGAGATGATGGTGAAGCCGATCTGCTCGGCGCCTTTCAGCGCGGCCTGCAAAGGCGGCTCGCCCTCTTCGACATAGCGCGCGATGTTCTCGATCATCACGATGGCATCGTCCACCACGAAGCCGGTGGCGATGGTGAGCGCCATGAGTGTGAGGTTGTTGACGCTGAACCCGGCGAGGTACATCACGCCGAAGGTGCCGACCAGCGAAAGCGGCACCGCGATGCTCGGGATGAGGGTGCCCGCAGCCGTGCGCAGAAAGAGGAAAATCACCATCACGACCAGCGCCACCGCAAGCATCAGCTCGAACTGCACGTCGTTCACCGAGGCGCGGATGGTGACGGTGCGGTCGGTGAGCGTCGCAACATCGACCGACGCGGGAAGCGAGGCCGTCAGCTGAGGCAGGAGCCCCTTCACGCGATCCACCACCTCGATCACGTTCGCACCCGGCTGGCGCTGGATGTTGAGGATCACCGCGGGAACGTCGTTCATCCACGCCGCGAGCCGCACGTTCTCCGCGTCCTCGACGACGTCGGCGACATCCGCAAGCTGGATGGGAGCGCCGTTCCTGTAGCTGATGACCACCGCACCGTAGTCGGCGGCCGAGCGCAGCTGATCGTTGGCGTCGATGGTGTAGGCGCGGCTGGGACCGTCGAAGCTGCCCTTCGCCTGGTTGACGTTTGCGGCGGCTACCGCGGTGCGCACGTCCTCGAGATTGAGCCCGTTTGCGGCGAGCGCGCGAGGATTCACCTGGACGCGCACTGCAGGGCGCTGGCCCCCGGAGAGCGTCACCAGACCCACGCCGGGAAGCTGCGAGATCTTCTGCGCGAGGCGCGTATCGACGAGGTTCTGCACCTGCGGAAGCGGCATCGTCTTTGAGGTGATGCCGAGAGTGAGGATAGGCGCGTCGGCCGGATTGACCTTGCTGTAGACGGGCGGAGCGGGCAGGTCCGCGGGGAGGAAATTGGAGGCTGCGTTGATCGCCGCCTGCACTTCCTGTTCGGCAACGTCGAGCGTCAGGTCCAGGCTGAACTGCAGCGTGATCACCGAGGCGCCGCCCGAGCTGGTCGAGGACATCTGCTTCAGCCCCGGCATCTGCCCGAACTGGCGCTCGAGCGGGGCGGTGATCGAGGAAGTCGTCACGTCCGGGCTCGCGCCGGGATAGAAGGTAACGACCTGGATCGTCGGGTAGTCCACCTCGGGCAGGGCTGAGAGCGGCAGCAGCCGGTAGGCGATCGCGCCGGCGAGCAGGATCGCGGCCATCAGCAGCGAGGTCGCCACTGGCCGCAGAATGAACAGCCGCGAGGGGTTCATGCACCCTCTTTGCGGCGCCGCTTGCCTTCGCCCTTCGCCGGCGCCTTGGCGTCGCCGGGCGCCGCGCGGGCAGCGCGATCGGGAATCTCCACTTTTGCGCCGTCGCGCAGGCGATCGCTGCCTTCGACGACCACAAACTCTCCGGGCGCAAGGCCGGTTTCGACCGACAAGCCGTCGCCTTCGGCCGTGCCGACGCTCACCTTGCGCAGCTCGACCGTCCTGTCCTCCTTGATGACGTAGACGAAAGTCCCCTGCCCGCCGCGCACGATGGCGGCGTTCGGGACGAGCGTCGCCCCACGCCGCGTATCGACCAGCATGCGCACGTTGACGAACTGGTTGGGGAAGAGGCTCGCATCCTCGTTCGGGAACTGCGCCTTGAGCTTGATCGTGCCCGTCGCCGGATCGATCTGGTTGTCGACGCTCGCGAGCGTGCCCGAGGCGAGCCTCCTCTTCTGCTCGCGGTCGTAGGCCTCGACCGGCAGTTTTTCGCCCGAGCGCAGCCGCTGCATCACGCTCGGCAAGTTGTCCTGCGTGATGGTGAAGATGGCGGTGATCGGCTGAAGCTGCGTGATGACAACGAGGCCGTTCGCGTCGCCCGCGCGCACGATGTTGCCGGGGTCGACCAGGCGCAAGCCCAGGCGCCCGGTGATCGGCGCCGTGATACTCGAATAGGTAAGCTGCAGTCTCGCGTTGTCGATCTGCCCCTGGTCGAATTTGACCGTGCCTTCGTATTGACGGACCAGCGCCTCCTGCGTATCGACCTGCTGCTTGGCGATCGAGTCCTGCGCGTAGAGCGTGCGATAGCGCTCCACGTCGATGCGGGCATTGGCGAGCAGCGCCTGGTCGCGCGCCATCTGACCTTCGAACTGCGCGAGCTGCGCCTGGTAGGGGCGCGGGTCGATCTCGGCGAGGAGGTCTCCCTCCCTCACCACCTGCCCCTCCTTGAACAAGACCTTGACGAGCTCGCCGTCCACGCGGCTCCGCACGGTCACCGTCTTGAGCGGCGTCACGGTACCGAGGCCGTTCAGGTAGATGCTGACGTCGCCGATCCGCGCCGCTGCGGCGACGACGGGAGTCGGGCGCGTGGGATCGATACCGCGCCGACCCACGGGGCGCTGCTGCGCGTCGCTCGGCGCGAGGAAAAAGACCGCCGCCCCAGTGGCCGCGAGCAGCAGCACTAGGATCACAACCCACACGCCGCGCAGCGAGCGGCGCTTCTCGGTGATCAGATGGCTCTCAATTTTCATTTGGACCGCCCGCTTGCGGCCCGCTCCCACCCGGCGAGCCTCGGCCGATTACAGCAGAGAAATGTAACTCCCCCATTTCGCAAGACAACCATTTGCAACAAGATGTTACCGTGCCACGACCCGGCCGGTCGCGCGCCGGTAGAATGCCACCCATGCCCATCAGGCAAATCATCGAAGGCGGCCGCGTCCCGGTCAAGGTTTTCACCGACGAGCTCGAAGCGCACGCGCGGGCGCAGCTCGCGAACGTGTCGCAGCTTCCGATCGTGTTCGGGCATGTCGCGGCGATGCCCGATGTGCACGCCGGCATCGGGGCGACCGTGGGCTCCGTGATTCCCACCCGGCGCGCGATCATCCCGGCGGCGGTAGGAGTAGATATCGGCTGCGGCATGAACGCGGTGCGGCTATCGCTGAGTTCGGAGCAGCTTCCCGACAGCCTCGCTCGCGTGCGCACCGCCATCGAGCGCACCGTGCCCGTCGGGTTCGACGAGCACGGCGAGTCCGACGCGCGGCGCGATGCCTGCGCACCTCTGAAGCGGCGGCTCGAAGGCGTGGTGCGCAAGCATCCGAAGATCGCCAAGATGCAGCGCGACCACGAAAGGAAATGGGTGCGGCAAATGGGCTCGCTGGGCGGCGGCAATCACTTCATCGAGGTCTGCCTCGACGAGAGCGAGCACCTGTGGGTGATGCTGCATTCCGGAAGCCGCGGCATCGGCAACTGCATCGGCCAGTACTTCATCGCCCAGGCGCGCGAGGCAATGCACAAACGGGACATGCATCTTCCCGATCGCGACCTCGCCTGGCTCGACTCAGGATCGGATCTCTTCGACGACTACGTCGAGGCGGTCGGCTGGGCGCAGGATTACGCTGCTGCCAACCGGCGCGAGATGATGGACCTGATTCTGGGCGCGCTGCGGCGCGAGCTGCCGGAATTCGAGGAGACGCGCGAAGCGATCAACTGCCATCACAACTACGTGCAGCAGGAGGAGCATTTCGGAGAGCTCGTCTATGTCACCCGCAAGGGCGCAATCAGCGCGCGCGATGGTGAGCTCGGCATCATCCCGGGCAGTATGGGCGCGCGCTCCTACATCGTGCGCGGCAAGGGAAACCCCGAGTCGTTCTTCTCCTGCGCCCACGGCGCCGGGCGCCGCATGAGCCGAAGCGAGGCAAAGCGACGCTTCTCGCGCGCCGACCTCATCGTGCAGACCCAAGGCGTCGAATGTCGCAAGGACAAAGGCGTGCTCGACGAGATCCCGGGCGCCTACAAGGACATCGATCAGGTCATGGCCGACCAGACCGATCTCGTCGACGTGGTGCACACCCTCAAGCAAGTGGTCTGCGTCAAAGGCTGAACGCATGCCGAAGGAAGACGCGGCGCAGCCCGAATTCTGGGAAAAGCGCTTTCGCGAAAGCTTCACGCCGTGGGATGCCGGCCGCGTCCCGTCGGCGCTGGAACAGTTTCTGGGAATGGAACCGCGCGGACAACGGATTCTGATTCCGGGATGCGGCTCGGGCTACGAAGTGCGCGCCTTTGCCGAAGCGGGGTTCGAGACGCTCGCGATCGACTTCGCGCCTGCGGCGATGGAACGTGCGCAACGGATCCTCGGGCCGCTCGCCCACCTCGTTCGCCTCGCCGACTTCTTCGAATTCGATTTCGCCCGGCGGTTCGACTTGGTCTACGAGCGCGCCTTCCTATGCGCGCTGCCCCGCCGCCTTTGGCCGCGCTATGCGCCGCGGGTGTCGGAGCTCTTGCTGTCCGGAGGAAGGCTCGCCGGATTCTTCTACTTCGACGACGGTGAGCGCGGTCCGCCCTTCGGGTTGAAGAGTGGAGAGCTGGAAAGCCTGCTCGGAGGGCATTTCGTCCGGACCGCCGATGCCGCGGTGAACGACTCGATCCCGATCTTCGCCGGAAAGGAACGCTGGCAGATCTGGTCGGTCAGGAAGAACTGACCGCCCCCGGCGCAGCGGCCGCGCGCAGAATGCGGCTCAGGCGCTCGTAGTGTGTGCCCCGCCAGAAGACGCGACCGCAGTCGGGACATTCGGTAAAGTCTTCCTGCGCACTCCGGACCTTTTCCGGCACGCGGCCGCGAACCGACTCCCCCGAAATTTCGCGCAGCGTCGAGTTGCACACGCGACAGCGGGTGAAAGGCTTGAGCAAGCGCTCGAGCTGAAATGCACGCACCACCTCGCAGAACTGCTTCTCCGTTTGCGTCTCGCGCACGAAGTGACCGCGCTCGACCGCGCGGCGCTTCAGGAGACCCTTGTCGCGGGTGAGAACCACGCGTTTCTGCGCTATCGAAAGCGCGACGATCTCCTCGTCGCCGTAGTCGACCTCCCACAGGCTGTCGAAGCCCGCCATCCGCAGATGCCGCGCGAGCTTCCCGAGATGGCAGTCGAGAACGAAGCGCATTTCACGAAGTGGCGACGGCCGCAAGTGCACGACAGGCGCGATGTCGAGGCGCTCGAACACCGGATAGACTGCGACGCGCTCCCCGCCGCGCAGCACGTGCCCGAAGGCGACGGATGCGCCGTCGACCAGCACGAGATCCACCTCGGTGTGGGGGATCCCGACCGACTCGATCGCGTCCTTTACCGACCGGCCGCGGTCGATACGGACGGGGAACGTCGTCTTGCGCCGATCCGGTGCGAGGAAATCGTTGAGCTCCTCGTAGAACCTGAACTCGGCGAACGCTCTCGTCCGGAGATCGATGCGCGGCGCCATGAACGCAGCGCCCCTCCGCAAGCTAGACGTACCGGGCGAGCAACTTCAGATCGACGTTGCCGCCCGAGAGAACGACGCCGACGCGCTTGCCCGCCACCGGCAGTCCGCGCTCGAAGAGGCCTGCCGCGCCGAGCGCGCCCGTCGGCTCGACGACGATCTTCATCCGCTCCCACAGGTAGAACATCGCCCGGACGAGTTCCGCGTCGCTCACCGTGACCATGTCGTGCACGTAGCGCAATACCAGCGGGAAGGTCAGCCGGCCCAGCGAGTGCGTGCGCGCGCCATCGGCGATGGTGTCCGGATTACGGCAAGTCTGCAGGGTCTTCGTCTTGAAGGAACGCGTGGCGTCGTCGCCCGCCTCTGGCTCGACGCCGATCACCTTGCATCCGGGCGAAAGATGAGATGCAGCGACCGCGCAGCCCGAGATCAACCCGCCACCGCTGCACGGTACGAAAAGATAATCGAGCGGCCCCGCGTCCTCGATCAGCTCTTTCGCCGCCGTGCCCTGCCCCGCGATCACGTGGGGATGATCGAACGGCGGGATCACGGGAAGCTCACGTTCCCGCGCGACCCTCTCGGCGACTTCCTCGCGCACCTCCTTGTGCTTGTCGTAGAGCACGACCTCTGCGCCGTACCCGCGGGTCGCGTCGAGCTTCACGGCCGGGGCGTCCGCGGGCATAACAATCGTGACGCGTACGCCGAGGAGCTTTCCCGCAAGAGCGACCGCCTGCGCGTGGTTACCTGAGGAGTAGGCGAGGACGCCTCGCTTGCGTTCGTCGGGAGCCAGCCGCGACATCGCGTTGTATGCGCCGCGAAACTTGAATGCACCCATGCGCTGGAAGTTCTCGCACTTGAAGAAGACTCGCGCGCCGATGCGGCCGTCTACCGCGTGCGAGGTCATCATCGGGGTGTGGTGCGCGTGACCGGCGAGCCGCTCCGCAGCGGAGGCGACATCGGCGTAGGCGACGGCGAGGGGGGTCTTGTCGGGGGCGTTCATCCAGGCTGGACGCAGCGGTCAGCCCGGATTCTACTTCTTCGCCGGCAGGGACGCCGCATAGCTCAGGCCCTCGTTCACCCATCTCGCAAGCGCGTCCTCGCTCGCGACACCGGCGGATTTCACCAGGATCCACCCCTTCATCGGACGTCCCGTCATGTCGAAGATGCGGGTGTGCGGTTTGGCCAGGGCTTGGTCGGTCTCTTCCGGATTCAGCCGGACGATCAGTTCCTCTCCGTGGAGGCCCACGCACATGTTGCCGTTCAGCAGGAACGCGACCCCGCCGAACATCTTCTTCTCGGCGATCGCCTTGCGCTTTGCGAGAAGCCCGCGGACTCGACCCGCCAGTTTTTCGTCGTAGGCCATGAGGGCGGGAGTGTAAACGAAACGCCAGGGCAGTCAGCGGCGGGCCAGGTATTTGCGCCAAGGTTTCCAGTAGTAGTTCTTCCAGCCCTTGTTCACGCCCTTGTAGTCGTGGTCGGGAACGTTGACGTGCACGAGGTCCACGCGCCCGCTCTTGCCCCTGGGCGTGAATCGCATGACGAGCGTCGAGTCGGGGTCGTTCTTCGCGAATGCGCTCGAGCGCCAGGATTGCACGATCAGCCGGCCGGGGACGGTTTGCAGCATCCGGCCGCGCAGGGCACCGCCGAAGGCGCTGAAGCTTGAACCCGGCCGGCTGGCGATGGCGACCTTTCCTCCCGTGATCGCACCGTGCGCCTTGGGACTGAGATACATTGCGTAGAGCTCCCTCGCCGCGGCGGGCAGGGTAACCGACTGCTTCACGACCTTGGACATGATGTCCTCCTTTTGTCGTTATGCCGTCAAGCGCTCGAGGCGGCTGAGACAGCCCACCCAGCCGTGCTGGTGGCGGTCGCGCGCTTCTTTGTCGACGAACTGCTCATGCCTGAGCGTCAGCTCGGTGCCGTTGCCCGCGGCGCGCAGCTCGATGGTCACGACCGACTCTCGCTCGGGCGTGCTTTTCCACACCCACGTATAGACGAGCTTCTTGTTCGCCACGACTTCGCGGTAGGCGCCGCTCACGTCGTGCGCCTCGCCGTCGGGCGCGTGCATCACGATGTGATAGCGCCCGCCGACGCGGAGCTCGGCTTCGGCGACCGGGATCTTGAAGTCCTCGCTCGGCGCCATCCATTTCTTCAGCATTTCCGGTTCGGTGATCGCGCGCCAGACTTTCGCCGGCGCTGCGTCGAGTTTGCGGACGATCGAGAGCGACGGTCGCTCCTGGGTCTTGGTGAGTGCCATGATTGAGTCTCCTCTTGGTGATACAAAAATCGGGCGAGCGCGTCGAGCCGCTTCTCCCAGAACTCTCGGGTGGTGGTAAGCCACGCCGATGCTTCCTTCATGGGTTCTGCCGACAGCGTGCAGCTGACTACCCTGCCCTGCTTTTCGCGTCGGATCAGTCCCGCGTTCTCGAGAATGCTCAAATGCTTCATGAATCCGGGCAATGACATGGAAAACGGCTGCGAAAGCTCGGTGACCGCCCGACTGCCGTCGGCCAGCCGTTTCACTACTTCGCGACGCGTCGGGTCGGCGAGTGCCGCGAAGACGGCGTCGAGCGGCTCATCCTTATACTTAACCATAAGGTTTAGTATTACCCGTAGCGACAGCCCTGTCAAGCACGAGCCCGGAGGCGGAGTACGGGTCTGGAGCCGGAGGCTTCAGTCGCGGCGCGGCCCCAGCCAGCGTTCGAGCAGCCGCGCGCGCGCGCCGGCCGACTCGGCGAGCACGCAGGTATCGGCATCCGCGCGCCTGAGCCGCGCCTCGAAGCTCATCAGCTCGTCGCGGCGAAAGGCGTGAATCCGGACGCGCTCTCCCGCGCGGCGCCTGGCCAGGGCCGCATCCAGTCCCGTCTGTCCGGGCCTCAAGCCTTCCAACGCGATGATCAGGTCGCCGGCGGCGATGCCAGCCTCCTGCGCCCCACCCCCTTCGAGCACGTGCGTGACGGCGGTGTCATCGCCTTGCGCTCGCGCACGAATGCCGAGCAACGCGAGCCCGGCGGCGTTTTTCGAGCGCGCCGGCTTGCCGCCCTTGTCCTGAGCGGACTCGGCCGGACGCAGCTCCATTTCCACTCCCTGCGTCGCGAGCAGCGCCTTCAGCGGCAACTCGCGCGTCGAGCGCAGCCATTCGTCGAGATAACGCCCCAGCTGCAGACCCGTCACCTCTTCGGCGAGGCGTTCGAGGCCGTCCTCCTCCAGGCCGGCTCGGGTGAGCCCGTGGCGCCGCCACAGCGCGCGCATCACGTCGTCGAGCGACTTCCTCCCGCGGGTCTTGTCGCGAACGAGCAGGTCGAGACACAGGGCGACAAGGCTCCCCTTGACGTAGTAGCTTACGGTCGCGTTCGGAGAATTCTCGTCCTGGCGATAGTATTTGATCCACGCGTCGAAGCTCGACTCGGCGAGGCTTTGCTTCGCGCGGCCCGGAGTGCGCAGATGCATCGTGATCGAGCGGCCGAGCAGCTCGAGATAGTCCTTTTTTTCGATCAGTCCGGAGCGGACGAGCGCAAGATCGTCGTAGTAGGACGTGATGCCCTCGAACGCCCAAAGGAGCGTCGTGTAATTCTCGCGGTCGAGATCGTAGGGGACGAACGCGGCAGGCTTGATGCGCTTCACGTTCCAGGTGTGGAAATATTCGTGGCTGATGAGACCGAGGAAAGTGCGGTAACGCTCGCTCACCTCGATCTCGCCCTCGCGCGGCAAATCCTCGCGCGAGCATAGCAGCGCCGTCGAGGCGCGGTGCTCGAGCCCCCCGTAGCCTTCACCGACCGCAGTCACGAGGAATACGTAACGCGTCATCGGCGCAGGCTCGCCGAAGAAACGCATGTGGTGCTCGCACAGGCGCTTCAGGTCGCGGCGCAGCCTCGCGAGGTCCGCGCGGTGACGGCCGGTGATGACGATATCGTGCGGAACGCCGCACGCGCGAAAACTTGCGAGCGAAAACTCGCCCATCTCCACCGGGTGGTCGATCAGCTCGTCGTAGTCCCCGACGACATAGGTGCCGAAGCCGTAGGGGCCTGCGCCTTTTCTCGGCATCGCGGTTGCGACTCGCCAATTGCGGTAGCGCGCGCCCGTGGGCCGCAGGATCTCGAGCTCGCACGGTGCGGCTTCCTGTTCGAGAACTCGCGGGAACACGCAGGCTCCGTTGAAAAATCCGTGTGTGGTGTCGAGATGCGCACCGCGCACCGACAGGTCCCACGCGTACACGTCGAAGCTCACCGTCAAGGACCCTTCAACGGGCTGCGCGCGCCAGGTGTGCTTGTCGAGTTTCTCGAGGGCGACCGTCCGGTTGCGACTCGCCGCGCGAATGGAAACGATGTGACGCGCGAAATCCCGGATCATGTAGCTGCCGGGGACCCACGCCGGCAGGGCGAACTGCTGTCCCGAAGGATCGGGATCGTCGACCGTGCAGGCGACGCGATAGAGGTGCGCTTCCGGCCGCACTGGATGGATCGTGTAGCGGATCGGGGTCATATGCTCATCCCCGGCCGTGCGTGCCCCGTTCGCGCACCGCGTCCTTGGGCATGGTGTCGGTTTCTTCAGCCCGGGCCTGCTGTTGCAGCCAACTGGAAAATTCGGCGACGCCCGGACGGGCAGACGATCCTCGCGGCAGGACCATGAAGAACGCGCGGGAGTCGGATGGCGAGCGCATGTAGCGCTCGCCGAACGGCAGGATCAGCTTCCCCAGCTTCACCCACTTGGCGACGAACCGACTCCGCCCGAGCGCGATGCCCTGGCCCTCGATCGCGGCCTGGATGAGCTGATCGTAGTGGGAGAAGCGCAGCGTGCCCGCGGGCCTCACGCCGTGTGTCTGCGTCAGCTCGAACCACACGTCCCAGCTGAGCCACGGGTAACGCCGCTCGGGATCGTCGTAGTGCAGCAACACCTGTCCGGAAAGGTCCTGAGGCGACGCGAGCGTCCTGCCGGCGAGCACCGACCGAGAACATACCGGGAACACCAGCTCCCCGAACAGGCGCACGGCGCCCGGGCCCGCGGCCTTGGGCGTGCAGTAGCGGATCGCCAGATCGATACCTTCGCGCTCGAGATCCTGGATTTCGTTCGTCGCGGCAAGCCGCATGTCTATCCCGGGATGAGCTCGCCGGAAGTCGTTGAGGCGCGGGACGAGCCAAAGCGCCGCAAAAGACACCGTGGTCGTGACCGTGAGCATTCCGGCCGCACGCGCTCCGAGCCTGCCCGTGACATCGCGCAGCAGACGCAGCACCTCGCCCGAAGTCTTGTAGAGCGTCTGACCCTCCTCCGTAAGACGCAAATCGCGGTAGTGCCGGCGAAACAATGCCACGCCAAGCTGCTCTTCGAGGGTCTTGACCTGGCGGCTGACTGCCGACTGGGTGACGAAGAGCTCCGCTGCGGCCTTGGTGAAGCTGAGGTTGCGCGCCGCCGCCTCGAAGCCCTTCAACAGGTCGAGCGAAGGCAGACCGCGCCCCTGTTTAAGCATTCCTTTTTATCATGCAAAACATTCCCAAAGATCGTTTGATACTGCCTGGCCTCGGAAGAATAATATCACTGGTGAATCAAGCGCCGGCTGCCCTGCCTGCGTAGCGCAGAGAAGCATGCGGAAAGCGCATTATGAAAGGAAGGACCATGAACATCAAGTTTGCGGAACAAAGCCGACCGGCAAGATATGGGATCGCCTTGGGCGTCCTGCTTTACGTCCTCTGGCGCGGAATCGTGCGGTTTCTTGCGCCAGGCAATTTCGACCCGCGTCATTTGCGCAGCTGGCGCGGATCGCTGTGACAGCCATAGGAGATGCCCATGAACATTCGGTTCGATCGCGCGCAGCTCCACCTCGAAGCTCGTGAGCTCATCCGTCTATACGACCCCAGTGGAGCGCGGGTCGAGTGCGTTCGGGGCGCGCTCTGGATCACCCAGCACAGGGATCACGAGGATCACTTCCTCGCAGCGAACGACGCCCTCACGCTCGACCGGCCGGGTCTTGCGCTGATTCACGCGCAGGCGCCGAGCGAGATCGTGCTCTCGGAACCGGGGCCGTCCCCACGCCCGCGACAGGGAATCGCACGCGCGGTGGTCGCGGCCTTACGCGCGGTCGGCAGAGGGTTCGCGCGGCAATTCGGGCCTGAATCCATAGATAGGCACCGCCGTCCCGGCCCGTACCACGGGCTTTGATCTCGAGGACGAGCACCTGGTGCGTCAGGCAAGCGACGACTGACCGATAGTCCCATGCGCGCTTCAATGTCCAAAGCGCGCATCAAAATCGCGCGAAATTCCCGCCCGCTAGCGCTCCAGGTCCGAAGGCTTGTCGATGTCACGCACGGCGCCGGGGTCATCGACCTCGAAGATATTCACCCACTCGGGGTGCTGCGTCAGGAACTGGCGCCCGCCGTCGTCACCGTGCAGGGAAGAAAGCTCTTCGTAGAATCGGCGCGCGAAACCCACCGGGTGCCCACGCTCGCCGCGATACGCAGTGGCCGCGATTACCGCTCCCTCGGAAAGGCCCCTGACAATTACTCGGATCGTCTCGGGACGAAGGAACGGCATGTCGGCAAGTGCGACCACCCAGCCATCGGCCTCTGATGCGGCGCGCACGCCGGCGGCAAGGCTCGTTCCCATGCCCTCGCTTGCGTTCTTGCACACCACGGTGTTGCAGCCGGCGTCGCGCAGGATTTTTCCGAGCTTCTGCGCCCGCGGCCTCACGACCGCTATGGACTCGGGCAAGGCTTCCAGCAGGTGTTTGGCGGCCGCAAGCGCGATCGGCGTTCCCGCTTCGGGCGTGCCCGCAGGCAGCGCTTGGAGCAGCTTGTTCGAGCCGAAGCGCCTCGAATAGCCCGCGGCCAGAAGAATGCCGCGAATCGTTGCGGCCATGAACTCCCCCTCGAAGGGGAGGGAGAATAGCTAGTTTTGCGGAACCTCGCAGCCCGCCGAAACGTTCACCTTCGGCGGCTCGATCGTTTCGGGGACCTGCACGCCCCGCCTGACTGCCGTCATCTCGGCGAGGATCGCCACCGCGATCTCGGGCGGCGTCTTCGAGCCGA
>CAYQVE010000014.1:24578-25544 GCA_964420785.1 uncultured Enterobacteriaceae bacterium | reverse complement strand
GGCGGGGCACACCCCGGGGGGCTGGAGGCCCCGACGGATCAGATCGATCGGTCCCTCCGGCAGCGGATGAGTGATGAGAGTCTCGCGCGCGAAATCGCTAGCGCTCAGATAGCGCTTCCCGCGAAAGCGGTGATCCGTCGGCAGCACGGCAAGCACCTCGAACCGGAACAGCGGGTGGAAGACGATGCCGCGGCGCGGCTTGTTCTCCGACCCGATCACGAGATCGGTCTTGCCGTCGGCGAGCAGGGCGATCGCGTTCGGATGAAATCCCGACACGAGGTCGAGCTCCACTTCGGGCCAGTCCTTCCGGAAGACGTCCATGATCGGCATCAGCCAGTCGAAGCAGGTGTGGCATTCCAGCGCGATGCGCAAGGTCCGCGCCGGAGTGCGCGCGAGCTTCGCGAGGTCGCGCTCCGCGGTCTGCACTTCGCCCATCACCGACCGCGCGAGCGCCACCAGCCTCTGGCCCGACTCGGTGAGCTTCACCGACTGGCCGTGGCGCTTCACCACCGCCGCGCCGTAGTGCGACTCGAGCGCCTTCAGCTGGTGGGAAAGGGCCGACTGCGTGAGGTGCACGCGGTCGGCCGCGCGCGAGACGGTTCCCGTCTCGGCGAGGGCGACCAGCGAGCGCAGGTGGCGCAGCTCGAGCATCCCCGAATTATGAGCAGTGCTCATATATTTCGCAAGAACTTTCACTGGATTCATAGTTCTGGACGAGCGATGATTCTAACCGGGTCAAGATGCAAGCTGACAGAAGCGCAGAGCTACGCGCCCTCCTCGAGCGGCGCATCCTCATCCTGGACGGGGCCATGGGCACCACCATCCAGGGCTACCGCCTCTCGGAGAGCGATTTCCGCGGGCGGCGCTTCGCGGCCCAGGCGCGAGAGCTGAAGGGCAACAACGATCTGCTCTCGCTCACGCGTCCCGAGGTGATCCGCGAGATCCACTCGCAATACCTCGAGGCCG
>CAYQVE010000014.1:0-24568 GCA_964420785.1 uncultured Enterobacteriaceae bacterium | reverse complement strand
ACCCGCAGCTCAACCCACAGCTGCCCAACGACCTCCCCTCCCTGACGCGGCCCGTGGTCATCGGCGAAATCCACGCCCGGTACCTCGAGGCGGGCGCCGACATCATCGAGACCAATACCTTCAACTCGAACGCCCCCTCGCAGGCCGACTACGGGCTCGACCGCCTGGTGTACGAGTTGAACCACGCCGCGGCCAAGCTCGCTCGCGAAGCCGCCGAGCGATTCACCGAACGCGACCCGGGCAAGCCGCGCTTCGTCGCCGGCGTGCTCGGGCCGACCAACAAGACCGCGTCGATCTCGCCCGAAGTCAACGATCCGGGTTTCCGCAACATCTATTTCGACGAGCTCGTTGCCGCCTACGGCGAGGCGCTCGCGGGTCTCGCCGACGGCGGCGCCGACCTGATCCTGCTCGAGACGATCTTCGACACGCTCAACGCCAAAGCCGCGGTCTTCGCGATCGAGGCGCTCTTCGAAGAGCGCGGACGGCGGCTCCCCGTCATCGTGTCGGGCACCATCACCGACCAGTCCGGGCGCACGCTCACGGGCCAGACTCCGGAAGCCTTCTGGAATTCGCTGCGCCACGCGCGGCCGATCGCCGTAGGCCTGAACTGCGCGCTGGGCGCGAAACTCATGCGTCCCTACATCGAGGAGCTGTCGAGCGTCTCCGACGCGTTCATCAGCTGCCACCCCAATGCGGGACTGCCGAACCCGCTCTCGGAGACCGGCTACGACGAAACCCCGGAATACACGTCGGGTCTGCTCCGGGAATTCGCGGAAAGCGGCTTCCTGAACATCGTCGGCGGCTGCTGCGGCACGACCCCCGATCACATCCGCGCCATCGCAACCGCGCTGCGCGAGCTTCCCCCGCGCAAGCCGCCCGCCGCCGAGAAGAAGCTGCGGCTTTCGGGCCTCGAGCCCCTGAATATCGGCGACGAATCGCTGTTCGTCAACGTCGGCGAGCGCACCAACGTCTCGGGTTCGCGCGCATTCGCCCGCCTAATCCTCGCCGGCGACTACCAGGAAGGCCTCGCCGTGGCGCGTCAGCAGGTCGAGAACGGCGCGCAGGTGATCGACGTGAACATGGACGAGGCGATGCTCGACTCCCGGAAGGCGATGACCACCTTCCTGCATCTCATCGGCTCCGAGCCGGACATCTCGCGCGTGCCCGTGATGATCGATTCCTCGAAGTGGTCGGTGATCGAGGCGGGACTGAAGTGCGTGCAGGGAAAATGCGTGGTCAACTCGATCTCCCTCAAGGAGGGCGAAGAGGAATTCCTCCGGCACGCGCGGCTCGCGCGCCGCTACGGCGCGGCCGTGATCGTCATGGCTTTCGACGAGAAGGGCCAGGCCGATTCGCTTGCGCGAAAGATCGAGATCTCCAGGCGCTGCTACCGCCTCCTGGTCGAGGAGGTCGGCTTCCCGCCCGAAGACATCATCTTCGACCCGAACATCTTCGCGGTCGCCACCGGCATCGAGGAGCACAACAACTACGGGCGGGATTTCATCGAAGCAACCCGCGCGATCAAGCGCGAGCTGGCGCACGCCAAGGTCTCCGGCGGCGTCTCGAATGTTTCGTTCTCCTTCCGCGGCAACGACGCGGTACGGGAAGCCATCCACACGGTCTTCCTCTACCACGCCGTCCGCGCCGGCATGACCATGGGTATCGTCAACGCCGGGCAGCTCGGCGTCTACGAGGAGATTCCGGCGGAGCTGCGCGAGCGGGTCGAGGACGTGGTGCTCAACCGGCGGCCCGACGCGGGCGAGCGCCTCGTGGAATTCGCCACCACCGTGAAGAGCCCGGACAGGGCACAGGCCGACGAGCTGGAGTGGCGCAAGGGCTCAGTCGAAGAACGCCTTGCGCACGCTTTGGTCAAGGGGATCGCCGATTGGGTGGTCGAGGACACCGAGGAAGCCCGCGTGAAGTACGAACGCCCGATCCAGGTGATCGAAGGCCCGCTCATGGACGGGATGAACGTCGTCGGCGACCTGTTCGGCTCGGGCAAGATGTTCCTGCCCCAGGTCGTGAAATCGGCGCGGGTGATGAAGCAGGCCGTGGCGCACCTCGTCCCCTTCATAGAGGCAGAAAAGGAAAGATCGGGCGACCTGAAGCCCCGGGGCAAGATCGTGGTCGCGACCGTAAAGGGCGACGTGCACGACATCGGGAAGAACATCGTGGCCGTCGTGCTCCAGTGCAACAACTTCGAGGTGATCAATCTCGGGGTCATGGTGCCCGCGCAAAAAATCCTCGACACTGCGCTCGCCGAGAAAGCCGACATCATCGGCCTCTCGGGCCTGATCACGCCTTCTCTGGAAGAGATGGCGCACGTCGCGCACGAGATGCAGCGGCAAGGGCTCACCCTCCCCCTGCTCATCGGTGGGGCGACGACTTCGCGCGTGCACACCGCGGTCAAGATCGCGCCGCATTATGCGAGCCCCATCGTGTACGTGCCTGACGCGTCCCGGTCGGTGTCGGTTTGCTCCAACCTGCTCTCGAAAGACTTGAGTCGGGAATACGTGCAGTCCGGGCGGGAGGACTACGAAAGATTCCGCGCGCAGCACGCTGCCAAGAAGGGGCAGACGCTCGTGCCGATAGCCCGGGCCCGGGCCAACGCTCATCGCATCGACTGGCGCGGATACGCCCCGCCGCGCCCCCGCGTCCTCGGCCGCCGGTTCCTGCGCAGCCACGATCTCGCCGAAATCGCCCGCTACATCGACTGGTCGCCGTTCTTCCAGACCTGGGACCTCGCGGGCAGCTATCCGAAGATCCTGGATGACCCGGTTGTCGGCGAGGCGGCGCGGTCGGTGCTCGCCGAAGGGCAGGCGATGCTGCAAAAGATCATCGCGGAGAAATGGCTTACGGCGAACGCAGTGTTCGGACTCTATCCCGCAGCGAGCGCGGGAGACGATATCGAGATCTACGCCGACGAATCGCGCAGGGAAGCGGCGATGGTGTGGCATTGCCTGCGCCAGCAGACCGAAAAGGCCACCGACCGGGCCAACCTCTGCCTCGCCGACTTCGTCGCACCGAGAGACTCGGGCGTTCCCGACTATGTCGGGGCCTTCGCCTTGACGGCAGGCATCGGCGTCGACGCCAAGGTGAGGGCATTCGAGGCGAATCACGACGACTACAGCGCGATCATGGTGAAGGCACTCGCCGACCGGCTCGCCGAGGCCTTCACCGAGCTGCTGCACCAGCGGGTGCGCAAGGAGTACTGGGGCTACGCGGCGGACGAGAAACTCTCAAGAACCGAGCTGATCGCCGAGAAGTACCGGGGCATACGGCCCGCGCCGGGTTACCCGGCGTGTCCCGACCACACCGAAAAGGGACCGCTGTTCGCGCTGCTCTCCGCCGACGAGGCGGGCCTCACGCTGACGGAATCGTACGCGATGCTGCCCGCCTCGAGCGTGAGCGGCTTTTACCTCTCGCATCCGGATTCGCAGTATTTCGCCGTGGACAAGATCGGCGAGGATCAGGCGGCCGACTACGCGCGGCGCAAGGCGCTCGCTCTGGAGCAGACCGAGCGCTGGCTTGCGCCCAACCTCGCCTACGAGCCCTGAATGCAATCCCAGAAAAAACACCCGCGCACGTTCAGCTTCGAGTTCTTTCCTCCGAAGACCCCGGAGGGGATGGAGAAGCTGCGCACGACCTGGAAGCAGCTCGCGCAGTTGAAGCCTCGCTTCTTCTCCTGCACCTACGGAGCAGGCGGCTCCACGCGCGACCGCACGCTGGAGACCGTCCTTGAAATCCAGGCCGCCGGACACCGCGCGGCGCCGCATATCTCCTGCATCGGCGCAACGCGCGCCGACGTCGCTGCGACGCTCGAGCTGTACAAGGCGAAAGGCATCGGCCACATCGTCGCCCTGCGCGGGGACCTGCCTTCGGGCGCCGCCAGCGCGGGAGAGCTTCGCTACGCGAGCGAGCTGGTGGCTTTCATCCGCGAACGAACCGGCGATCACTTCCACGTCGAAGTCGCCTGCTACCCGGAGTTCCATCCGCAGGCGCGCAGCCCGCATGAGGACCTGCGGAATTTCAAGCGCAAGATCGACGCGGGCGCCGACGCGGCGATCACGCAGTATTTCTACAACATCGATTCCTATCTGCGTTTCGTCGACGACTGCGAAGCGCTCGGCATCGGCCTGCCCATCGTCCCGGGAATCATGCCGATCGGGAATTTCTCGCAGCTTGCCCGCTTCTCGGACGCCTGCGGCGCCGAGATTCCGCGCTGGCTGCGCCTGAAGATGCAGAGTCTCGGCGACGACGTCGCCTCGATTCGAAGCCTGGGCCTCGACGTGGTGACCGACCTTTGCGACCGGCTGCTCTCGGCCGGAGCGCCCGGCCTGCACTTCTACACCATGAACCAGGCGGGGCTCACCTCGACGATCTGGCAGCGCCTGGGGATTTGAGCCCGGCTCGGCGTGATCAGGCCCGTCTGGGCAGGGCCTCCGCGCGCGACGCCTGCCAGCCCAGCCGCTGGGAAACAGCCTCGGCGGCGTCTACCAGCTCGCGCACCCAGCCCAGCAGGGCTCTTCTCGCCATGCGGTGAACCGGGCCGGCGATGCTGATCGCCGCAACCACGTTCCCCGAGTAGACGCGTATCGGCGCGGCGATGGAGCGCAATCCGATCTCGCTCTCCTCGTCGTCCACGGCATAGCTGCGCGTGCGCACCGTCGCCAATTCGCGGCGCAGGGCCTTGGCGTCGACGATCGTCCTAGGCGTGCTCGCCGGGAGTCCGCGGGCGATGATGCGCTCGAGCTCGTCCTCCGGAAGGAACGCGAGCAGGGCCTTGCCCACGGCGGTGGAGTGCACGGGCGCACGGGTGCCGACTTTCGAGCCCATGCGCAGGGCCTGCTTGCTGTCGTGGGTGAGTATGTAACGAAACGAATCGTGATCGAGAATCGCCAGATGCACGGTCTCGCCGGGTTTCTCCATGAGCGTGCGCAGGAAAGGCCGCGCTTCCATGGTGAAATCCATCTTCCGGCGCACCATCGCCCCCAGCTCGAACAGCGCGAGTCCGAGATGGTATTTGCCGTCGCCGGAGTTCTGCTCGAGCATTCCCTGCTCGAGCAGCGTCGAGGCGAGCCGGTGAACAGTGCTCTTTGCGAGGCCCAGCCGTTTGGCGAGATCGCTGATGCCGATCTCGTACTCGTCTTCGGAGAACGCCTTGATGAGCCGCAGGGAATTCGCCACCGACGAAAGCCGGGTGCGGGACCTTGCGGAATTGACTCTTCGCTCCATCGACGGCGCTCTTCCTATTTCACCGTAACGAGCTCGTTCCACAGCTTGAGCCACTTTTCATCTTCGTCGATCAGCGCAATCGGGTCGAGCATCAGGTAGGGAAACGCTACGCGAACGCTTTCCGCCTTTCGGCTCGACGGATACCGCCCCATGGAATAGAAAAGCCGCTGGCCTTCCGGGGACAGCACGAAATCGGCGAAGAGCAGCGCCGCGTTCGGGTGGGGCGCGTTGGCCGCGAGCCCGATCGCCTGCGGCCTGCCGATCACCGGCTCGACGGGCTTCCAGTCGATCGGCTTGTCCCGGCGCTTCATCGAATCGGCGTTGGAAGCGTAGTTGGTGAGGCTGACGGGGACCTCGCCGGCCGCGACCATCTCAGACAGGAGCACGTGCCCCTTGCGCACATCGGGCCTCATCGCGACCAGCCCGCGAAAGAAGTCGAGGGCGCGCTTCTCGCCCCAGTGCTTGGCGAGCCCTGCGAGCCACTCCTGATCGGTCGCTTCGAGCCCGATCCGCCCTCTCCACTTGGGGTCGAGGAAGCCCTCGTAGGTCGGCGGAAGCTCCTCGCGCCGCACCTTGGCCGTGTTGAATGCGACGACGAAGAAATCGACGCGGTCCGAGACCCACATCCGGTGCGCAGGCACGCCCCAGGGGGGAATGTCTGCAGTGTGAGGGCTGAAAAACCGGCCCAAGACCCGTTCGCGCGCGAGCGCCTCCAGTTCGGGGCCGTTGGTTTCGACGACGTCCACAACATGACGGCGCGCCTTGGCTTCGTTCAAGGCGCGCCTGACCACCTGGTCGCTGAGCGAGCGCCACAGCTGGACCTTGACGCCGTACTTCTTTTCGAAAGCCTGAGTGAGCGGCACCGATTCCGAGGTCGCGAGCGATGTATACACGACGAGCGCTCCCTCATGCCGCGCCCGGTCGGCGAGGCGCTGCGCGCGGTCGGCGCCTTCGTAGAGGTAGACCGCTTGATTTTTCTCCGGGGATTGCGCATTCGCGAGCGGAACACAGGCGGCGCACAGGGCGAGCGTCTGAAACAGGATGATCGAGACCTTCGACCGCATCGGTTTCCTCTTCCTCCCCGCGCCTGCGCGCGATACCGCGGCGCTTTTCTGCTCGCGGCGCGATTGACGCTGGCGGGCATTATATGGTCGAATGAGAGCGGTTTGCAAAAAATCGGAACTGTGTTCCGTATATCAGAACATCGAGCGAGACATGCCGCACGAAAAAGACCAAACCCATTGGCATGAGCCGACCGGCACGCGCAAGGCCGGATACGGCGAGTTCAAGAAGCAGCCGACCCCCTACGACGCCTTCATGGAGTCCGAGGGCATTCCCGTGTTCCGCGGCATCGGGATACGCAGAGTTCAGGACCTCCCGCTCGCGCGCTGGAAGCGCACCGGGGGGCGCGGCCACTATATCCAGCTCCATGGCACCGAGACCAAATGGGGCTGCTACGTCATGGAGATCCCGCCCGCGGGCGCGCTCAATCCCGAGAGGCACATGTACGAGGAGATCTTCCTCGTCGTCGAGGGTCGCGGCACGACCGAAGTCTGGCAGGAGGGTGACGCAAGGAAGCACGTCTTCGAGTGGCAGAAGGGCTCGATGTTCTCGATCCCGATGAACGCCTGGCACCGCCTGGTGAACGCCACCCCGGGCGGCGCGCTGCTGCTCGCGGGCACCACGGCGCCGAACGTGCTCAACATGATCAACAACGTGAGCGCGGTGTTCGACAACCCCTTCGTGTTCCGCGAGCGCTTCAACGGCGCGGACGACTTCTTCAAGCCCCGGGACGATATCGAGCCCGATCCCGTGCGGGGCCTCGCGATGCGGCGCACGAACTTCATTCCCGACATCGTCAACTGCGATCTTCCTTTAGACAACCGGCGCTCCCCCGGATGGCGGCGCGTCGAGCCGTTCATGACCGACAACTGCTTCTATTTCTGGATCGGCCAGCACGAGAACGGCCGCTACTCGAAAGGACATGCACATACCTCGGCCGCGGTGCTCATCTGTGTCAGGGGCAAAGGCTACACCTACACCTGGCCCGAGCGGCTGGGCGTCACGCCGTGGAAGGACGGCCGCATGGACGACGTGAAGCGCGTCGACTACGAGCCGGTCGGCATGGTGTCGGCGGCGCCCGGCGGCGCGCGCTGGTACCACCAGCACTTCAGCGTGTCGAAGGACCCGTTCCGCCTCACCGCCTGGTTCGGCCCGCACAACCCCGGGCGCGAGCCCGGCGCGCCGGGCGAGAAGCACACCGACTACACCGCGATCGACATTCCCGACGGCGGAACCTCCATCCCCTACTGGATGGAGGACCCGTACATCCGCAAGGAATACGGGGAAACGCTCGCGAGGAGCGGCGTGCCGAACCGCATGGACCCAGGCTGGTACGTCGCGCCTGCGACGAAATAGCCCGGCTCCAGCATGAGCGGGGAATCGGGCGGCAGGATCTTCTTCAGCAACGTCAGGCGCAGCCTCGAGGTCGAGGACGAGATCCGCCTCACGAGCGTCGGCGTCGACATCGGTTCCTCCACCTCGCACCTCGTCTTTTCCCGCCTCGTGCTCGAGCGGCTCGACAACCGCTACGTCGTTTCCGAGCGCAAAGTCGTTCACGAGTCCGAGGTTCTTCTCACTCCGTACGCGGGCGACGCGGCCATCGACGCTCTAGCGCTCGGGCGCTTCATCGACCGGCAATACGAGCTCGCCGGAGTCGATCCCAAGACGATCGACACGGGCGCGCTGATCCTCACGGGCGTCGCCGTCCGGCGCAGCAACGCCCGCGCGATCGGCGAGCTGTTCGCCTCCCAGGCGGGAAAATTCGTTTCGCTGAGCGCGGGCGACGCTCTCGAAGCGACCATCGCCGCCTTCGGCTCGGGCGCTTGCGCGCGCTCGGTCCGGGAATCCGCACGGGTGATGAACGTGGACGTGGGCGGCGGGACAACGAAAATCGCCGTGTGCGAAGCCGGCGAGATCGCCGAACTGACCGCGGTCGACGTAGGAGCTCGCATCGTCTCCTTCGACGCCGAGGGACGCGTTGCGCGCATCGAAGAAGCCGGCCGGCGATTCGCCGCGGAGGTCGGGCTCCTCCTCGAAACGGGCAGGAAACCCGACGCGAACCGCCTGAACACGATGATCGAGCGCATGGCCGACCACTTGTTCGAGATCATCAGCAAGCCCGCTCTCGGCGCCGACTCGGCGGCCTTGCTGCGGCTCGACCCGCTGCGCAACGGGCGCAAACCGGACGTGGTCAGCTTTTCGGGAGGCGTTTCGGAATATATCTACGGGCGCGAACACCGGGCCTTCGGCGATCTCGGCCCGGTGTTCGCCCGCGCGATCCTCGCGCGAATCAAAACTTGGGGACCGCGAATCGAGCCTTCCGCCGAAGGGATCCGCGCCACCGTGATCGGCGCCTCCCAGTACACGGTCCAGGTAAGCGGCAGCACCATCTTCGTCGCGCCGCAAAGCGTGCTCCCTCTGAGGAACGTGCCGGTCGTCACGCCAAATCTGCCGCTCGACGCCGAGACTCTCGCCGTGGAGAGAATATCCGATTCGGTCGGGGCCGCGCTGCGCCGGCTCGATCTCGACGACGGGGAGCGAGCGGAGGCCCTCTGCTACCGCTGGAAGGGCTCGGCGACGTTCGGGCGGCTGGACGCCTTCTGCCGGGGAATCGTCGCCGGACTTGCGAACGAGCTTGGGCGCGGCCTGCCGCTCATCCTGGTCGGAGACGGCGACGTCGGGGGATTGATCGGCATCCACTGCAGGGAAGAGACACGGCTGTCGAACGCTATCGTGTCGATCGACGGGATCGCGCTCAAGGAATTCGACTTCATCGACATCGGCGCGCTGCTCGAGTCCTCCGGCGCCGTGCCGGTCGTGATCAAGTCGCTGGTGTTTCCGACGGCCGCACTGGGCCGCGCGAAAGCCGACGTGGGCGCTTGACGACTGGGTTCATGTTTGGCGGAGAGGGCGTCACTAAACTAAGGGCGGCCTCAGAAGACTCTACCGGTGCGGGGGCAGCCCTCCGCCTTGGGCACCGTCGATCCCGTAGCGCTTGGCGATTTCCATCCACAAGCTCTCCCGCAACTCGGGCGACTTCTGCCCGACTTTGTTCATCTCCTTGCGCAGCGCGTCGGTGCACGTTTTTGCATGGCCTCGCTCGTCGCGGCGGAGCGCCCGCAGCTGTTCGATGTCGCGTTTGATCGCCGCATACCAGTCGCCGGATTGCCCGTGTGCCGCAGCCGCTTCCGACAGACGAAGGAACGTCTGGAGGCCAGCGAGAACAGCGGCCGCGATGCTCACGAGCGCAATGATCACGCGCGCCGAGATTTCAACGGTTTGGCTCTCAAGAGTTGCGAACACGGCAGTTCCCACCACGGTGGACAAGATAACAGCGGGAATTCCGAGCCAGAGATGCCAGCGCTTGTACCGCTCGGCTTCCAGATAGTACGCATGCTGGCAGGCGTCCATCCGTCGATGCCACGTCGACAGCAGCTGCTCCAATTCGGGAGTCCAGCTGTCTGCGTGGCTGCTCGGGTTTGCGTCCATCGCTCGCTCCCGCATCTATTTCCTGTTTTTGGGCTGACTACGCGCTTTCTCGTTAAATTGGTTACGCGCTGCAATGAACCCTGTGTACATCTGGCGCACGAAGCTCACCATGTTGGCATTGAAGATGTCATTGTGGCCGTGCATGATGTCGCCAGTCGTCCGGACGACCCAGAACGGGTTATGGTCTGGGTACGCCTCCTCAGTCCACTTCAACTCCAGTCCGTCGCAAAGGTGCTGCTCGCTGGGTTTTGCCTTGCGGTGGTCGAACCCGCGTTCTGCAATTGCAAACATGTAGGCATATTCGCGAGCGGCCTTGTTTTCAAGAATATTCCCGGCAGTCCCCGATGCCGCCTTGCATGCTTCGTGGCAGTTAGCGTCGTCCGTTGCGCACAGACTTAGGTCGTGCGTGATATACCGCGGGTTGTGGCCTACAGCCAGGACAATCGCCGATTGCTCCTCCCCAGACGTTGCCTCGAACACCGTATTGAACCATCGCGCAAGGGGAAAGAAATATTTGGTTGCCACGTCGGCCGTGGAAGTCGCGACTATGACAACGGGCAGCTGGTTACGCTCTACGCCCGGCAGCCTCCGAACGGCGGCCCTCAGTACCTCGTAGCGTGCCCCTTCGAACGCAGGATTTACAATCACGACCAAATCTCCCACCCGAGACATATAGTGATCGTTTGGCTTCTCAATGTTACGCTTAAAACGCACCGCGTTGCGGACGAACTCGCCGCTCAACGCTTCAAACGTGATCAATCCGCCAAAGGAGTGCCCAATAGTGAGGACGGTGACATTTCGTTCGCCCGTGGCAGGGTCCGTCCCTGCATCGCGAAACAAATCCAACCATCGAAAAAGTTCTTGAACTGCTCCTTGGGCAACTCGTTCGGCAGTATTCTTACGTTCCCAAAACGTGGCGTTGTCCAGAATCGGGATGGTCAGTGACTTACCGCGCCAGCCGACATAAATACCGACGACTCTCGGTTTGTGGCCTTGACCAGCAGCGGCCGCCTCCAGAGCGTCGACCTGGCGGAGCAGCTTGCGAAACGCGTGCACGTTGGAATCCGTCGCCTCTGCGTTGTGCTGCCAACCGTGAACAAAAACAACGATAGATAACCTCTGTTGGGTCTTGTCGGGTTTCTCGCGGATTTGTCTGATCGATTCATACAGCTTACTTAGGTGATCCGCTTTGGTAGGGTTGCTCTCTTTGGCTGCGTCCTGCACCCAACCTTGATCGTCAAACTCGACAAACAAGACGTCGTAGTCTCCGTGGCTCTCGCGGGATTGCTTCCAGCAGTTGTCGCCCTCTTCGATCGGGGGCGCCGCAACCGACAGAAGCGCGGCGTCGTAGGCTTCGTAAGTTTTCTCACACGTTGGAATCGCCCCGTAATCCCCATTGCGGTACGGAACGGCCGACGTACAAGCGGTCAATGTAGCGAGGACAGCAACCCAATACAAAGGCCGGGTTTTCATCTCTCTCTCCCTTCGATATGCCCTGCCGATTTTCGGCCCTGACGGAAAAACACTCACAGCGTTTTCACGTACTCGATCAGCGCATCCTTCTCCGCGGCGGGCAACCGCGTGCCGTATTCGTGCCCTCGATTGCCGCTGGCTCTCTCGCCGGCGTTGAATTTGGTGCCGACGCGTTGCGCTTCTGGCCCCTGCGTGATGAAACCGAGATTGACCGGATCGTATACGTCGTAGCCGCGATAGAACTCTTTAGGCCGTTCGACTGCGGGCTTGAGCAGATCGCGCAGCGTCGGCACCGAACCGTTGTGCAGATAAGGCGCGCGCAGCCAAACCCCATCGAGGAAGGCGGCGATATAGCCGCTCGGCTCCGTCTCGACCAGTCCGCGGCGCTCGAGACCGAAACCGCGCACGACCTTGTTCGCTTCAATCGCGGCCTTTTTGCTCCAGGTAAGCAGACGCTCTCGATCGGTGCCGACCTCCTCCACCGGCACCCGCGTGCCGGTCCGCTCGGAAGCGTGGCAGCTCGCGCAGTTGTTGTCGAAGATAGTCTTACCGGCCCTTGCCGCTTGCGGGTTGATGGGGAACGGATATTTCGGCGCCGGTACCTCGCGCAGGTACTTTTCAAGCCAGTCGACCTCTTTGAGAAAGTCTCCTTTGCTGTGCGGAGCCGCACCGAGCAACCCGAGCGCCGAATCCATGATGACCGAGCGCGCGTCGTGGCTGTCGCCCGCCAAATTCATGAGCATGCCTTTTTCGGGGTTGTACTTTTTGAGATTCCAGATCGAGGGCATGTCAGTCGGACCGATGGTGTTGTCTACCGGAAACCGGATCATGAAGTACTTGGTGAGGTTCATCGCATCGTCGCGCCCGCGGCCCCATTCGGGGAAGTCTTTGCGATAGACCCACGCGAACTGCTGCTCGCGCTCCAGCAGGCGCTTCTTGGTAATAGGGATGATGAGAAAGCGGTAGAGCGCCCGATCAAGCGGGGAGAGCTGGGTGACGAGACTGATCTCGCGCATGAGGTTGTCGGCGTTGAAGCGCGGATCTTTGGCGCAGTCCACCAGGAAGCGGAAGAATGCCTCCAGGTTAAGCGTGTGATTCGGGCCGGTGGGCACGAAGGTCGGGTTCTCGTCGGAACGCTTGCGATAGCTCGCGGTGTGGCAGGCCGCGCAGTTGTTCGCCACGCGCGGGAAGCCGATCACCTTCTTGGTGAAACCGATCGGCAATTCCTGTCCTTGCTCCCACGCCACGCCGAATGAAGCGTAACCACCCGGCCCCGGCAGTTTGTCGGGAAACACACGCGGCAGCACGTAGAAGATCCAGTACGGAATGCCGGCATCGTGCTCGGCTCCGATGGAGCCATACTTAAAGCGCATCTCAGGCGTGGCCGTGATCCATTCCGGCTGCGGTTCTTCGCGGAAGAATTTGTACCAGCCGACGAGCACCCCGATGGCGACTAGAACGAGCACCGCTGCGAGGACGAGCTTCCACTTCCGTTTCTTGGTTGCAGTTTCCATATTTTCCCCCGGGCAGAACACCGACGGCGCGCGTCAGAAGGTTTTCAGATACTCAATGAGGGCGTCCTTGTCCCCGGGCGCAAGTTGTGTACCGTAGGCTGGCCCTTCGTGGCCCTCATTTCCGTTGCCGGGCAGGCTCGTGTCGTAGCGGAAGTACTTGCGACCGCCTTCTTCCGCGACGGCGCTGACGAAGCCGACCTTTCCCGCGTCATACACGTCGTAGCCGCGATAGAACGCCTTCGGCCGCTTCTCGCTCGGCTCAAGCAGCTCGCGGAGCGTTGGGACCGATCCGTTATGCAAATAAGGCGCGCGGAGCCACAGACCATCGAGCGGCATGTTGGCGTAGCCAAAGGTCTTGCGAAAATGGCAGAAGCGCCAGTCATATCCCGCGTACAAAGTGCTCTGATTCACAGCCAGGGCGTAGGTATATGAATCGAGACGGCGGCGGTCAGTGCCGATCCCCTGGATAGATGTGATCTTTCCCACCCGGGGACCGTAGAGCGCCTCATCCGGTTCGCCCGGCTTTAGACATTCGATCTTCCGGTCGCCCTCAGCAGTGCCGAAAGCCTGCCCGCTCGCCCCGTGACATCCACTGCAGTATTTCTTGTAAATGGGTGCGCCCTTTTCCGCGCGCGCCTGGTCGATCGAAAACGGGTAGGACGGTGGGTTCGCGTTCCGAAGCCAGTCCTCAATCCGTGCGATACGGCCAAGATCTATGGTAGGCGGTGTAGTGCCGGTGCCAAACGCCGCACTTTTGTTGCGCTCTTCCACCATATTGTTGTTGCCGTCCCAGTGTAACTGCATGCCCTTTTTCTTCTGCTGGTTCCAGATGGCGGGAAAGTCGGCGGGGGCATTCATTTCCCGGTCCGGCAGCTGGCTCATAGGGAAGTTAAACAACACTTTCGCTGCGTTAAAAGTGTCCACCCGACCCGGACCCCATTCGTGTTGCGCATACACGAACTGAAAGCGGCCGCGCAGCATGAGCAGGCGCTCGCGCATAATCCACACCGCGAGCGGATAAACCACGTAGCGGTCGATGAGGCCCAAGTCTTCGCCGCGGGCCTGACGCAGGCGTCTGACCTCGGGGATGACGAACTCGCCGCTGAATTTGGGGTCGGCGCCACAGTCGAAGAAGAATTTCTCGAACGCCATGACATTGAAGGTATTGGCGGGCATGCCGACATAGACTTCCGGCTCGCTCTGCTGGGTTTTGCGCACGGTGCTGGTATGACACGCCGCGCAATTCAGAAAGGTGCGTTCTATACCCATGACCGAACGCTTGGAGGTGCCAATCGGAAGGTCGTGGCCTGCTTCATAAATCATCCCGAAAGCGGCGTAACCCTTGTCGTCCTCGTAGCGTGCGCCGGGCGAAGCAAACCCTTTATCGGGAAGGTGCACAGCGCATATCTGGGGCAGCGCCTTCCAGATCCAGAGCGGAAAGCCGGACTCGCGCTCGCCGCCGGTGGAACCGTACTTGAAGTGCTCTACCACGTCAGCGTAGTCCGTCGGGGTGTCTTCATTCCATAACCAGACGAGGTACCCGCATAGGAGCAGCCCCGCGGCAACAACGATGGTGACGATGGCTCGGCACCAGTTGCCCAATAGCGCATTCAAGTTCATGAACCCTGGGCTTTGTTCTTGTTCCATGCGGATTCTCCTTCTGCGTTGCGCCGCCTGGCCGATGGTGCGGCTCTGTAGCGCTCAGGACCGGATTTCACGCTCGGCAGGCAGCTGCGTAGGTTCTCGTAATTTCCGTTCAATAGACGGTCAAGGTCGGGCTTGCGCCCCGTCTGCGCTTGCAGCAGGTCAGCCGCATGCCGCCTGAGCTCCGCTAGTGCCGCGCTCCCGGGCCACTTGTCCGCTTCCGCACTGAGCTGCCTCAAGGCCAGCATGGGTGGCATGGGCGTTTTGGGCCGGTCGTCGTACTGGAGTTGCCACATGCTCAGGCGGAAAAAAATGCGTTCGGCACAGTGCTTGAGATTCGTCGCTACTCGATCGGCGTCGCCATAGAGGAAGTTCGGCGGCGAGGGCTCCGGCGTTTGATGGCACAAGGCGCAGTATCGATAGAGCGGCTTTGCGCCCTCAAGCTCCGCCTGCATCGCTCGCTCGCCTTCGTCAAGGCGCGCGGAGGCCATGCCCTTATCGTCAAGGCAGCACCACCCGCCGGTGGGCATGCCTAGACGAGCAAAAAGGGCCGGCAGCGCGGCAGCCCGGCGGAAGGGCTTTGCGGCAAAAAGATCCTCGACCGTACCTTCGTCCTCCGCCAGCTGCGCGAGCGCGGAGGCAACCGGTGCGAAGTCGTCGAGCGCGCTGATGGGTACTTCACCCTCGGGCTCGACGGTTGAATGGCGCGGGTCGCTAACCGGCGCAGCCGCGGAGCGCCAGCGCAGGCTGATTCGGTCAACGGCGTTGCCGTCGACTAGGCGTACGTGCCGCCCCTGCCGCATTGCACGGACGACCAGTGCCGAGTATCCCTCCCGCCATTCGATCCGTTCGGCATGCACTTCGAACTCGCCGGTATCGCCTTCTACCCCGGAAACGCTCAAATGCGTTACCGTGCCCGTCGCTACCTTTCCGGTCGGCATTTCGACGTGCCCGGAAACTCGCAACGCGCTCTCGACGTTTTCTTTCGCCGGGCAGCGAAAATCGAGCCGCTGCGCGAACGACGACGGTCGGGAGAAGACCAGGCGGCATTCGCCTGACCACGTCCGGCGCGGCCTGCCGGGTTTTGAGCCGACGGCGAATAAATGAGCATCCAGGCGTCTTACGTCCTCCGCAGCAATGAATTGAGACAGGCCGTCAATCATTCGCCTGGCATAGTCATTCGCGTCGGGAGGCCAGATTTCTAGCGGCTCCCGCGGGACCAGAGGATCGAAGCGCACCGGCACGTGCGCCAAAGTCATCGCACCGGCCGCCCCCGGATCGTCCGCAGCGGCCGCCAGGGGATCGCGGTTGGGGATGTCCGGATTCGGGATCGCCAAGCCTCCGGGCCAGCGCTCTTTCGCCGTCCGACCGAGTAGCGCGAGGAGATTCTCGCGATAGGCGGGCGCGGTCTGATCGAAACCGTACTCGCTGCTTAAGCGATATTGCAGCAGCGCCCGGAGGATTGCCGCCCGGCACCGAGCTGACCGGCGCCCGTTCTGCGCATCGTCGCAGCCTTCACGCCAAAGCTTTTGATACACCTCCAATAGGTTGGCGCGCTCTGTGGCATCGTCGAGTGCGTTTGGAATGTCCACGCCCCGCGCAACGGGAATTCCGTAGAAAGTCCGGCTCCGCGCCGCAAGCAGCGTGGCGATGCGCGGATTGGCGTTGGTTTCGTCCCACACCTGACGCGAGAACAGCGGCGCGTGGTTCTGGTGGCAAGCGACGCATACAGCCCGGTTGGCGTAGACGACTCTAGGCGTTGCGCCGACACGGTAGTCTTTGACCAACTGGAACTCAAAGCGGCCGGCCGACTCGTTGTAGCTGATCACCTCGATCAGATTGGCTTTCTCCTGATAGCCAAGAAAGAGGCGGTCCTTGAGCAGCATGCGGTGGTGCCCTGAGGGGGCTGTATCGGACGACTCGGTATCCGCTGCGACAACAGCACGCGGGTATTTGAAGAACTCCGGAGCTGCTGCACTCCGCTGCAGGGAGCGGCCCAGTGGAATCAGCACGCGCTTCAGACACGAAGGTTCGATCGTGCCTATGCCGCGCCCTTTGGCGGCGACACGACCGGCTCCTGTGCACCCGAGCCGAGCGTCGATCTTCCTCGTGAGCGCCTCGAAGGGAAAAGGCACTTCGGCGGACTCGCCATCGATGACCAGAAAATCGAAGAGTGAGCGGCCCACGGGCGGCAAGCTCTCGCCCGCATTCGCAGGGTCGGCTGCCCACACGGGTGCCAGTTGCTGAGCGAAGCTTGAGACGTGCTTCTCCTGTACGGCCTCTCCGTTGTGAGCTCCCTGCCAACGCCAGAGCCCGAATGCGATCGCCACCAGGGAACCGAGCACGCTCAGCAGGGCCGTAGACTTGAGCGGGAGTTTCATTCAACCTGCCCTCTTCGATCTGCCTGATCGGCGTGGCGCCGATTCTCAAATCGAAGTACCGAGTACCCGCCCAATGATGTCCGCTTGTGAAGTTATCTCGCCGGAGCCGCCAGCCGCTGCTGTGTCCCAGTCCAGCAGTCCTCATTGACCTGACCGGTCTTGAGGAATGCCGGACCATCGCGCTCTGCGACTTCCTTGTTGTAGAGCGTGAAGGTCAGCAAAAAGACCCGGTCTAGATACGCGCGCCCCAGATAAAATCCTGGACGCACCATGCGGATTTCGTCGCGCACTCTCGCGCCGCGCCGGCCGGCAAGGAAGTCGGGCTTCTCCTGGTAGCCGGGGATCTCGTCGGTAAAGAAGTAGTCAATGATGATGGACTCGCGCCGCGCATCGAGCAGGCTTTGGCCGCAGTAAAGCTTGGCCGGAAACAGGAGCCAAGTTTCCTTGCCGTTGACGCTGAGCTTTCTTGGTTCACCCTCGACTAGGTCCACTTTCTTCAGGATGTCGAGCTCGTCGATGCGGTTTCTCAACACGCGCTCGTCCCGGAAGAATACCTTGCCCTTCCACAAGACCTCCCCGAGCACCGTCAGCTTGAGCCCCTTGAGTTCCAGTGCCAGTCCTGCAACGCCGCCCGCGATTTCGGCTGCCCGAAATTCGCCGCTCGATCCACGAGGAAATAAGATCTTTCCGTCGAATGGACCATCGGGTATGGGGCCAGCGGTGATCCGGGCGTAGACTTGATCGATCTGTTCTTGGTCCAGACCCGCCAGATTCTCCGGTGTAATCTTGTCGAGGTCTGGCGCCGTGAGCGGATACTTGTACTCGATCTGCGCGAAGTCGATCTTACCCTGATAGCCTTGCCCGGCTGGAGTCGCGAATTTGATATCGGGCCCTTGCGGCTTGAACCGATCGCATTCTGTCAGTGTGAGCACAGCGAGCGCGGCTATTCCGGCGGCGAGTAGCACTCGTTTGCCCCGCCGGATCGTCGGACCCGATCTACTTTGCGTGTCCATGGCTGATCTCCTGATCGGGTCACATGGTGGCGAGGAATGCTGTCAGGGCTTTCTTGTCTTCCTCGGACAAGTCCTCGCCGAAACGGTGACCTTCGTTCTCGACTTCCTGCATGCAAGTGTCGTAGCGGGTACGCAGCAAGTCGCGCTTTTCCCTGACTATCTCGACAAAGCGCCCCGGGTTCTTCAACAGATCATCGGCAATGCTCTGCAGCTCGGAGACGATATCCTTCTTGCCTGCCGCCTCCAGGCGCGCTGGATTCCGCTTGGCGAGGTACAGGTCGTCGATGAATTCCTTATGCATGAGACCGTTGAGGAATCCCGCATGGCTGCCGCTTGCGATCCTCATTTCGCCCAATCCGAACAATGCCTTTTCTTGCTTGCCGTCCCACGTGCGGATTCCTAGATCCACGATTACGTCGTCGTCTGTCAGCGTAGTCTTTGTTCCACGCTCCTTCGGATGCAGGAGCTCATACATCGACTGTTTGTAGAGCTTGAAGCGGCCCTCGACGCTGGGGTCGTACCTGAAGCAAGCAGGCTGCTTGGCAAGCAGCTTGCCGCTGGCGTCCACATAGCGCGCGCGGAAGAACTCGTTTTCCGGATTCCTGGGCGTGCCGCAAATTTCAGGACCGAGGGCGTTGTTATGCATGAAAGGCGCCGTCGCCCAGACATTCAGCAGCGAGATGTTGCGGTAGTAGCCGCGACCGCCATTCTTGAACTCCTCGCGTTCCGGGATATCTGGCACCGTCTTTTTCGCCCGCATCGACTCCGAGCCGTACTCTTGAAAGACGTGTCCCGCCATGTGATTTGAATGCAGGGCCCGGCAGCGGAACGTGCCAACCTCGGTAGCGGGTGTCGCCTGATCGTTACCGAGGAAATCCTCGCGCACCTGGCGCGGATGCTGTTTCGCCAATGCATAGAAATCACGATTCCTGAACGGCCCGCCGACGTTCTCGGGGATACTCGAATGACACCGCGCACAGGTTGCGGCGAAAACAGCCCTGCCACGGGCGACGGCTCTCTTGCCGAACTCTTTATCTAACTCGTCAATCAGGTCCTGTCGGGTGTATTGGGGGGCTTTCGGATTCCTTGTCTTGCGTTCGTTGTTCCTCGCGACGTGGAGGTCCATCGCGTCAGCTTCCGCTGAGAAAAAGAAATCGAGGATGTTGGACAGCCGGTCCTCGATAGCGCGGAAGTTCGGACAGTCGCGCCGGCACTGGCCGATGTTGAAGGGCGTCTGGCCAAAGCCGCGGGACTCTGGATCCAATTGGCGGAAGTCAGTCAAATGATTGACCCAGCACGCCTCAGCGCAGGAACCGATGTTGAAATAGACGCGTTGGATCGCCTCGCGTGCCCCGATCGAGTCTTCACCACCTTTGAGAATATGGTGCACGCCGCTTAGCGTCACAGACTTGCCGCCGATCCTGGCTGGCGTTTTGTCGTCGCTGCGCGTGCTTCGCTGCCAGCACTTATTATCCCGACCCGGCTCGCACCAGCACTTTTCTTCATCCCTTTCGACGCCGCAGGTGTCGACCTTGCGCCATTTGGTGATCATTTCCCCGGTAAAGGTGGGACGCTGTGAAAGATTGATGATCGCGTTGATCGTGCCCGGGTTGTTCACTTGGTCGTGGGGGATCGCCGATGTGTCGAGGACACCGGGCCGCGCATGCGCAAACATCTGCCACTCGAGGCTAGTACGCGCCATGCCGGAGCCGAAAAGCTCCGACATCCGGGTGTATTGGTTGCCGATCAAGCCTTTTATGTTTTCCCACCGCGGGCGAGCGGGGTTTACCGGGGGATTGAGGGGATCGAACGCGATGTGGCACGAGCCGCAAGTTGTGCCGATGAGGTACGGTGGTTCAACCGACGCGTCGGCCAGTTTGCTTACCCTAGCGTCCGAAGGGATACCGGTTTGTTTGACTGCCTTCTTGTTGAAACCTTCCCAACCAGCCGAGGCGCCGTTGAGCTGCCGCCATTTTTTTGCATCGAAGCGTGGGTTAGGAAACTTGCGAATACCCAGTGCACCTGTTGAGGTACCGAACCTGAGGTCACATGGGGACTGACGCTGATCCAACTTGCTGCTCTTCGTGTGCGGATCATCGGGATCGAGCGCCGCATCCTTCAAGCCGCACGCAGGATCGACGTAGCCCATCTTGCCGACGTATTTCAGTAGGACGTCGTCCCCAGGGCACCAATCGAAGCCAAAGGTTTCCTCTAGGCTCCTGGCTGGACAATTGGAATCGCCAGGCTTGCAGCAGGCCGGATCGTTTATGATGCCCCAGGCGTAGAAGCGGTCGTCTCGCTGGTCCGCTCGCAACACCCTATACCAGTCGATCAACACGCCGACGCGTTGCTGAAAGGTATAGGTATGAAACCGGTCGTTGCCGGCAGTGGCTTTGAACCAAATCAGCCGCCCGACACACTCCGACTCGTTCAAGCCCTCGCGAGCGCAAGCCTGGTAATAAGGCGCGTCCTGATCCACGATGGATTGTTCCGGCACGGGTCGTGCGGCGTTAGCCCCTTGGCCAACCGTCGCAATGACAGATCTGTCATCCGCGGCCCGGGCCGCCTGCGGCGTCAGTTCGATAACTGCATAGGCCACTACGAGGGAACCAACCAGCACCACAACTCCACCGACAGCGACGCGACTCATAAGGACCTCCTCTTACGACGCAACGCTTTAGTCAATTGCTGCGGGCAGCCGGATGAGAGGGCGGTGGAGGACGCAAAGCACAACCGCATCCATGGCGCACAATACCGCGACCAAAGATTTTGTGGAACAAGCCGCATGGCCCCCATCGCCCCGGGCACGCAGTCCTGCCGCCCTTGGCGCCCCTCTTGTAGCTAGACCTGAAACGGAAGACAAAATCTACGCGCGTCGTTCCCATGGGTCAAATAAGGAAATTCTTATTAAGGGAGAGACCCGGACAGTTCCTGTAGGGGTTTACCCCTTGGGGCTTGCGGGACATGACTGGCGGAGAGGGCGGGATTCGAACCCGCGTTAGGCTATTAACCTAAACACGCTTTCCAGGCGTGCGACTTAAACCGCTCATCCACCTCTCCGTTCGAGCCGGGATTTTACGCGAGCACCCAGAAACCCTCGAGTATCCGACCGTGCGGCGAACAGCGTCAGTCGTTCTGTCCGAATTTCGCTATATCCTCGGGCAAGGCGTCCCTCGACGCGACTTTTTCTCTGCCTTGTACCATCACGCGAATCTGCTCGACCACGTCGGGATTCGCAAGGGTCGTGACATCACCCACGTCCTTCCGGTTCGAAATCGAAGCCAGCACCCGGCGCATGATCTTGCCGGAACGCGTCTTGGGCATATCGGGGACGATATACACGTTTCTCGGTCGCGCGATCTTGCCGATCAAATCCTCGTTCGCCTTGATCACGCGTTTGACGATCTCCTCGGTGGCCTTGTAGCCGGGCTTGAGCGCGATGTAGATTTCGGGCACGCGCCCCTTGAGTTCGTCGGCGACGGGGATCGCCGCGGCTTCGGCGACTTCGGGTGCCGTCAAGCACGCGGACTCGATCTCCTTGGTCCCGAGGCGATGCCCGGCGACGTTGATGACGTCGTCGATGCGGCCCAGAATGCGGAAGTAGCCGTCCGCGGCCAGCATGGCACCGTCGCCCGCCAGATAGGGCCAATCGCGCCAGTCCTTGCTCTTACGGTTCTTGCAGTAGCGCGCGTAATACTGGCTCACGAACCGTTCGGGATCGCCCCAGATGGTCTGCATGATCCCAGGCCACGGGTTGCGGATGCAGATGTTGCCCGCACGGCCCGAGCCCGCGGGAACCTCTTCGCCGTTCTCGTCGTAGATGACCGGATGGATGCCCGGCACCCCGGGTCCAGCGCTGCCAGGCTTCATCGGGTCGATGGCTGGCACTGTGCTGCAGAGAAATCCGCCGTTCTCGGTCTGCCACCACGTGTCCACGATGACGGCTTCGCCTTTGCCGACTTCGTGATAGTACCAGCGCCACGCTTCGGGCTCGATAGGCTCCCCGACGGTCGTCATGTGCTTGAAGTGATAGTTGTACTTTTTCGGCTCGTCGGGCCCCTGTTTTCGCAGCATGCGGATCGAGGTCGGGGCGGTGTGAAAGATATTGACGCCAAGCCGTTCGGCGATTCTCCACGGACGCCCCGCATCGGGATGAGTGGGAACGCCCTCGTACACGACGCTCGTCGCGGCGACGGCGAGCGGACCATAGACGATGTAGGAATGCCCGGTGATCCAGCCGATGTCCGCTAGGCACCAGTAGGTGTCGGTCGGATGGATGTCCTGGATGTACTTGGAGGTGCCGGCGACGTAAGCGAGATAACCGCCGGTCCGGTGCTGGCACCCCTTCGGCTTACCGGTACTGCCGCTGGTGTACATCAGGAACAGTGGCGCTTCCGCGTCGATCGGCAAGGGCTCAACGCGCTTGCGCTTGTAATCCCTCAGGAGCTCGTTGACGAAGAAATCTCGCCCCTTGACCATTGGCGTTGGCGAGCTGGTCTTGCCGGGGTAACGCTGCCAGATGAGTACCTTGTCCACGTGCTGTCCCATCTCTTTCGCGGTTTGCACCGCGATGTCGGCGTTCATTTTGTGATCGCCGAGTTTTCCGGCGCGCCAGTAGGCGTCCATCGAGATGAGGATGTGACTGCCCGAGTCCTGGATGCGCGTGCCGCACGCCTGACCGGAAAATCCACCGAACACCTGCGAGTGAATGACGCCGAGTCGCGCGCAGGCGAGCATCGTGACGGGCAGCTCGGGCGTCATCGGCAGGTGAAGAGTCACACGATCGCCCGCCTTGAGCCCGCAAAAGTCGCGCAGCAGCGCCGCCATCTCGTTCACCCGGACGTACAGCTCCTCGTACGTCAGCGCCACCGTCGACTCGTCCTCGGGCTCGGGGACGAAGATAAGCGCCGCCTTATTGCGATATTGCGCGAGGTGGCGATCCACGCAGTTGTAACTCGCGTTGATCTTGCCGCCTACGAACCACTTCCAGAAGGGCGGGTTGCTCGTGTCGAGGACCGTGCGATACGGCTCGAACCAGGTTAGCATGTCCGCGTATTCCTTGAAGCAATTGGGAAAGCGGTTCAGACCGAACCGCTTGCGAACGTCCCGGTCCTTCATGTTCGCCTGTTGGACGAATTTCTTCGGCGGCTTGAAATACCCTTCTTCCTTCCAATGTACCGCGATCTGCGCTTCGCTGAACTCGACGTTTTCCTTCGCCTGAGTTTTCTTTGCCATGAGAACTTGCCTCCGTGCGCGAGAAGTGAATAGTTTCTCTGGTGATTTCTAGCCTAACCGCGCGAGATTTACACTGGTCTGGGAAGGGAACGATGTCGCGAATTTCGTCATAGTCCTGCCTACAAGCTTGCCGATGGGCGACGGATATGCTGTCGCTGCGGGAGGCGGTTCAGTGCGCGCTCGGTCTGGGAAACAAGCCGGCTTCCGTCCGCTCTCAAGCGCCGGCGGGAAACTTTGAGCACGTCGTCGATGCGCCCCATGATGCGGAAGTAGCCGTCCATGTCGCGGCTGGCGCCGTCGCCGGCGAGATAGTACTTGCCCTTGAAGTCCGCAGGAAAGTAATTCTTCTTGAAGCGGTCCGGGTCGCCCCAGATGGTGCGGATGATTCCCGGCCAGGGGCGCTTGATGACGAGTATTCCGCCCTTGCCCTTCTCGACGTCGTGGCCAGTTTCATCGACGATCGCCGCCATGATCCCGGGCAGCGGCATCGTGCAGGAGCCCGGTTTCAGCGGATGCACCCCGGGAAGCGGGGTGATCAGATGGCTGCTCGTTTCGGTCTGCCACCAGGTATCGACGATCGGGCAGCGCCTGTCGCCGACGGTGTTGTAGTACCACATCCACGCCTCGGGGTTGATCGGCTCGCCGACCGTGCCGAGGATGCGCAGCGATTTCAGATTGTATTTCTTCGGGAGCTCGCCCCCCGCCTTGATGAGCGTGCGGATTGCCGTGGGTGCGGTATAGAACGCCGTCACCTTGTGGTCCTGGATCACTTTCCAGAAACGCCCGGCGTCCGGCCACACCGGCACGCCTTCGAACATCACTTCGGTTGCGCCGACCGCGAGCGGCCCGTAGGTGCAGTAGCTGTGCCCGGTCACCCAGCCGACGTCCGCGGTGCACCAGAACACGTCCGTGGGCTTGTAGTCGAAGACCCACTTCATGGTGACGATCGTCATCAGCAGGTAGCCGCCGGTGCTGTGCTGCACGCCCTTCGGCTTGCCGGTCGAGCCCGACGTGTACAGGATGAACAGCGGGTGCTCGGCGTTCACCCAGGTCGGCTCGCAGGTTTCGGCCTGGCCCTTGGTCACGTCGTCCCACCACTTGTCGCGCGGCGACTGCATATTCACGGGCGAGCCGGTGCGCCTGTACACGATCACGTTCTTCACAGCCTCGCAGCCACCCAAGGCGAACGCTTCGTCCACCGCGGGCTTGAGCGGGATTTCCTTGCCGCCGCGCATCTGCCCGTCGGCGGTGATCACCGCCACCGCCTCCGCGTCGATGATGCGCTCCTGCAGGCTCTTCGCCGAGAAACCGCCGAACACCACCGAGTGCGTCGCGCCGATCCGCGCGCAGGCGAGCATCGCCATCGCCAGCTCGATCGACATCGGCAGGTAGATGATGCAGCGCTCGCCCTTCCCGATGCCGAGCGGATTGAGGCGGTTCGAGGCCGTCTCATTGTATCAGTGCGGGGATACCAATGCTTCTGGCAAGCGAGATAGCGTCGACATCCACATCTCCGTCGATG
>CAYQVE010000013.1:18621-25980 GCA_964420785.1 uncultured Enterobacteriaceae bacterium | reverse complement strand
AGAAGTTCCTCACCATCCGCGAGTTCGGCGCGATCGGCAACGGCATCTCGTTCGCCATAGGGGTGGCCGCCGCGCGCCCGGATCGAACCGTGGTCCTGTTCGACGGCGACGGCAGCCTGATGATGCATGTGCAGGAGCTTGAAACCATCAAGCGCCACCGGCTGAACATCCTGATTGTGGTGATGAACGACGGCGCGTACGGCTCCGAGCTGCACAAGCTTCGCTCGGAGGGGATGCCCGAGGACGGGTCGGTATTCGGCTACTGCGATTTCGCAGGCATTGCGCGTGGATTTGGGCTCCCGGGAAAGACAGTCAGGAATCTGGACGACCTGCCGAAGTTCGTGGCGGAGTTCGCCGCACGCGGCGGCGCCGCGGTCTGGGACTTTCACGTCTCCGACAAGGTCGTGTCGCCGACCATACGCCGCGCCCATCCTCACCCTGCCAAGAAATAGATACTACGACCCAGTGGAGCGTTGGGTCAGTTTGTGCTAAATGAGACTATGCCTCGCTACGTCGCTTTTCTCCGCGGTGTGAGCCCGATGAACGCGAAGATGCCCGATCTGAAGCGCTGCTTCGAATCGGCCGGCTTCGCCGACGTCAAGACCGTGCTCTCGAGCGGCAACGTCGTATTCAGCGCGCCGGCCGCCCCGCAAGCCGCACTCGAGCGCAAAGCCGAGTCCGCGATGGCAAAGCGCATCGGTCGCGCGTTCTACACGATCGTGCGCCCGACAAGCGCGCTGCGCAGGATGCTCGAGGCCGACCCTTACGCGGCCTTCCGCCTTCCGGCGAATGCGAAGCGGGTCGTCACCTTTCTGCGAAAGCCGCCCCAAACGAAGCTCTCGCTCCCGCGCGAAGTCGACGGCGCACGCATTCTCGGCATAAACGGCCGCGAGATCTTCACCGCGTACGTTCCGAGCCCGCGTGGAGCCGTATTCATGGCGCTCATCGAGAAGACTTTCGGAAAAGACGTGACCACGCGCACGTGGGACACTATCAGGAAGTGTGCTGCGGCCTAGGCCCACTGAAACTGCCGAAAGGAGCGTCATGAACACGAAGCGCTTTCTCGTCGTCCTGACCGCCGTCAACGTCGCCTCGCTCGCCATCTCCCTCGCCAGACCGGGCGCGGCAGCGGACGGCGCGCAGGTGCTCCGCGGCCGGGCCCTCCAGATCGTCGATGATCGCGGGCGGGTCCGCGCGAGCATCACGGTGTTCCCGGCTGACCCCGCCGTGAAGATGCCGGACGGCACGACCGGATATCCGGAGACCGTGCTCCTGCGCCTCATCAATTCCAAAGGCGGACCCAACGTGAAGCTCGCCGCCACGGAGGACGGCGCGGGCCTCGTTCTCGGCGGCGAATCCAACCCGACCCACGTTCAGGTGCTGGCGCGAGGCGCGACGACTTCCCTGAAGCTGAGCAACAAGGACGGGCAGGTGAAACTGATCGCGCCGTAGTTCGGCTGGATCGTCCACCGACATGGCGCGTTCCAACATCTGCATTCCCGCATTCCTGTTCGTGCTCCTGACCGGCTTCCCGTCCGCGTCGATGCCGGCCGCTCCCGCCGCATGCGCGAACGACCTCGGCTCTCCCATACCGAATTTCTGCGTGGTGACGCCGAAAGTGCTGTGGCGCGGCGCGAAACCCGCGCAGGACGGCGCTGCGTGGCTAATCCAGCGCGGCGTGCGGACGATCGTGAACCTCGAGCTGCTCCACGACGATCGCGGGGTGTTTGGCGAAGCCAAGCCCGCAAACTCAGGCAGGCACGCGGCGGGCTACTTCCGCATAGCCGATTGGGAGCCCAACGTCGTGCTCGCTCCGGCTCTCCTCGACGACCATGTCGCTCATTTCCTCGCGGTCGTCGGCGAGCAACCCAAGCCCGTGTACGTCCACTGCCGCTCCGGACAAAACCGGACGGGCGTGATGGTCGCCGCCTACAGGGTCATCGTCGAGGGCATGAGCGCCGACCAGGCGATCGAGGAGATGGGGCGCTACCAGGGAATCTGGTTCAAGGCCGACTCCGCGTACATCCGCAGCCTGTCGCCCGCACGCCGCGAGCAGATTCGCCGTAAAGTGGCCGGGTGGAGACCGAAGCTTAAGCGCGATTCCCGCATCGTCTGCGAAAACGGGAAGTGCGAAGTTTCCAAGGGATGACTGTCCGGATTCTTTTCCGTAGCTTCACCAGCAAGGGAGTCTGCCAATGAAAATCACGCGAAACCTCGGACTGCTGTTGCTGGCCGCCTGGCTCATCCTGACCGGGCTGATACCGCTGCTCAATCTCAGCTTCTCGGGACTGGGCACGGTGATGGCGATCCTCGCGATCGGGGCCGGCGTCCTGATTGTCGTGGGGCGGTGACCCGCCCTACCCCGCTTCCTTCCGCGCCTTCAAATACCAGTCGAGGATCTGCTCGCCGTTCCAGTGCAGCACGCCCTTGTGCTTGGCGATGGCGCTGTATACGTCCTCCAGGTACTTGATGCGGAAAGGCTGGCCGCTGATGTAGGGGTGGATCGCGATCGCCATGATCTTCGGGCGCTCGGCGCCCTCCTTGTACAGCCGCTCGAAGCAGTCGATGCATTTCCGCGTCCAGTACGCGGCTTCGTGGTGCTGCACGATCATCATGGGAATGTCGTTGCATTCCACCGTGTAAGGCAGCGTGACGAGCGGTCCGTTCGCGGTTGAAATCTCAGTGGGTTCGTCGTCGTAGACCCAGTCGCCGATGTACTTGACGCCCGCTGCCGCGAGGTGCTCGGGCGTGTCGTAGGTCTCGGTGAGCCCGGGCCCCAGCCATCCGAGCGGCCGCCTGCCGGTGAACTGCTCGATCGTGTCGAGCGAGCGCCGGATCACCCCCGCCTGGTCCTTTTCATTGTGTATGGGTCCCTGCTCGTAGCTGTGGCCCATGAACTCCCAGCCCGAGTCCTTGCACGCCTGCGCGACGCGCGGGTAATCCACGCACACGCGCGCGTTGATCGCGACGCTAGGCCGGATTTTCAAGCGCTGGTAGAGCGCGTGAAAGCGCCAGAAGCCCACGCGCATGCCGTACTCGTGCCAGCTCCAGTTCGGCACGTCGGGCAGGAGCGCCGCCCCGGTCGGCGCGGGCAGCACCTGCCGCGCCATCGGCCTGGAAATATCCCAGACCTCGAGGTTGACGATGGTCCAGACGACGACGCGCTTGCCGGCGGGAAGCCTGAGCTTCGGCCGGTCGACGATCGCGGAATACTTGACGCGGTCGCGGGGACTGGTCATTTGCGCTTCCCGGCTTTCTTCGTTTTACCGGGCTTCGCCCTCGATACGGAGGACTTCGCTGTTGTCTTGGCCGCGCCCGGCAGCTCCAGCCTCAGCATTCGGATGGCGTTGCCGAAATAGACCTTGCGCCGGTCGTCGTCCTCGAGCTTCAGCGAATCGATCGTCTTGATGATCTCGCGGACGAAAAGCGGGCCGCCCTCAGGATCGAAGGGGCAATCGGTGCCGAAGAGCACGTGGTCCGCGCCGAAGAAATCCAGGCCGCAGCGCGTGGCCGACGCCGAGCCGTTTACCGAGGTGTCGGCGTAGAACGTCTTGAAGTAGTCGACCGGGCGCTTGGCCATGCGCTTCAGGATGACGGTGTAGTCCTCGTCCGAAGTCCGCGTGCCCAGCTGATCCATCCCGTAGCCGATCCTCGCGTCGAAGAACGGCGCCATCGCGCCCAGGTGGTGCGTGATGATCTTGAGACCGGGGAGCTTCTCCATCATTCCCGAGAACACCAGGCGCGCCATGAAAACGCTGGTCTCGTAGGGCCAGCCGAACAGCCAGTAGATCTCGTACTTGGATTTGGCCTCGCTGACGTAGTCGGCGAATTTCGCGGTGCGCGTCGGGTGCACCCACACCGGCAGGTCGTACTTGTTCGCCATGCGCTCGAAGATCGGATAGAACTCCGGCTCGTCGAGCGGCCGGCCGTTCACGTTGGTGAAGATCTGGATGCCTTTCGCGCCGAGTTCGCCGATCGCGCGGTCCATCTCGCGCAGCGCCTCGGGGACGTTGTTCATCGGAAGCGAGGCGACGAAGGCGGGGAAATGATCCGGGTGCCCGGCGACGATCTCCGCCATGCCGTCGTTCGCCAGGCGCGCGAGCTCCGGCGACTGGTCGTGAGGCGCGAGGAACTCGATCGCCGGGAGCGACAGGGTGAGGATCTGCCTGTACCCCGGAAAGCGCTCCATCATGCGCAGGCGCGCTTCCAGGTCCCACAACACCGGGATGTGCAGCCAGCGCTTGATCTGCGCGGCAAGCGCGGGACTCTGCTCGGCGATCGCCTTCACCCGCTCGAAAAATCCCTGCGGGAAGATGTGCGGGAAGATGTCGAGCTTGAGATTCGGGTTCATGAGCGCCTAAAAGGGGATGGATTCGGAATTCGCGCGCAAGGGATTGTGCCTCAAATCCGCCCGTTCCAGATCGCGCGCCTAGGCTCCGCTCTCGAGCCGGGCGATGAAGCTCGCCATCGCCTCGAGCACGACGCCGGGCTGGTCGCGGTGCGGGGAGTGCCGGCAGTCGGCCAGGCGCAGGATCTCGATCGGACCCCCGATCTGCCTCGCGATCGCCTCGAGCTGCGCCATCGTCCCGTATTCGTCGTCGAAACCCTGGATCGCGAGCACCGGGCAATGTATCCGCGGCAGGACCTCCTCGATGTTCCAGCTCCTGAAGTCGGGGTGCAGCCAGATGTCGTTCCACCCCCAGAACGTCTTCGCCGCGTCGGCGTGATAGCGGCCGAGCTTCTGCGCTAAGTCGGTGTCCTCGAAGGCGGTCTTCGCCTCCGCGATGCTCCTCACGCTGATTTCCTCGACGAAAACATGAGGCGCCATGACCACCAGCCCCTTGATGCCGTCGCTCGTCGCCGCGTGGATGAGGGCGATCGATCCGCCGTCGGAATGGCCCACGAGAACCGGTTCGCCGACGCCGAGCCGACCGAGCAGCTCCGGCAGAACCTCGAGCGCCTCGACGTGCATGTAGTCGACCGCGCGCGGGCCGCGCAGCACTTCGGACTCGCCGTAGCCGTAGCGCGAGTAAACCACGGCAGCGCACCCGGTCGCCGCAGCCGCCCTATGCGGAAAATCGCGCCACATCGCGACCGAGCCCAGACCCTCGTGGAGAAACACGAGCGTGGGCAGGTCGCGGTTTGCGCCGGCGATCCTGAGGACTTCGAGCTTGCGGCCCCGGACGGTGACGAAGGACGTTTCCTGAGCTGCGGGCAATTCGTCTTCCTGCGCGGGATTTCCGGGCATGATTCTATCCGAAGCCTGCGGATCCTCAGAGTGTCAGCGGCTTCCAATACCCGGTCAGCTCGAGGTAACCGCGCCCTGCCTCCTTCTCCCCCTGCCGGGCGCGCACCGCGCCTTCCCAGTAGACGGTGCCGGTGCTCGCGCGCGCGTCGAGCTCCTGGTCCTCCATGAGCGGGTCGATGTCCAAGGTCAGGGCGCCCGCCTCGACGCGCACCGAAACCGGATACTCGGTTCCGGTCCGCGGCGAGCGCCAGCGCCTGAGCGGCTCGAACCGGATCTCTCCCGGCTTGAAGCTACGCACGCGCCCGTCGGCGCCCCGCAGAGTTCCGCCCGCCCAGAAACTGCCGCCGTCCCCGGACCGCACGCGAAACGCCATGAGCGCACCGCCGTCGGAGAGATTGATTCCGATCCAGTCCCAGCCCACCGCCTCGCCCGCCAAAGCCTCGCTCGACCATTCGTGATCGAGCCAGGCTTCGCCCGAGACCTCCAGCTCGCGGCCGCCGATGACGACGCTGCCCGTAACCGCGAGATGCGGGATGCTGTAGTAGTAGCTCGCCTGCGCCGGGTTCGGCCCTTTGCGGCTGAAGCCGCGCTCGCCCTGGAGCAGCACCGCCTGTTTCGCAGCGAACCGGAGGCTGTAGCGGAAATCGCGCGCCGCGACCTCCGCCGCATAGCCGCTCCCGGTTTCCTTGAGCGACCAGTCCTCGATCGCGACTTCGGTGCGGCCCTCTTCGGCCCGGGCGAGCCCGAACCCCGCGCGCGCGGCGCGCTGGTCGTGCAGCAGCCCCGCGGCGAGCGGATCGGCGAGCGCAGCGTGGGCGAAGAGGAGCTGCCGTGGCGCGAAGCGGCTGGCAGAGTCTTCGGCGACGCCCGGCCGGTTGCGGAAAAAAGTGACCTGCACGCCGAGCTCCCTGCCGCCCGCCGCCTTGAGCCAGCCTGTGATGTACCACCATTCGCTGCGGAACTGCGGATGGCTGCCGTGGTCGCGCGGGAATTGCAGCGCCGCGCCCTGGCGCACCGGCGGATACTCACTCTGCCCGCGGGCGAAGACGGGGCACAAGGCGAGCGCCAGCGCGAGCGCGAACCTCACCAGTCCTCTTTCACCGCCCGTACGGCTTCCCCGCTCATCGCCTGCCGCCCGCTGGCGATCGCCGTGAATGTCGCCAGCACGAGCATCACCGCCACGAATTCGGCCAGAAGCTGCCAAGGCAGGTGCAGCTCCATCCCCCAATGGAACGAATGGCGATTGACGACATGGATGAGCACGAGGCTGATCACCCAGCCGAGCGTGAGGCCCACCGCTAGGCCCACAGCGCTCACCAGCAGCCCCTGCGCGGCGAGCATGGATCCGATCTGCCGCCGCGTCATTCCGATGTGGCGCAGCACGCCGAACTCGCGCCGCCGCGCCAGCACCAGCGCACCGAAGCTCGAGGAAAGTCCGAACAGCCCGATGACCACGGCCACCGCTTCGAGCGCATAGGTCACCGCGAAGGTACGGTCGAAGATCTTCAACGAGACTTCGCGGATCTCCGCGGGCCCGGCGATCTCGAGGTTCGTGCCGCCCGCGACGCGCGCCTGGATCTCGCTCGTCACGCCCGCAGGGTCGGCGCCCGGCGCGAGCCACAACGCCGCATCGTCGGCGTAGGGGTCGCCGGTATGGCGCAGGTACTCGTAGCGCTCGATCAGCACCGCGCCCTGCTGGCGCGCGTAATCGCGCCAGATGCCTGCGACGGTGAAGCGCGCGCGCCGCCCGCCGAGCGGAATCTCGATGACGGCGCCCGGCCGCCACCCGTACAGGTCGGAGGCGACTTCGCTCACCCATGCCGCGGGCGGGTCGCCCGGTTTCGGCGCGTGCGCCGCGCCGAGGAGCGGCGGCGCCCTGCCTTCGGCTTCGACCGCGCGCGCGAGAAGCGTGAGCGGCGGCCTGTCCGGAGCGACGAGCAGGCGCTGGCTGCGCAGGAACTCGACGCGGCGGACCCCGGGCAGGGTCGCGATCGCCTGCTGGTCGGCGGGCGAGAGGAAGGCGGTGTCGGATCCGGGTCCCGCGCGCAAATACAGGTCCGCGGGCCGCACCCGCCCGATGCGGGTCATTCGATCGAAACCCTCGGCGAACG
>CAYQVE010000013.1:10855-18611 GCA_964420785.1 uncultured Enterobacteriaceae bacterium | reverse complement strand
AAGAGGGCCGCGGGGCGCACCCTCCCGCGCCGCTCGTCCAGCGATGGGGGGAAGGGGGCGACAATGATCGCCATCGCCCCCATGGGGCTCACGCTCGCGACGATCGCGGCGAGGCTCACCCCCGCCTGTCCCGGAGCGCCGCGAAGCTGCGCGAGCCCGATCCGCGCCGAAACCGGCCCGAGGAGCGGCGCGACGCGGAACCCGAGCACCGCGATGCGCGGCATCAGCATCACCGTGCCGATCAGGAGGAGCGCGATGGCGCCGTATCCGAACAACGGCAGCCCTCTCACGGGTCCCGCCTGCGTGAGGGCTGCGCCGGCGAGAAGCACTGCGATTCCCGGCCACACCGGCTGCAGCCGCCGGAGCGCGCGCTCTTCATCGCCCGATTTCAGTGCGGGCGCGGGCACCGCACCGGCGGCTTCCAGGGCAGGCGCGAGACTGCCGAGCCCCGCTGCGAGGATCCCGAGCGAGAAGAACAGCGCGAGCGCCGGCCAGTCGAGCACGAGCGAAGGCGCGAGGCCCCGAAAATATCCGCCTCCCAGCTCCGCGCCGAAGCGCTGAAGCACGAAACCGGCGCCCGCATGGCCGAGCGCAATTCCGCCGATCGCCCCTAGCGCGCCGACGACTGCGGCCTCGGCGAGGAGCATCGCAACCAACTCCCGCCGCGTCATGCCCAGGACGCGAAGCAGCGCGAGCTGCGCGCGCCGGCGCACCACCGCGAGAGCCTGCGCCGAAAAAACGAGCAGCCCGCCCGTAAAGAGCGCCACCAGCGCCAGCACGTTGAGGTTGACGCGGTAGGCGCGCGACAGCGCGCCGCTTCGCTCGACATCGGCGTCCGGCCGCTCGACCAGAGTGCCCGGCGGCATCTCTGCGCGCAGGCGCTCCGCCAGGCGCTCCGCATCGGCCCCGGGGCGGAGCCGCAGGTCGATGCGGTTCAAGAAACCCGAGCGCAGAAAGATCGCCTGTGCCGCACCGATGTCGATGATCGCAAACCGCTGCCGGCGACCCTCGCCCAGCACTCCGGCGACCCGCAGCGAAAGCACGCGCAGACCCACCTGGACGGAGAGCGCGTCGCCTTTTTTGAGGCCGAGCGACTCGGAGGCCGCGGCGGAGAGAAAGATCCGGTCCGGACGCAAGAAATCCAGCCGCTCGCCCCAGTCCCCGGCTGACAGGAAAGGCTGGATGCGGGCGGCGCGAAACAGATCGAGCCCCAGGATCCTGAGCGGCTCGCGGCGTCCGGGGAGCCGCGCCTCCACCTCGAGCACCGGGCTCGCCACCGCCACTTCGGGCAGCCTCGCGAGGCGCGGGTACAGGGACTCGTCGAAGCCCGCCCGGGGACCCCGCAGCGCGAGATCGGCCTCTCCGGAGAGCGTCTGCACGGCGGCGGCAAATTCGTTGATGGCCGCCTGGTTGATGAGCTGCACGGCGTAGCCGAGAGCGACACCGAGCGCGATGGCGAGCACCGACAGAGCGAGCCTGCCCTTGTGCTGCGAGAGCGGCGCGAGCAGGAGGCTGCGGCGGACCGCGTGGCGGCTCATTGCGCCATGTTAGCGCGCGCGGCACGCGCGCGGGGTCAGCCGCGGCTCGGCGGGCTTTCGTTGATCAGGATCCAGTACATGCCGAGCTGGGTGACCGCGCTGGCGAAGGCGGAGAAGTCGATCGGCTTGCGCACGTAGCTGTTTGCACCGGACTGATAGCTGCGCAGCATGTCTTCGTCCTCGCTCGACGAGGTGAGGATGACCACGGGGATGAGCTTGGTGCGCGGGTCGGCGCGTATCCGGTGCAGCACGTCGATGCCGTCGAGCTTGGGAAGCTTGAGATCGAGCAGGACCACGGCGGGCATAGCCGGCGGCTCGCGCCCCGCGTGCCGGCCCGTGCCGAACAGGAAGTCGACCGCTTCCTGGCCGTCCCTCGCGACGAAAACGCTGTTGGCGATGTTGGCCTTTCGCAGCGCGCGCAGGGTCAGCTCCTCGTCGTTGGGGTTGTCTTCGACGAGCATGATCGTCTTTTCCATCATCGCCTCCACGGCGCGGCAGGCTGCGCCTTCAGTTGAAGTTCGCGGCGGGCGGCTGGATCGAGCCGGCCGCGAGGAGCTGCGCCATCGCTTCGGGGCGAACGGCGCGGGAAAAGAGGTACCCCTGCGCCTGATCGCAACGGTGCATGCGCAGGAATTCCAGCTGCTCAACGGTCTCGACTCCCTCCGCGATCACCCGCACGCCGAGCGAATGCGCGAGCGAGATCACTGCTTGGACGATCGCCGCGTCGTGCCCGCGCTGGTGGGCCTGGCTCACGAACGTTCGGTCGATCTTAAGGCAATCGATCGGCAAGCGCGAGAGATAGCTCAAGCTCGAATAGCCGGTGCCGAAGTCGTCCACGGCGATCTGCACGCCCAGCTCCTTCAGGCCGTTGAGGACCGCGACCGTCCGGTCGCGGCTCTCGACCAGCACGCCTTCGGTGAGCTCGAGCTCTAGATTGCGCGGCTCGAGCCGCGATGCGCGCAGGGCGCGCTCGACGGCATTCACGAAACCAGGACTGCGGAACTGCTGCGCCGAGACGTTCACCGCGAGGCGCAGCTCGGCCAGCCCGGCGTCGCCCCAGACGTGGATCTGCCGGCAGCTCTCGGCGAGCGCAAATTCCCCGAGCGGATGGATGAGGTCGGAGTCCTCCGCGACCGGGACGAACTGCCCGGGGGGGATCCATCCGCGTTGCGGGTGGTTCCAGCGCATCAGGGCTTCGACCCCCACGATGCGCCCGTTGGCGAGCACGACCTGGGGCTGATAGTGCATTTCCAATTGTTTCCGCTCCAGCGCGAGCCGCAGCTCGTTCTCCAGTTCGACCCGATCGCTGGCCTGGCGGGTCATTGCGGAGGCGTAGAACTGGAATCCGTTGCGGCCGTCGGCCTTGACGCGGTGCATCGCGGCGTCGGCATTGCGCAGCAGCATGTCGAATTCCTCGCCGTCGCGCGGATAGACGCTCGCCCCGATGCTCAGCGTGACGTGGAGGTCGCGTCCCTCGAGCCAGAACGGCGAGTGCATCGCCTCGCGGATCTTGCGCGCTACGGAGAGAACGTCGTCCGGGCGCGCAAGATCGGTCGCGAGCGCGGCAAAGGCGTCTCCACCGAGACGCGCCACGGTATCGCCCTCGCGCACGGCGCTCTTCAGGCGGTCGGCGACCATTCGCAGAAGCGTGTCGCCTGCGCCGTGGCTGTAGCTCTCGTTGACCAGCTTGAAGCGATCCAGATTCAGGACCAGCAGCGCCGCCGGCCGGCCCGCGCGCCGCGCGTGCGCAACCGCCTGCAAGGTGCGGTCGCCGAGCAGGTCGCGGTTCGGCAGGCCGGTCAGCGGATCGTAGTTCGCCAGATACTGCAGGCGCGCCTCGTAGGCTTTCCGCTCCCGTATGTCGCGCGCGATCGTCGAGAAGAAGCGTATCGCCCCGCCGGGTCCCCGGTGGGCGATGATCACCTGCGAGACGGGGATCTCCCCCCCGTCGGCGCCGATGATCGCCGTTTCGCCGTTCCACACGCCGGCGCACGAGGCGCCCGGCGTTCCTTCGCGCTCGATCAGCTCGCGCGCCCATGCGGGATAGATCTCGCCCGCCGACTTGCCTACGCCTTCCGATTCCGGCACGCCGATCAATTTGCGCCCGGCGGCGTTCAGATAGGTGATCGTTCCCGCGGGGTCGGTCATGCAGACGTAGTCGCTCGTGGCCTCGAGGATCTGCACCAGGCGCGCGCGCTCCTCCTCCGCGACGCGGATGCGCTCGCGTTCGCCCGCCTCGGACAGGGCGCGTCTCACGACGGTGCTGAGCCGCCGCATGTTGTTCTTCAGCACATAGTCGGTCGCGCCGAGCCGGATCGCCTCGATCGCCCGCTCCTCGCCGATCGTGCCCGACAGGAAGATGAACGGAACGCCCGGGGCGAGCTCCCTCACCACGCGCAGCGCGTCGATCCCGTCGAAGCGCGGCATCGAGAAATCGGAAAGAATTGCCTGCGGCTTCGACGAGCCCAGGGCCCGTTTCAGATCCTCTTCGAGATCGACCCGATGCCACGAGACCTCGTACCCGCCCTGCTCGAGCGAGCGCAGCGCGAGCTCGACGTCGACTTCGGAGTCCTCGATGAACAGCAGCTGGATCGGAGTTCTATCCATGGGCTTTTTTCCCGGAAGCCCCCTCGTCGGCGGCCTCCTCCGCGGCGACCTCGAGCGTGAAGAAGAAGACGGCTCCCTTGCCGACTTCCCCTTCGGCCCAGATGCGCCCCCCATGCCGGTGCACGATGCGCTGCACGGTCGCAAGCCCGATGCCGGTGCCGGCATACTCGGTCGCGGAATGCAGGCGCTGAAACGCGCCGAAAAGCTTGTCGGCGTATACCATGTCGAAGCCCGCCCCGTTATCGCGGACAAAGAAGGTCGTGCGCCCGCGGTCCTTCAGCGCGCCGATTTCGATGCGGGGTTTGGCCGCTTTCGAGGTGAACTTCCACGCGTTTCCGATGAGGTTCTCGAAGGCGACCCGCAACAGGTGCGGATCGGCCTCGGTGCGGATGCCGTCCCAGACCGAGACTTCCACCGCGCGGCCGGGCTCGCGCTGCTGCAGCTCGCCCGCCACCTGTTGCGCGATCTGGCCAAGGTCCACCGTGCGGCGCTCGACCGGCCCGCGCGACACGCGGGCGAGCTTGAGCAGATCCTCGATCAGCTGCGCCATGTGCTGCGTCGAGGCGCGTATTCGCGACAGGTAGCGCTTCGCATCGCCGGGAAGGTGCTCGGGAAAGTCGTCGATCAGCGCCTGGCCGAACCCGTCGATCGCGCGCAGCGGCGCGCGCAGGTCGTGGGACACCGAATAGGAGAATGACTCGAGCTCCCGGTTGGCCGTCTCCAGCTGTGCGGTGCGCTCGCGCACCCTGTTCTCGAGCTCCGTATTGAGGCGCTGGATCTCCCCCTCGGCGCGGCTGCGCTCCTCGGCTTCCTGCGCGAGCTTCGCGTTCGACGCCTGCAGCTCCCGGGTGCGCCGATCGATCTCCGTCAGCATGTCGTTGAACGAGTCGACCAGCGTTCCCACCTCGTCGGCGCTCATCTTCACGGCGCGGCGGGAATAGTCGCCCCGCCCGACCACCTCGCGTGCAACCTGGGCGATCGCGAGGATGGGCCGCGTCACGATGTTCTGCATCCACGAGGACATGAGGAGCGCGACCAGCATCGCGGCGATCAGAACGACAGCGGCGATCCCGAGGTAATCGTAGACCCGTGGAAAGAGCTCGTAGTCGGCGCGCAGGTACACCGTCCCGAGGATTTCTCCGTCGCTGACGATGCGCTTGAACAGAACCAGGTCCCTCGCGTCGACGCGCACGCTGTCGGCCTCGGGCAGCTTGGGAAACGCGCGCGGGTCGTCGGCTCGCGCATAGGTCGCGAAGACCGCCCCCCGCGCGTTGTAGACGGCGGCCGAGCTCACGAGCGGCCGGAAGCGCAGCAGGCCCAGATTTTCCTTCGCGACCCTGGTATCGTCGAATGCCAGCGCCGGCGCGATCGTGCGGCCGAGCAGCTCCGCCTGAGTGGTCATGTCGGACACCAGGATCCGGTGGTAGGCGCTCAAGTCGTAACCGATCATTGCAGCCAGAGCGACGATCAAAGCCACCAGCGTGGTAACGAGCACCATCCCGAGGAGCTTTTGCCGCAGGGAGCGCGGAGAAGGCAGCTTCACGACGATTTCGACACGACTTTGCGCGCGACTCCGAGCAGGCGCGCGCTGATTTTCAGGCTGCTCGATTCGGGGGGAGGAGGTGCAATGTCGAAACGGACCTTGTCCTCGACCACCACGAAATTGATCATGCTGCCGAGCTCGATCCCTTCTTCCGACTCGGTGACCGTGAGCAGAGCCTGGCCACTGGCTGCAGCCAGGATCTCGGCCAGACGGCCGCCGTCGGCGCGGCCGACGAAGAGCACGTGCAGGCCGGCGAGCGGGTCGCCCGGCCGGAGCTTGCGCACGCGCACCGACCGGCCGTTGACATTGCGGCCGGCGACGGTCTGCACGAGCTCGTCGGCGAGCGCATCGGCGCCCATCACGCCGATCGTTACCGGGCTGTCGGCGCGAGCGAAGCTCCCGCTCGGCCACTCGATGTAGCTGCCGAATTTGTAGAGGAACGCCGCCTTGACGCGATATTCGTCCACCTGCGCGTCGGCTTGCGCCGGGCGCGGGCTTGCGAGTGCCGCTGCGACCAACGAGATAGCGCCGGCGAGCAGCAATCGTCTCACCAGCCGCCAATCGATATCGGCGAGTTTCCATCCCGATCGTTTACTCAGTAGTTCCATTTCAGCTTTACGTACGCCCCGCTCGACATTTCGCTGGCCGTGGCAGGATTCCCGGATTCAACGTGTCCGGAATCAAGGAAGACGACTGAAAGCTCCAGTTCGCGCTGCAGCCGCCATGCGATACGGATGTCCGCCGCCGTATAGGCCGGAACACTCGGGTTGGGCAGCGCGCCGACGCGCCGGACTCGGATGTCGAGCTCCGTGCTGCCGGGCAGATCGAACGAGGAACGCAGGAGCCACTGATGGGCCGGGTCGTTGCCCGCGGCACTCACGTTGGGATCCGCGCTGTCGGGCTTCGGACGCAAGCGCTGCCGCAGGAAGGATGCTCCGGCGCTCAAGCGCCAGTTCTTCGCCGCCTGGTAGCTGCCCCAGGCTTCGAGTCCGTTGCCGTTGCCTTCCATCTTGTTGCCGAGAACGACGCCGCCCCCGGGAGCGGGCTCGACACTGCGCAGCCTGTCGTAGACGTTGTGGAACAGCGAGACCGAATACGACGCTACCGGCGACGGCTGAGCGCGGTATCCGATTTCATAGGCTTTGACGACCTCCGATACGAAGTCCGGACCGCCATTCAACTGCGTCGGACCGGCATTCACGAAAAAATCGCGGTCGATGCGCGAGGGCGCCCGCACGGCGCGCGATGCCGCGCCCCAGACCAGGCGCTGCGCGTCGGGCTTCCAGGCGAGCCTCGCCGAAGGCAGGGGCTCGGTGCCTGTGTAGTAGTTGTTCTCGAACTTGGCACCGAGCGTGAGCCGCAGATTCTCTTCCAGCGCGATCTCGTCCTGCGCGAACACGCTTGCCCAGCGCAGGCGGCGATTGGCGGGCAGGAAGGCGAGAAAGGCGCTGTTGCTGACGCGATCGTCCCCGTGCCGGTAGCCGCCGCCCCAGGTCAGCCTGTGCGCGCCGATCGCCCGCAGGCCGTGCTGGAATTCGACATCGAAAATATTCAGATGCTCCCCGAAGGTTCCCGGGATATCGCGCTCGGTGTGCTCGAAATAGGATTGAATTTGCAGCTCTCCCCATCCGCCAAAGTCGCGATTCCAGCGGCCGAGCAGATTGCTTCCGGAAATGCGCGAATCGTCGCCGAGCGCCTGGTCGAGCGAACCCCGGTAGGCGTCTCCCTGCAGCGTGAATCCGTTCGCGACGGTCCCCCAGTCCGTGCGAAAGCCGACCTGCCCCTTGCTCCAGCCGTCGCTCGCCGTCGCACCGTTGGCTCTGGAGGTGTTGAAGGCGTCGAAAGACCTGCCGTAGACGCGATACGACCCGCCCTCGCCGAGCGTCCCGCCGTAGCGCGCGCCGTAACCCCGCTCGAGGCTGCCGCTTCGCGCGTACGCGTACCCGCCCTGGGTGTCCGAAGATCGCCGCGTGATCACGTTGATCACGCCGTTCACGGCGTTCGCGCCCCACAAGGCCGCCCCGGGACCGCTGATCACCTCGATGCGCTCGACGTCTTCCAGCATCAC
>CAYQVE010000013.1:0-10845 GCA_964420785.1 uncultured Enterobacteriaceae bacterium | reverse complement strand
GCGTGTGGCCTGGCTCCGCGTATTCCGTCAATGCGATCGACGTCCTTCGGAATCACGGCCTGGGCATCCCAGAGCACGCCCGGGAAAGGCGGCGTGCAGACGGGGCGGCCGTCGATCAAGACCAGCAGCTTGTTGGCGATGGTGTTGTTGAAGCCGCGCGCGCTGATGGCGTAGCGGCTCGCGCTGACGCGCGCGACCTCGAGGTTGGGCGCGAGCCTCAGGGCCTCGGCGAGGCGGGTCGCGCCCGAGCGGCGGATGTCCTCGCCCGTGATCACGAAAATCGCCGCGGGAGCATCCGAGAGCCGCTCGGCGTGCTTGGACACCGAGGTGATCTGGATGTTGCCCAGTTCCTCGATACTCAAATCCGCGAGCTCCGCCACGCGCGTGGGCTGCGCGCCGAAAGCTGCCGACGCGATGAGGACATTGAAGACGAACGCGAGCCGCCAGCGCACTCTTGCCAGCATCGAGCAAGTGCTTGAAATTCCAGTGCGGACCACCCTCCGGCCCTTCTTTGCTGCTTCGACGATTCGAGCCTAAGCGGGTGGCTGGGCTGCGTCTATGGGGTAAACCCGACACATCGTGTCAGGGAAACCCGATAAATGAAACGAATCAGCTGATTAGTCCGTGCCTCATCGAGAATTTCACGAGCTCGACCGTATCCCGGACCTTGAGCTTCTTCATGATGCGCGCGCGGTAGGTCTCCACGGTCTTGGGCGAAAGCGACAGCGCCTGCGCGATCGCGGCGTTGGTGCGCCCCTCGACAACCAGCTGCAGCACGTCCCTCTCGCGCAGGGAGAGGCTGTCGAGCGGGCTCACGTTCGCGCCTTCGCGAAGGTAGTCGTCGATCACCGTCTCGGTGATCCGGTGGCTCAGGTAGCGCTTGCCCGCCCGCAGCGCGCGGATCGCCTCCACCACTTCCTCACCCGCGGATTCCTTGAGGACGTAGCCCTGCGCTCCCGCCTGCAGGGCGCGGTAGATGTGCTCCGCGCTCAGATACATGGAAAGGATCAGCACGCGGGTCTCCGGACATTTCTCGACGATGCGCCGCGTCGCCTCGATGCCGTCGAGCTCCGGCATGGCGATGTCCATGATGACGATGTCCGGGCGCAGGCGCAGCGCCTCGGCGACCGCCTCGCGACCGTTGCCCGCAACCGCAACCACCTGCAGTTCGCCCACTTCGAGCAGGGCCCGAAGGCCGTCCCGGACGACCGCGTGATCGTCGGCAAGCAGGACCGTTACCGTCATGTCACACTCCCGCCCTGGACGTGGTACTCCACGAGCACCTGCACGCCCGCATGCAGGCCAGCCTTCAGCGAGAACTGGGCTCCGACGGCCTCGGCCCGCTCCCGCATGATCAATAGTCCCCAGCCGGCTTCGCGGTTGGATCTCTCGATCCGCTTCGGGTCGAAGCCGACGCCATTGTCGCGGACCGACAGGGTCGCCAAGCCGTTGGCGCGCCGGATGGCGATCTCGACGCGTTTTGCGTTCGAGTGCTTGGCGACGTTGTTGAGCGCCTCCTGGGCGATCCGGAACATGGCGAGGTCCACCGGCTTGGGCAGATCGGCCGCGGGAGCGTCCCCTTCGAACGCGACGTGAATTCCCGTTCTGCGAGAAAAGCCCGTGGCGAGCGAGCGCAGAGCGGCCGGAAGCCCGTAGTCGTCGAGCGCGTGTGGCCGGAGCTCCGCCATGACGTTGCGCATCGCGTCGACCGTGCCTTCGACGAGCGAGCTGCATTCCTCGAGGCGCGCGGCGAGCTCGGGTTTCGACCCCGCGGGCAGCCCGCTCGCGACGATGCTCAGGTTGATGCCGAGCGCCGTCAGATTCTGCCCTACCCGGTCGTGCAATTCTCTTGCAAGGAGCCTGCGCTCCGCCTCCTGGACCTCGACCAGGCGGCGGGAGGTGACTTTCAGGCGGTCGGCGTAGCTGTGGAGATCTTCCTCGGCGCGTTTGCGCTCGGTGATGTCGTGGGTGATCTCGGAGAAGCCGCGCGGTTTTCCGGTCTCGTCGAGCAGGGGCGTGACGATGATGTGCGCCCAGAACTGCGAGCCGTTCTTGCGCACGCGCCAGCCCTCGCTTTCGTACCGCCCCTGGATCGAGGCGAACTGGAGCTGCATTCCGGGATCGCCCCGGGAGGCGTGATCGGCCAGGAAAAAGCAGGAGTAGTGCTTGCCGATGATCTCTTCGGCGCGGTATCCCTCGATGCGCTCGGCTCCGAGGTTCCAACTTGTGATGTAGCCGTTCATGTCGAGAATGTAGATGGCGTAGTCGCGGACGTTCTCCACCATCATGCGGAATCGCTCCTGGCTCGCGCGCACCTGCTCCTCGGCGAGCTTCCTCTCGGTGATGTCCTGGCAGACGCCGATCACGCGCACCGGCCTCCCCGAATCGTCGCGGTCCACGCGCGCTTGATTGTGCACCGTCCGGACGACCCCGTCCGGGCGCACGATGCGGAACTGGTTTTCGTAGTCGGTGCCGCTGCGCAGCGCTTCGTTCGCGATCCTCGCGGTGCGCTCCCGGTCCTCCGGATGGACGAGCGGGTAGAAGCCGTCGAAGGTCGACGGCACTTCATCGTGGCGGAGCCCGAAGATCCTGGTGAGCTGGTCCGACCACCTGCGCGAGCTGGTCTGCACGTCCCATTCCCAGCTTCCGAGATTGGCGAGCGCCTGGGCTTCCTGCAGTTGCACCTCGCGTGCGCGCAGGGCCTCTTCCTGCCGTCGCCGCTCGGTGACGTCGTGCGCCACCGCGACGATGTGCGCGACGCGGCCCTGCGCATCGAACACGGCGCTGCGATGGCTCTCGATCCAGCGCACCTCTCCGCCCGGGAAGAGAAAGCGAAACTCCACGTCCCGGTTCTCGCCGTCGCGGACCGTGTCGAAGAACGCCTTCTCGGCCTGCTCCTTGTCCTCGGGGTGGATCTCCCCGAACGCATCGCTGCCGACGAGATCCTTGCGGTGTCCGAGCAAGCGTGCGTAGGCGGGATTGACGTAGACCCGCTTGCCCTGGAGATCGATCAGCAGGATCAGGTCGGACGCGTTCTCGGCGATCAAGCGGAAGCGCTCTTCGGTCTCGCGAAGATCCTTCGTCATCTGCGCGGCGAGCGTGAGGGCGCGGCTGCGCGACGAAGACAAGGAATGGAGTATGCCGAAAAGGAGAAGACTCGATAACACTCCGCCTACTAAGACGATTGAGGGAAATATCCTGTCCGTGAGATCTATGATTGCGTCCGTCCGAGCGCTGAAGTGGATATTCCAATTTCTACCACCAACTTCCATCGGAAGAACACGCGTGAAAGCGGACTCCAGCTGTCCGGTGAGAGGTCCAGCGTTGATCAACTGGTTGCTGTCAAACAACAACCGCTCATCTGGACGACTTATGCCAATTTTGTCGGTAGTAGCTTCAGTGTCAAAGACTCGGAACCGCAAATACCGCAAGGCTGCCTCGCTGAATGCTCCTTTCATGAGATTCTCAACATTGAAACCTGCGCCCACGGAACCAATATAGGCAGCGCGACGCTGCTCCACAGTGTCTAGCGGCATTTCATTCCGATATACCGGCAGCCGCATTGCGAGACCTACGAACTCCTTTTCGCGCATTACACGAATCAGCCCCCCGGACGCGGTCAATTGTCCGGAATCCTGAGCGGAACGTAGGGCAGCGGCCACAGCACCGGGATCGCTGCTTGCTGGATTTGCGCCAACATCTAGGCCGAGCGCAAACTCGTTGCCGGCCATGGGTTCGACGTACACCAACACGTGATACTCGGGCCTTTCGCCGGGGGGCTTGATAGTGAACGGAGGATAGCCCTCGACGCTGGTGTCGCGACGCATAGCCTCTAAGAACGGTCGTTTATCCTCGGCGCGTACATAGGTTGCGTAATTCACCACCTCGAAACCCGGAAATCGATTTCCCAGATCGAGCGATTGCACAAAGCGTTGAAAATCAATACGGCTAACTTGGCTACGGACGGCGAACTGCGCTCGGACGCTGTACAAGACATCGGCGTAGGAACGGATACGCGTTTCGATGACGCGCTTTGCTTCTGTTGTCTGATGCTCAAAGCGTTCCCCAGCCGCGTTTTCAACGTTGTCCTTAATCTCCGCAAACAACAAAAACGAAGCCAATACACCCAGGCCAAGTACTGCCCAAGGCAGTATCGTATTGCTGCGTGCGTATCGAAAAACAGCTTTGATAAATGCGATCACGGTTCCGTCTGACGAGCAGTAACCTCTCTCACGCCACGCGATTTCATCTCCGAGCGTCAGCGTGGAGTCCCTTCTTCGCGCGGCTTAAACGAAGTCTACTCCTCCATCGGTTTCCTCGACTGCTCCCGTTCACCGCATTGACTAGACCTTCGTCAAGAAAATAAGAGGCCGGATTTGGTCCGGCCTCGAGGTGCTCGCAGCAACACCAACGCTTGTCAAATGGCCGGGGAGGCAGCGGGTTGCACCGAGCTCCTGGCCTGCGATGACGCCGGTTGAGCGGCGCCACACCAGGCCATGCTTTCGGGTTTGACTGCGGCCCCACACCACGCAGCGCTCTTTGATCCTACTGCAGCCCCGCACCACGCTGCGTCAACCGCAGCACCACACCAGGCCGTGCTTTCGCGTTTGACTGCGGCTCCACACCACGCAGCGTTCTTTGACCTTACTGCGGCCCCGCACCACGCTGCCTCAACCGTAGCACCACACCAGGCTGCATTTTGCGTTTCGACCGTAGCACCACACCAAGCCGGCTTGCGCGCTTTGACTGCGGCTCCACACCAAGCTGCGTCAGCAGCCCCGGCCGCATGGAATTCCTGCTGATACAGGCGCTTGGTTCTCTCGGCAAGCACGGCCTTTCTCTCGATGTCCGCCTCTGTACGTTCGCCGACATGAGGGTTGTGATGCAGATACGTGCCGAACACCCTCTCGCAATCCTCGGTGTATTTCATCGTGTGCAGAATATGCGCATGCCAGAATTCGTCCACATCCTTGCTTACGACGATGTCTTCCATGTCTTGAGGGTGTTTCACCAGCATGGTGAGATAGTTCCTGTACGCGCGCTCGATGCTCTCCGCGTACTCGCGCGTCCAGCCTTCTCCCAGCTCGGGATCCATGACCCTGAGCTTGATGGGCTCAAGATCAAGCGCGCGTATCGCGGCCATCACTTGTTCAACGGGTCGGTTCGTCAATTTCGTTTTCATTGTTTCCTCTGTTTAGTTGTTGAAACGCGCGGCGCACCGGCCAAGCGAAAAATCCGCTTCGATCCGTTACCGCGACCTTGTTTGCATTCAACGCTGGTCTTCAGTAGTCAATTTGAAGAGGCGGATGACCTCCTCTCACGGCGACGTTTCGCCGAAAGAATGTCCCTGGAAGCCCGGAAGGAAAGCTTGCTAGACGATTGCGACGATTCAGCAGTCACGTTCTCCCCAATACCACGGCATCTGAAGCCGTGATTGGGCGCGCGATCACTTCCTTCGTGATGACGTCTGGCCGGCCGCGTTTCCGTCTCGCACGAAGTGCGAGGCGCGGGCCGACTTTGCGTCGCGCCCGAAGGGGAATCTAATCAGGAGATGGCGGGAATTGCTGTCAGGCAAATCCGACAAGTGATGTCCGGGAAAACAAGACAGTTGCAGGGGGCGATCTACGGGAAAACGCCAGCTTACCCTGCGAGGGAAGCCTACGGTCGGGCCATAAGAGCTTGAAGAATCAAGGAGACTAGCCCGGGACCGTACCGGAGTCCCCTCATGCCGGCGGGTAGGGGAGCTTCCCGCCGAGCGTTTAGCTAGTCAGCATTGATATATTTGTCCGGTACGCGCTCCCATACCTTGCACCTGCGCCTCACGGCGTGGCGGAATGCTCGATAGAGTGCGGATTCATCGAACTTCGCACCTTCGATCACTTCTCGCACAGCGGCGCCTAGTGCGCCGCGCATCTCGGCGCGGAGGTGCTCAACGATGGGTTCCATTTGTATTTGTGCCATGAATATTCCTCTGCGACCGGAGTTAAAGGCGCGGTGCAGTACCATTCTTGCACAACGCCAATGGGCCATCCGTTGGGTCACGAGGTCGCCCGGGCAATTCGAATCCACCTTAGCGCCGTGAAAGGGCGATCTCGCCCTTGGTCGCCTGGACCCGAGCGGGCCCGGCAGGAAACTACTTACGAGCCCGCGACGATCACCAGCTCGTTCCTCACCGACTTCACTCCCGGAACGCCCGCCACGACCTTCGCGGCTTTTTCCCGGAGCGCCCGGTTGTTTGCGGTCCCGTAGAGGGTCACCGCACCGTCCGCCACCGCGGCGTCGATCGCGAGGACTTTCAACGCGGGGTCGGCGCCCAGCGCGGCCTTGATCTTGTTTGCGAGCAGCTTGTTTTCGTCGACGGGAGGCTTGGGCGCCTCGATGGATTTCGGGAGCTCGACGGATTTCGCCACCTGGATCGTGCCTTCCGCGGGCTTGGGCTGAGCCACCGAGCCGACGGCGGGATTGGTTTTCTCGTCGCTCTTCCACAGCGACTGGACTTGATCGCATGCGGTCAAGCCGAGCACCAGCGCGCTCGCCGTCACGACGGAATAGGCGCCGTGTCCTTTTCTGTTCCACTTCATGATGCGTTCCTCCTTGAGGTACTCAGCTCTGACACAGGACGACTCCGATAAGTTTCCCGGAATGAAATGAATTTCGCAAGCGCCGATGCGTACTGTCGCCGCTGCCCGACAGGCGCATCCCGCAGGCGGCAAACGCGCTTCCGGAACCGCCTGCAGTCCGTCCGGGTTAGACTAGCGCCGAAGCCCGCTGGAAGAAAAACTCCGCCCGCGCTCCCTCAATGCCCGGTCCGCTGAATCTCGAGGCGAGACTCGCCGCGATCCACGCGGCGGAGTATCCGCGCTTCTCTGATTCCGAAATGGCGCGGCGCCGCTCGGCGCTCGCGCGCGTCATGGAGGAAGCGGGAGTCGACCATCTGCTCATGTGCGGCGAACAGCGCGCCGGCACCGGCGTCGCCTGGCTCACCTCCTGGCCCGCAACGGTCGAAGCGTACGCGATCGTCGCGCCGGGAGAGCAGCAGCTGATGTACGTCGAGTGGTACAACCACTGGCCCCTCGCGCGCAAGCTCGCGCGCGATACCGAGGTGCGCTGGGGCGAGCACCGCGGAATCGACAAGGCGATCGCCGACCTCAAGTCGCGCGGCGCGAAGCGCGTCGGCCTGATGGGCGCCCTCGGCCTTGCGAAGTGCAGGAAGCTCGAGGCCCATTTCGGCCCGCTCGTGGATCTCAACCGCGAGTACGTGCGCCTGCGGCTGGTGAAGTCGCGCGAGGAGGTCGACTGGATGCGCATTGCTGCGGCGCTCACCGATCGCGCGATCGAGGGATTGCGGCGCGAAGCGAGACCCGGAATGACCGAGCACGAGCTGGGCGCCATCTGCGAGGCGGCGTATCACCCGCAGGGCGGCGTGACCTACATCCACTACTTCCTCGTCACACCGATGGCGAGCCCGGAATATTGCGTGCCGCGCCAATTCGCGTCGAGCCGCAAGCTAAGGCCGGGCGACGCGATCGCCACCGAGATCACCGCCCAGTTCTTCGACTATCCGGGGCAGATCCTACGGTCTTTCACCGTGGCGGCCGAGCCGACGCCCCTCTTCCGGAAGCTATACGACACGGCGGAAGCGGCGTTCGACGCCGTGACCCGCGTCATCCGCCACGGCACCCGGATGCAGGAGATCATCGACGCCGCGCGCGTCATCGAGGACGCGGGCTTCACTGTATACGACGACCTGATGCATGGATTCGGCGGCGGATATTTCCCGCCCGTGCTCGGATCGAAGAGCCGCCCGGCGGGGCCGCTTCCGGAAATGACCCTGGAGGCGGGAATGACCTGCGTCGTGCAACCTAACGTGATCACGCCCGATCAGAAGGCCGGCGTGCAGGTCGGCGAGCTGGTGCTAGTGACCGAGACGGGCTTCGAGCGGATGCATCGGGTCGAGCGGGGGTTGTTCAGGATCGGGTAGGGGCAGAGCGGACAGTACACGCATCACTACCTGCCCTCTCTACGGCTTCCTTGAAGGAGGGCCATCTGCTTGAGGCTCTGCACGCACTCCGGTTCTTTCCAAGAATCCCCATACGCGCTCCTGAAGTTCCTTCGAAGTCATGATATATCCGTCATTCCTCCTTTGTCCCCGTTCTTCGCGTGGATACGCAGTCCTTTCCCGGGTCATCAGCTGGTGGATTATTTGGTATCCAACTGTCACGACATACGTGTACTTATTTAACACTACAGTCGGTGCGAGTGCACGGTGCTGGGGGCGGCGAGTCCGTTAGTCCCAGTTCTTACTTCATACTATCGGGCAGAGGTTCGGCGTATTTGCCAAATATTCTCGACCCAGGGACGCGATCACCGTAGACAAACCAAACAAGCGCCACGCGTGCGGTCCCTTTCCTTATTTGTGAAGTATCAATTTCCACAACAATCGGATTTTGGGCAGGCGGGAGCTCAACATGCATTCCGACCTCCCTCAGTTCTCCACGACCGTTTCGAATGTAGCTCCTAGTGAACCCGTAAGCATCGCAGCCGTCCCTACTGTGTGACCATAGAAATTCCGAAAGGGGTCGATGCTCCGAGAACTCTAATCTATGCAGGCTGTGAGCGGTAATACGAATTGCTCCCTCTACAGGTGCGCATCGATAATTTGGCACAGCCAAAATAAGATCAGCTTCTCCAGAAGGGAGCGTCACCGATCGCTTAAATACCTCACGGCCACTGAGATCGAGTTCACCGACGAGCGTCGCCTTGTCAAAGTCTTCGCTGAGCAGCCAGGGTATACATCCCGACAGCGTCAGGGACGCAACCAGGATCACGACTAGCGGTTTGGCCATTTGCCCCATGGGTTTGGGGTACGCGGAGTATACGGGCCTGCTGGGGGCATATCCCAACCGGGCGCCCAACCGCCGTCCGGCTTGGGTATGCCGCAAGCCCTCGAAATCGTTCCCGCAAAGGTATTGCTGTTCGGTCCACCAATATAGTACTCGGACGGATCGGGGTAAATTCGTATCTGCTGGTCAATGCAGCCGCTTACCCCGCAACTGGTGTTCCACTCACCGCAGTCGGATATTTCTGGTTTATCGAAACGAGTAAAATCGGTCCTTATGTCGCCTCCGTGCTCGTACCTACCTTCACCCCAAGGGGCTGGACCGTGCAGTCCAACCGTTCGGGTTTTTGATGGGCACCGACCACCATCGCACGGACCCGAAGGTGTAGCATCTTCAACTTCGTTGATAAAGCAGTGGACCGCCGGTATCCACCACCTGGGTATCTTCCTGCAACAAACCTGTGCCCTGAGTCCCAAGGGATCAATCAGGCCGAGTGGGACGTTCTTGACGTAGGCATATCCGTTGAATCCTCCGCGCAACCCAATGGGGTCGCTTTCGATGTAGCGCCCTAGAGAAGAATCGTATTCTCTGTGGTAGTTATCGTTAAGATTTGTCTCCTTGTCGAAATACTGCCCCGGGAACCGCAACGGGAAGTCGAACGCCCCCGCTCCGGAGGGATTGTTGTTCGGCACGTCGTTCCCGAACGGCTCGCCCTGGTCCCATCTCCACACGGTAGCCCCGGTCCCATTCGCGATCATTCTCGGTGTGTTCAGATACTTCGGTCGCAACCCGGCGGCGCGATCGGCTGCTGCGAACTACTCGATTCGGGGTCTGTACATTTGAGGAAAATATTCACCTGGCTGACAGGTATAAGCCAACGACCGAGCGGCATCTTGTACGCATTCCTTGGCGCGCCCTGCCACAAAAAACTCCTGTAGTGTTCCGGCCTTCGGGGTCTTCGGTTTGCCGAGATACGTCTCGTGCCCGAATGTAACCAGCCTCGCCTGTGGGTTCTTTGCCGAAAAAGTCTTGTAGTCCGGCATACCCGGCATATCGTTTCGTAGGTGTAGCACTACTCCGAAGTGTAAGCGAACGATGAGGCTATCCTTGGTCAAAATCGACTCAATCCCTCTTTGCGAAAATGGATGCGCGCCTCGAACCCAACTCGAGGGGCTTAGGAAGAACTCCTCAAGGAATTCCTTAGAGACTGCATTTCGAGGAAATTCCAACTGAACGTAACCCTCTTCCGATGGAAGGGGCGTGAATATAACGGTCCCCAGAGGGATACGATCGACACTTCTTGCCTTGCTGATCTGCAAGCGCACGCCGTGGTACGTGCGCGGAATCGACTGATCGTCGGATATTCCTTCGATAGAAATTGCGAGACTTGTGGCTGCTACAACGACAACAAGAGTCGCGGGGAAAGTGGCATATTTCCGCAAGGGCGAACCATCTGGGCGCGTTTTCATCTTATGCGAAGAGTACTGTTGGGCGCACTGAAGCTACATTTGTACGGCGAGAGCGAATTTTACTGGCACATCGTACCTCACAGTTCTCCCACAGAATGTGCACAAGAAAACACAGGTGGCGCGGCAGCCAACAATCCCGCCTATGAACGGTGCGCAAAGAGTGGTACCAGGCACGTTGATGCACTTTTCATCATAGGTAAATTCGGCGTAACTAGCCAGATACGCGCAATCAGCCGGGGCCCGGACTGAGTTACAGTCGTACTTCTTATTGGGCGCAACAATGTATAGTCCGAATGGATCGGTATTCGTCATTGGAGCTAAAGCGTACGCGTATGTATTCTTCCCTCCGCGGAGGCCGATAGGGTCGCTTTCCCCATATCTGCCGATGGATGGGTCGTAGTCCCGATAATAGTTGTAGTGAAGAGCGGTCTCCTTGTCTAAATACTGCCCCGGGAATCTCAAGGGGAAGTCGAACGCTCCAGCTCCTGAAGGGTTGTTGTTCGGCACGTCGTTCCCGAACGGCTCGCCCTGATCCC
>CAYQVE010000012.1:0-25991 GCA_964420785.1 uncultured Enterobacteriaceae bacterium | reverse complement strand
CCGCACAGGAACATCGGGTGCAGGAACACCGCCGCCCCCAGGTCGGAGGCCGCCTGCCAGAACGGGTCGAGCGAGGGGTCGTCGAGATTGCCGGAATTGCCTTTGGGAAGCGTTCCGATCATCACCCCGCCGAAACCCCGGTCGAGCGCCTCCGACAGGACCTCGGCGGCGAGCCCGCCGTGCTGCAGCGGCACGGTGGCGAGCGGCGTGAAACGCGTTTCTTCGCGCAGCTCCTCGTGCAGGCAGTCGTTGTAGAAGCGGCTCCAGGCGAGGCCCTCGCCCGAAGGCAGCTCGTAGCCGAAGCTGTCCAGCCATCCGCCGACGAGCTGGTGGTCGATGCCGTTCTTGTCCATCCACGCGCGCCGGTCGGCAGTATCGGAAAGCTTGGGCGAGATCGGCCGCGTCGGCTCGCCGCCCGGAAACTGCATGCGGGTTCCCTTGCCGTCGCGCAACAGCTTGACTCCGGGAAATTTCGCCACGTTCGCGTCGTAGCGCGCGTAGAGCAGCTTCGGGATGAAGTGCGCGTGGACGTCGATGACGAGGTTTTTCATGTCGAGGCCGCTCTCTTGCGCTGGCCGATCGCCTTCCAGATCGCGAGATGGGAGATCGGCAGGGTGTCGATCGAAGCGCCGAGGGGAGCTAGCGCGTCATTGACGGCGTTCGCGATCGCCGCGGGCGCGCCGAGGTAGCCGGCTTCGCCCGAGCCCTTTTGCCCGAAGGTGGTGAGCGGCGAAGGCGTGCAGTGGTCGACGATCGCCAGCGCCGGTACTTCCGTGGCGCTCGGGATCAGGTAGTCCATGAAGGTGCCGCTCGCGAGCTGCCCGTCCTCCGTATACGAGAACTTCTCGTACAGGGCGGCGCCGATGCCGTGCGCGATCCCGCCGTAAGTCATGCCGTGCACGATGTCGGGGTTGATCATCACCCCGCAGTCGTGCCCGCAGACGTATTTCCGGATCGCGGGCTTGCCGGTGTCCGGGTCGATCTCGACCAGTACTACGTGCGCCTCGAAGGCGTAGCAGGGGTAGATCTGGATGCGCCCTTCGGGCGTCGGCAGCCCGCCGCCGGTCGGCACTTCCCACACGAATTTCGCCTGCAGCCCCGGTTCCATGCCGGGCGGCAGCTTGTGGAATTTCCGGTGCGCGATCTCGACCAGCTGGTCCCAGGAAAATTTCTTCGAGGGGGCGCCTTTCACGCCGACGCTTCCGTCCCTGTATTCGAGGTCCTCGGGCGAGCATTCGAAGTTGTGCGCGGCGATCGCGATCAGCGTCTCCTTGATCGTCTTCGCGGCGCCCGCGGCGGCGCCGCCCAGCATGATCGCCATGCGGCTGCCGACCGGGCTGTTCGAGGGAAGCGCGCTGAGCGAATCGGCGCGCACCACGCGGATCGTCTCGGGATCGCGCTCGAGGATCTCTCCCAGCACGGTCGATACCAGCGACTCGTGCCCCTGCCCCGCGCTCGAGTTGCCGATCACGCCGGTGATCGCGCCGGAGAGATCGACGCGCACCAGGCAGGAGTCCATCCAGGTGGTGTTCTCGTTCTTCGGGTTCATCAGCACTTCGAACGCGGCGTTGCCGCCGGAAGGCTCGAGGCAGCTCGCGATGCCGATCCCGGCGAGCCTTCCGGCGCGCCGCGCCTCGTCCCGAGCGTGCACGAGCGAGCCGTAGTCGATCGCGGCCAGAGTCTTGTCGAGCACCGCGTGGTAGTCGCCCGAGTCGTAGGTGGACCCGCTCGGAATGGTGTAGGGGAACTGGTCCTTGCGGATGAAATTCCTCTTGCGCACCTCGATGCGGTCCATGCCGAGATGGCGCGCGACGCGGTCGATCGCCCGCTCGATCGCGAAATTGGTCGGCGACTGGCCGAAGCCGCGCACCGCCTCCTGCGGGGTCTTGTGGGTCATGACCGAGGTCGGCTCGTACTCGATCGCGCCGATCGCGTACGGCCCGCAGATCGCGGTGACGGGCTTGCCGAGCTGGAAAGGCGAGCGCCCCGCGTAGGCGCCGACGTCGTCCACCGCTCGGATCTTCATCGCGCGTATGGTTCCGTCGCGCTCGAAGGCGAGCTGCACGTCGAAAAAGCGGTCGGGCCCCTGCATGTCGCCGCCTCTCAGGTTCTCCAGCCGGTCCTCGATGAAGCGAACCGGCGCGCCGAGCTTCTGCGCCAGGTAGCCGACCAGCACGGCGTGCTTCAAGCCCCGCTTCACGCCGTAGCTGCCGCCGACATCGACGTCGTGGTGCACGCGCACCGCGTTGCCCGGGAGGCGCAGGGCGCGCGCGAGCTGGTCGGGGAACTTGGGCATCTGGATCGAGGCCCAGACGTCGAGGATTCCGGTGCCGGCGTCCCACCGCGCGGCGACGCCGAAGGTCTCGATCGGCACGGTGGCGCTGCGGCCCCAGACCGCGCGGAAGGCGATCTGGTGCTCGGCGTTCGCGAACGCCTCCTCGACCGGGCCCCACACGAACTTGCGGTGGTAGAGCAGGTTCGAGCCGTGTGCGGGATGCACGAGCGGCGCCCCCGGGGCGAGCGCTTTTTCGGCATCGATCACGTGCGGCAGCGGCTCGTATTCGACTTCGACGAGCTCTGCCGCATCCTCGGCGAGCGCGCGCGAATCGGCGACGACCGCCGCCACCCATTCGCCGGCGTAGCGCACCGCGCTCCTCGCGAGCGCGAAGCGCGTCACCTTGGGCGCGTCCACCCCGATCGCGAGCGAATCGGTGTTCGCGCAGAATTCCTCCCCCGAGAGAACATGGAGCACGCCCGGCGCGGCGAGCGCGGCCTTGGTGTCGATCGAGACGATGCGCGCGGCCGCGTGCGGGGAGGCGACCAGAGCCACGTGCTTCATCCCGGGGAGCGCGACATCGGCGACGAAGCGGCCGCGGCCGGAGACGAAGCGTGGATGCTCCTTCGCCCTCCGCCTTGCGCCGATGTAGCGGTATGGACTCTTTTCCGGGACACTCATTTGGCTCTCATCCGCTCCGCGGCGAGCCGAACCGCCTCGACGATCTGCTGGTAGCCGGTGCAGCGGCACAGGTTCCCGCCGATCGCATCGCGGATCTGCTCCTCGGTCGGGCGCGGGTTCGAATTGAGCAAGCCCTGCGACGCGATCAGCATGCCGGGGGTGCAGTAGCCGCACTGCAGGCCGTGCGTCTCGCAGAAGCTGTCCTGCAGCACGCTCATCGAGCCGTCGGGCTCCGCGAGACCCTCGACGGTGGTGACGCGGTGGCCGTGCGCCTGCACGGCGTACATGAGGCAGGCCCTTACCGGCTCCCCGTCGAGCATCACAGAGCACGCGCCGCAGATGCCGTGCTCGCAGCCGACGTGCGTGCCGGTGAGGCAAAGGTCTTCGCGCAACCAGTCCACCAACGACAGGCGCGCCGGCACCTGGGCCGATCGCGGCTTGCCGTTGACCTCGACGGAAACTGCGTGAAGCGTCTCGCTCACTGGCTTCTCGCTCTCTCGCGCGCTTCGCGCAGCGCACGGGCCGCGAGCACGCCGGCGAGGTGACGGCGATATTCGGCGCTCGCGTGGAGGTCGCTGCCGGGCTCCGTTTCGGCTGCCGCGGCGTGGGCCGCGTCGTTCACTGCCGCGTCCTCGAGACGCGTGCCGAGCAGGCGTGCCGAGATCTTCGGAAACGCGAGCGGCGTTCCCCCGGCTCCGCCCAGGCCGAATGCCGCGCGCACGCAGCGCCCGTCGCCGTCGATCGCGACCTGGGCCGCGGCCGCGACCATCGCGAAGTCTCCGTGGCGCACGGAAATTTCCGTGAAAGCGGAACCCGTGCGCCGCCAGGACCACGCCGGCCAGTGGATTTCCTCGAGGCATTCGTCGGGCCGAGCGTTCGTCGCCATCGGGCCGGCGAAGAATTTTTCGGCTTCGAGCGTGCGCGTTCCTCTCGCCGAACGCAGCAACATGCGCGCTCCCAGCACCTGCGCGACGAGCGGCAGCTCGGCCGAAGGATCGGCGTGCGCGAGGCTGCCGCCCACCGTGCCGCGATTTCGCGTTTGACCGTGGCCCACCCAGGAGAGCGCCTGGCGAAGAAGCGGCACGCTCGCGGCAAGCGCGTCGTCGCGCTCGACCAGGCACTGCCGCGCGCAGGCGCCGGTGCGTACGGCGTCTTTTTCGACTGCGACGAATTTCAGGGCAGCGATCTCGTTGATGTCGATGAGCCAGGCGGGGCGCACCAGCCGCATCGCCATCATCGGCACGAGGCTCTGGCCGCCCGCGAGGAGCTTCGCGCCGTCGCCGTGCGTCGCGAGCAACGCGCAAGCCTCGGAAAGCGAAGCGGCGCGGGCGTATTCGAACGGAGCGGCCTTCAAGGTGCGATCCCCGGAGTGAGGCCGTATCATAAGGCAAGAACCCGTCGGCCCCGCGCCCTGTGCACGGCTCTCCGCCTCGCGCGTTCAAAAACCGAGGGATCCGATGGAAATCAGGCTGACCCTGCGCCCGGGGATGTCAGGCACGAAAAAGCTGCTCGCTCGCTACGGCGAGCGGCTGGTCTGCGTCCGCTATCGATACGACCGAGCGAGCGGGAGACGCGTCAAGACCGCAGAGCTGATCGTCGAGGACGTCGCGTGGGCGGGTCGCGCGCGCAAACCGCGCCGCAACGACCACGACCTCGTCGGCGTTCGGATCGATTGGAAAGAGAGCGAACTGCGCGCAGCAGTCAAGCGCGCGGGCGGCATCTGGAGGCCGCGACAGCGGTTGTGGGAACTCTCCTGGGATGCGGTCCGCACCTTGGGACTGCACGGCCGGGTCGTCGAATAATTTCCCGGGAAAAATGGAACCCGAATATATAGCGGCATATGGTGCCATATACCGGTAGATGTTTGCATATACCGATGTATGGTTTTAGGATGTCCGGGATCAGGTTCATTACTAGTTAGAACTCACTTTAGTCGAGAAGCGAAAACGAAAGCGATATTCATCTCGATGCCTTTGCTCGTAGCGTTGTCCTTGGCGGGATGCACCGCAGAACAGGCTTACGGCACGGCTCAAGCGTGGCAGCGTAACCAATGCAGCCGGATTCCTGACAAGGCGGAGTTTGACCGGTGCATGAGTAAAACGGACACTAATTATGAATCGTACAAGCGACAGAGAGAGCCAGAGAAAAAATAGCGGGAAAACTGCTTGGGGGTTGGCGCGGAACGCGTTCCGCCTGCCTCAGGTGAAATTGTCAGCTGAATTTTCGTAGCGAACGTATGAGTTCTAACTCTAGGTCGAACGGACGGGCCGTCAGCGCCGTGCCATCATTACTCATCGTGCTGGCCCGCCGTTCACCAAAACGTTAGGCCGCTTCACATGAGGATGCGCAATTGGTTCGCCCTTCTGCTGGTCGCACTGCTTGCACCTGCATGCGCGAACGATCCGCTCGCAAACTCAGACGCCACCTGCCACGTGGCGAGCCCGCCGTCGACTGCCGGCGAAGGCGGTGTGCATGCGCAGCTGTTCAGGGTCTACCCTCGCAGAGCAACTCTGGGAGAAGGCTTCAATGGATGCCAAACCATTTGGCTATATGCACCCGGCGAAGCGGGCGCAAATGGTGCTCCGATCGACTTCATGCGCTATTACTTTCAGCGGGGCAAAGTTGTGGCCGTTCGAATCGAAGGCTCTGTGTGCAGGTATTCCAGCACCGGAGCGCCCCAATCCGGCAACAGCGCGGCATGTCCGAGCACGGTGCCTGAGGCCATGCCTTCGCAACCCGCTAACTGCGTTGTGCGCCGGCAGCCGACTTCTCGTTTGGCCGAGTCGTGCAGCGATGATGCGTGAGCGGCCTAACCCCTCCATCGAGCGGACCCACTACGGCTGGCTGCGCCAGCCTCCGCGGTCCGCTCATGTCGAACGTTAGAACGCTCAGTGAATCGGACACGCTATGACTAAGGACGATCTAATCTGGGTTGTAGTTCGCAGCACCGGCTTCATCCTGCTAGTTCGCGCTGTGCTGTATGTGCCGGAAATCATCAGTGCTGTCGCCTGGATCGCATATCTGGGAGAGTGGGGTACGATCAGTTCGGAAGGCCACCGCGTTTCCGTCGCTATGCCACAGCTTGTGAGCACGGTAGCCTTCTTCGTCTTTGACGGAGTGCTTGGTTTCTATTTCTTACGCTCGGCTGCGTGGGTCCACAGGCTTATTAGCTTCGTAGGGCCAGAGCGTTCTAACAGCGCGCCTCAGGCCGACGCGCGGGAAGCAGCGCACCTTGGTCAATCATCGCAGCCGCGCGCGGCTGGGCGCGAACGTTAGGTGCCATGGGATTGCTCTCGATTCGCGCACGCAGTTTTTGGCGCGCTGTAGGCGCCGGTCTAATCGCGTACTGCGCCTCGTTCGTTGCCTTGACGCTGCTCTACTGGTTGCTTCGGCCATTTGTTTGGGCAGCTATTTACGGCGAACCGTACTCACCTCCTCCTGGACCATATAGCCCGAATTCCGGAGAGTGGCTGTACGTTCAAGGAATTGGATTTCTGACATCCGTCTGCGCTGGTGCCGCTGCCGCACGATGGTCCCTTCCTGGGTCGCTTTGGGCGCTAGCACTGTTTGTATTGGTGCCCATAGCCTTTGTGATCGTCGGGGGCGTGCCTACCGACACCTCGAACCTCCGCGTTGCTATATACGCTCTCGAGGGACCGCTTGGCGTAATAGCGGGCGCGGCTTTGTATACCGTCCTGCGCAAGGATACCGTTGCACCTGACGCAAGGTCCTCAACATGAATAGCAGCGATGGCACCTAACAGCGCGGCCCACCCGGAGCCTCTGAAGCAACGCTCGTTGTGGCATTCTTCATCTCGTCGGCCCGGTGGCCGCGGACGTTAGGCATCATTTCGAAAATGACAAAGAACAGCAGGTTCTCGATATTCATCATCGTTCTCTTCATCGCCGGATGTGCGGATGGGCCGGTAGTGAGATCCACGTCGGACTCGTTTGTGCTTGGGCGAACCACTTTGACCGAAGTCGCTAGTCACTACGGGCACCCGCGCAGAATCTGGGACAGAATATTTCGGGACAAACATGTGCACGCAGTCATGTACTCTCAACAGTTTGACTCATCCGATAAGTCTTACAAACCGGGCTTTTCGGCGTCACGCTCAGCAAGATATTACTTCGTCGATGACATTCTCGTCGGCTACGATTTTCGATCCTCTTGGGCGAGCGATACGACAGATTTTGACATGACTTTGCTCGAACGCCTCAAGCAAGGCCAATCCACGCGGGCCCAAGTTGTCGCCCTTCTCGGTAAGCCCGTTGGTTACTACCGATACCCGTTGATCGAAAAGGAGGCCCATGAAGCACTTGTCTACCTCTATTCGGAACTCGCCGTCAGACGTAGGGTCGCGCTCCTGTACAACCTAAAGGAGGCAATCATTGCGGTCGACCAACATGGTGTGGTCAAGAGCATCAAGAATGAGCTGCGCGACGACTCGCTACTCGCACCTGGCGCTGATCGGGTAAAGTTCACGCTAAAAGCTGCCGATGTCGCAGCTTGTAAAGCTGTTGGCAAGGTATCCGCAGGACGCTCGATCTCCAACTGGAACGTTGAGATCGAGCTACTTAATAGAGCAGTCGGACTCGACGGAAATACCGTCCTTGGCACAAAGTTTAGAGAGGGTGTAGCTTACCGCTGCCCGTAAAATCGTCATGTTATACAGCGCATCTATGGCTGGGATCTTGAAAAAGGATGCCTAACCACGCGCCCCACCCGGAGCCTCTGAAGCGGCGTACCTACCGCATCCGTCTTCTCGTCGGCCCGGTGGCCGCGAACGTTGGGCGGCGCTGGGTGATGTGAAGAGGACTATGTTCGCTCGAGTACTCTTGATCATTGGAATCCTCGGGCTCTCCAATGTGGGAGCGGCGTCGGGCGCGCAAGACGAAGTGCGGCTGCGCAGTAACGGTCTAATCGCCTTCGCCGATGCTCCGGGGAGCAAACTCGGTCCTGAACCTTGGCCGGACGCACACATCTTCACTGTGAATCCCGATGGGAAGAGCCGCAAGCAGCTCACAGCGGGCCCCGGCGGTTACCTCTGGCCGGTCTGGTCGCCCGACGGAGACAAGATCGCCTGCATGCGGCTTATCAACGACGCTCCGGAGATCTGGATCCTGGGGAAGGATGGAACCGCGCAACGAAGGATCACTGTCGGCTTCCTACCCGCGTGGTCGCCGGACAGCAAGAAGCTGGCCTTCTTCCGGCAACTCGGGAACGTTCGGCAAGTCTTCGTTGTAGACCTGGCGAGTGGCTCGGAACGGCAACTGACGAAGCAAGGCAGCAACTCCGCCGCGGTCTGGTCGCCGGAGGGTGACAAGATCGCCTTCTGGTCGGGCGACGAGAAAGGGTTTGGCCAGCTGTGGGTCATGAACAGCGACGGAACGCAAAAGAAGCAACTGACGTTTCCGGTGAAAAATGATTACACGCCCAAGGGCAGCAGTGCCAATGCTCCGGCGTGGCTGTACGGCAAGCGGATTGCTTACTGGGCGGGGATCGAGCACGCCTACGGCCAGATCTGGGTCATGGATCAGGACGGCCGCAACAAGACGCAGCTCACCAGAACGCCGGCTCCTGCATCGAACGACAATCCCGTTTGGTCGCCCGACGGCACCAAGCTGCTCTTCGACACCAACCGAAGCGGAACCGCCGAAATTTGGGTGATCGAAGCCGACGGCTCCAATGAGCGCGCTCTCATCAGCGATGTCCGGGTGATGCCTGCAAGGGCTTCGTGGCAGCCCGTTCGGAGCTCGAAGTGAGCCGCGGGCTTTTGCTTGCGTCGCCCAACCCGTCGCTGCAGCGGACCGGCCGCAAGCGGCCGTCCGCTGAGCTAGCACGTTAGCGCGCGCCCAGATCATCAGGTTCCACGGGCCTCGTGTATCCTTCGTCAAACGCTCACCGGGCCCTAAGCGATCATGTCCGAGCTAGACGTTGTGAAGGAGGAAATCGCGTACTTGAAGGTCTGGCTTGGGATCCTCGTGGTAACCGATATCACTACTTTCGGCTGGCTCATTTCCAACGTCGGGGAAGCAACGACACTATTGTTATGGGCTGCTGTCATTGCTGTGGTAGGCTTGAGTCTCGGTATCTTCCTGCTGCATCGGCTCATTAAGCGCCAGATTCAATCGTTGAAGGGGCTATAGCCATGGAGACCGTAGTCGCGGTGCTGCTGGTCGTCGTCGCGCTCCTGTTTGTCGGTATCGCCCTAGACGCCGCACGTCATCCCAAAGGGCGCGGCTAACAGCGCGTTTCGAAAGCGGACGCTCGCAAGCGTCGCTGCGCTCCCTTGCTCGCGCCGTTCAACGCGAACGTTAGAGCGCGCAAATGCACGTCATCGAGAGCGCCGGTCTCACGCTCGAGCCACAGGTGAAGGCTCATGCCGAGGAAATGTTCATTATCCTCAGCGACCCAGCGATCTACGAGTACGAGAACGAACCACCGGCGTCTGTCGAGTGGTTGCGCGCCCGGTTTGCCAGGCTCGAATCGAGGCGATCTACGGATGGTCAGGAACAATGGCTCAACTGGGTCATTCGCCTTCCAACCTCCGAGCTCATCGGCTATGTTCAAGCCTCGGTACGCTCGAACGGTCGCGCTGCCATCGCATACGTACTTGCAAGTGCCTATTGGGGTCGCGGCTTGGCAAGTCAAGCTGTCCGGGCGATGATCGGCGAACTCGTAGAGCACTACCAAGTTCGTACGGTCTCTGCTGTGTCCAAGCGCGAAAACTACCGCTCCGAGCGCCTGCTGGAAGGGCTGAGCTTCAAGCTTGCGTCACCGGAGGAGCATGTCAAGCGTCAGGTGGAGCCCGGGGAACAGCTCATGGAATTGGAAGTCTGAGGCCATGGGCGAAGCGCGCTCTAACCCTTCCATCGAGCGGACGTGCAACATCAGGCTGCGCCTGCTGGCGCCCGCCGCTCATGTCAAACGTTAGGCAGCATATGCGTATATCCGCATACATAATTTTTGCCGCAGCTTCCTTGGGCAGTATTACTTGGGTGTATGCCGCGGACGTTCAGGTCCGAGTGGTTCGAGATAAGCGCGAGCTCGGCATAGCGCATCCTGAAAGGTTGGCCACGAAGCTCATCGCGATTGCGGAATCCTCCTCGGTCAACTCCACGGCATACGCCGTCTCGGACGAAACCTGGGCTCGGATACTGGGCTCGGATTCATTTGTCCACGCCGTATTTTCACCCCCCCGCCGAATGCGGCTCCGGGACCGCAACAACCAAGATCGGGAAGAGCGGATGGTTGGTGAAGTTCTATTCCCACTGCCGATGGATAGCGACCCGCCGCATATCTATTTGAAGACCGAAAAAGAAACCATCTCGTTAACCAAGTACGATCCCTATGCACTGCGGGAATTGGCATTGGAGGACGATCTCCGGCTTCGGGCGTTGCCGCGGTACGATTTCCTGTTGAACCTGCCGAGTAAGCGGTGATTGAGCTGCCTAACTCCTCAATCCAGAGCGGATGCGCGCAGGCGTGCCGCTGATTTCCGACGTCAGGCCGACATCGCGAGTCGCGAGAGGAGAATCATGAGCAAGCTATTCGTCAACATCGGGCTTAGCCTCGATGGCTACATGGCACCCGAAGGAATGACCATGGAGAATTGGGACAAGCCTGAGTACAAGAACTGGGGCGCTAAGTGGGGTGCGCTGATGCGCTGGATCTTCAACCAGCAGTACTTCCGCGAGAACCTCAAGCTCGGACCAGGGGGAGAGACCGGCCCCGTCAATGACATGCTTCGCAACACCACGGAGCGCATCGGTGCCAACATTATGGGCAAGCGCATGTTCGACCAGGGCGAGCGCGCTTGGCCTGAGGAGGCTCCGTTTCACACACCGGTATACGTTCTTACCCACGCGAAGCGCGAACCCTGGGTCCGCCCGGGTGGGACGACCTTTTGCTTCATCAATGGCGGGCCGGAGCGTGCCCTTGAGCTCGCTCGGGAATCCGCGGGCAGTCGCGATATTCGCATCGCGGGTGGAGCGGATGTGATCCAGCAGTACCTGAACATGGGTGTCGTGGACGAGCTTGAAATCGCCTTGGCGCCCGTGCTGTTCGGCGGTGGGCGGCGTCTCTTCGAGAACCTGCGCGAGCCCGGGCCGCAGTTTCGCATTGACAGGGTTGTTGATAGTCCCGCTGCCACGCACTTGCGCTACGTGCGTGAGTGAAGCGGCCTAACCACCGGTTGCAGCGGACGGTCCGCTGCGCGGCCCGCCGCTGAAGCGGAGCGTTAGGCCTCATGTAAGGTCGTACCGCAATAGGAGGATTGTCATGTTTGACCGGATTCTTCCTCGGCAGGTGGACAACACATATGGCGGTTACAAGCTCGCTCTCTGGCTCTTTGGCCTGCTCGTACTCATGAAAGCCGGCATTAGCCTGGGCACGATCTTCAACGGGTACACCGCGGCGAGCTCCGCCGACGGGATCCCCCTGGACACATTCACACCCGCCGGCGCGCGGACCGTAGTTTCTCTTTTCGCGCTCTGGGGCCTGTCTCAGCTCATGATCTGCTTGCTCTGTGTTTTGGTGCTGGTTCGATATCGCGCGATGATCCCTTTCATGTTCGCGCTGCTCTTGCTGGAGCACTTGAGTAGAAAACTGATTCTGCAGATCATGCCCATTGACACGACGGGTTCACCACCCGGTTATTTGATAAACCTCGGGCTTCTCGCTCTAATGATCGTCGGTCTGGCGCTGTCGTTATGGAGCAAGGGAGATCAGACCCATGAGCGAAAAGCATGAGGCCTAAGGCTTCCCTAATACGGGATGAGCAGCCTAGGTAGATCGATCGCCACGCTGGCCCTTTGCGCCCTGCATGTCGGCGCGCAGGCCCAGACGTGGCCGGCGAAGACGATCAGGATCATCGTCCCGTTCACCCCGGGGAGCGGAACCGACATCATTGCGCGCACGGTGACGGAAAGGCTCTCGCCCCAGCTCGGGCAGCCGATCGTCATCGAGAACCGCCCCGGCGCGGGCGGCACCATAGGCGCGGCGCTGGTGGCGAAATCCGCTCCCGACGGCTACACGCTTTTCGTGCACTCCTCCTCGTACACGGTGACACCGTCCACGTACAAGGACCTGCCGTACGATACGCTTCGCGACCTCACCGGCGTCGTGCCTCTCGCTTTGCTGCCCAATGTGCTGGTGATGGCTCCTTCGAAGGGCATTCGCTCGGTGAAGGAGCTCGTCGCCGCGGCGAAAGCAAAGCCGGGCGCGATGAACTCCGCGTCGGTCGGCATCGGCAGCGCGACGCATCTCAACGCCGAGCGCTTTCGTCTCGGCGCCGGCATCGAGACCGTCAACGTTCCTTTCAAGGGCTCGCCGGAAGCGCTGACCGAGATCATCACCGGCCGCGTGGATTTCTATTTTTGCCCTGTCAACGCGATCTTGCCGCTTCTGAAGGACGGCAAGCTCGTCGCTCTCGCGGTGGGCAGCACTAAGCGCTCGCTCGCGCTTCCGCACCTTCCCACCACGCTGGAGGCCGGCGTTCCCGACTCCGACTACAATTTCTGGGTCGGCATGTTCGCGCCGGCGAGGACGCCGCGCGAGGTCGTCAACCGTCTCCATGCGGAAACGGTGAAGGCGCTGCGTGCGGGCGACGTGCGCGAGAAGATGGCGCGGCTCGGCGCCGAGCCGATGGACTACACCCCCGAGCAGTTCAACGCCTATATCCGCGAGGAGATCGCCGCGAACGCCGCGCTGGTGAAAGCGGCAGGCATCAAGGCGGAATAGGGACGCGCGATCGGGGTCACGCGAACGCGATCGCGCCGCCGACGAGCGCCGCGGCGAGCGCCGCGATGAACAGCAGCCGCGGCCCGGGATCGTTTCTGAGCCGGCGGAAGAAACCGACCGGCCGCGGAGGCCGGGCGAGCAGCTCGCGATCGCGCTTCGTGGGAGCGGAAAGCCGTCTGAGGGCCGCGGAAGAGTCGAACTGCCGCGACAGGGGAAGGCGCGTGTCGGAGCCGATCGCGCGCGCCGCAGGCGCGAGCCGCGTCTTCTCCGTGTCCACATCGAGCTTCACCGTCTTGGTGACGTCCTGATCCTCGTCCGCGCCCTTCTCCGACGCGCGCTCGCGGCCGCCGAGCTCGGCGAGGCAGCTGCGCAGGTCGGCGGCGAGCTCGTACACGTCCTGGTAGCGCACCGCGGGGTCTTTCTTGAGCGCCCTTGCGATCACGAAATCGAGCATCGCCGGCACTTCGCGATTCAGCCGCGAGGGCGGCACGTGCTCGACGTGGACGACGTTGTGCATGATCTGCGGCGTGTCCGCGCCCGCGAACAGCGACGCGCGGGCGAGCATCTCGTAGAGCACGATCCCCAGCGAGAAGATGTCCGACCGGTGGTCGACGGGCGATCCCGCCACCTGCTCGGGAGACATGTATCGGGGCGTGCCGAGCACGACGCCCGTGCTCGTCTTGTGATCGGCGACGCGCACGCGCGCGATCCCGAAGTCCATGATCTTCACCTGACCGCGCGGCAGCAGCATGATGTTGCTCGGCTTGATGTCGCGGTGGACGACTCCGCGCTCGTGCGCGTAGCCCAGGCCGTCGGCGACCTGCTCGGCGATATCGACCGCCTCGACGGTGGAGATCGAGCCCTTCAGCATCCTGGCGCGGAGCTCGACGCCCTTGAGGAGCTCCATCGCCATGTAGGCGAGGTCGCCTTCCTCCCCGAAATCGTAGACGGTGATGATGCGGGGATGGGTGAGCTTCCCCGCGGCCTTGGCCTCGAGGAAAAACCGCTTGTGGTACTCCTTGCGCCCTTCCGCGTCGTCCGAAAGGATGATGGTCTTCAGCGCGACGATGCGGTCGAGAGCCGGGTCCTCGGCCTCGTAGACGACTCCCATCGCGCCGCGGCCCAGCTCGCCGAGGATCTTGTAGCGGCCGATCTTGGTCAGCTTCTTTTTGGCCATCGGACTCTCTCGATCACGCCGCCCAGGTACCTCTCGCCCGCGCCGATCGCCTGCCGGATCTTGACAACCGTGCCGTCGACGAACTTCTGAGGGCCCTCGGCCGACACGCGGGCCGCGATGCCGGCCCCGATGAGCCCGATCACGGCCGCGACGCTGAGCGCGAGGTAGCGCGTCCGCCTTCGCTCGGCGACCCGCCCGTCCGGGCCGAACAGCTCGTGGGTGCGAAGCCCCGCGTCGGTGAAAACCCCCGCCGGAAAAAGGCCGGATTCGAGCCCCGGCGAAGCATCGGCCATGGCGTCGCGGAAGGACCGCGACATCAGCAGGCGCGAGGGCGAAGCGAACTCGGCGACGCTCGCCGCCACCGCGATGCCGTCGCCGATCAGCCCGTCGTCGTCCCGTCCCGCCGAGGCCAGCTGCACGGCACCGTGATTGACCCCGACGCACAGGGGCAGCCCCGCCGCCGTTGCGGCGAGAGCGCGCGCGGCCAATTGCAAAGCTCCCTTCGGATCGCCGAGAACCACGATGGCGGCGCCGTCCGCGGCGTCGAGCACGATGCGGCTCGCGGGCGCGAGCTCCGCGGTGGTCACCGCCACCACGGCTTCGAGCTGCGCCTTCAGGCGCGCCTGTTCCTGGACCGGCCTGCGGGCGAACTCCTGGATTTTCAGAAAGACGACGCTAGCGAGGGTCGCAGCCGCGTTCGCTGTTTTCATTTGCCGAGAACCAACAGTGTTGCGATCTTACCGTTTACCCATCCCTTGCGCTTACAATCTCCGACGTGACAGCGTAAGGGATTTGGAACGGGAACAAGGACGCAAATGACAGAACTCAAGGCAGTCAGCCTCGCGGAGGTTTCCGAGGGCATCCGGAAGAGCGTCAGGCCGGTGAGCATTCTCTGGCAGGCGCCCGACACCATCGCCTTCGTCGCTCGCGGGCGAGCGCACCGCAGCGAGTTCCATGCGGATCCGAGCGACGAGGTCATGTACATGATCAAGGGCGAGATGAACCTGCACTATCTCACGCACGACGGCGCGGAGAAGGTGGCGCTCGTCCGCGAGGGCGAGATCATCTACTGCCCGGCCGGCGTGCGGCACTCGCCGCGCTTCTCGCCCGACTCGTTCCTGCTCGTGCTGGAGCGCAAGCGCCGCTCCGACGAGAGGGACCGCTTTTTCTGGTATTGCGAGAAGTGCCACGCCGAGCTCTACGAAGCGGTCCGGCACGTCGCCGACTACCGCGAGGACCCGGTGTCGCGCGTCTACGAGGAGTTCTATTCGGAGGAATCGCACCGCACCTGCGGAAAGTGCGGCCACGTCACGCCCAAGCCTGACCGCTAGCCGGGCGCCGCATTACATCCGCAGGATGCGCTCGGCGTTGCGGTGCGCGATCTTCTCGCGGTCCGAGTCGCTGATCGAAAGCTTTTTCAGGAATTCCATTCCCGCGGTGTTGGGCTCGTAGGGCCAGTCGACCGCGAAGAGGATGTTGTCCGCGCCGAGCGCGAGCAGCGTGCACTGGAACGCGGGCTCGAACCAGTTGCCGCTCGTGGTGACGAGCAGGTTGTCCCTCAGGTATTCGAGCGGCGTCTTCCTGAGACCCCTTCGCGCGGCAGCGCGCCAGGTGTGATCGTTCAGCCGGTGCATCGCAAAAGGCAATCCTTCACCCAGATGCCCGAGGATGATCCTGAGGCGCGGGTAGGCGTCGAAGACCCCGGAGAAGACGATCCGCAGGAAATGGCAGCTCGTATCCACCGCGAAACCCCAGCCCGCCCGGGCGAGGTCCTCGTATCCCTGGAAATAGGCCTTGACCGCGTCCGGGTGGGGGAGCGTGGGGTGCAGGTAGAGCGGCACGTCGAGCGCCTGGGCGCGCTCGAAGATGACCCAGTATTTCTTCTCGTCGAGGAAACTCCCCTGCGTGTGGCCGTGGATCATCGCGCCCTTGAAGCCGAGCTGCGTGACGCAGCGCCCGAGCTCATCGGCCGCGGCGCCCGGGTCGGCCGTCGCGAGCGCGGCGAAAGCGGCGAAGCGGTCAGGGTGCGCCTTGACCGCCTCGTGCGCGAGGTCGTTCGCCTCCTTCGCCATCGGGATCGCGACGTCCGCGCCGAAGCCTTGCGGCCCGGGCGAGCCGAACGAGAGCACCTGCACGTCGATTCCGGCGGCGTTCATGTGCGCGAGGCGCTTCGCGCCGAGGTCCGAATTCTGCTCGACGATGTCGTGCCCGATCTGCTCGCTGCGGGAGCTGAGATAGAAATTCCGGAATTCGTTCGCGGCGACCTTCTGCCGGTACATCGGCGTGATGAAATGCTCTTCGATGGCGATGGTTTTCATGCGCCGAAGCTTACACGATGGCGGCGCTCGTCGCGGGGCCGCAGGAGGGCGGCGGGCGTGCGTAGTGCACGGCCCAGGCCCCATGACATTTGCATGGGTCCGCGGATGGTTTTAGGATGCCTTCCGTGAAGATCTTTCGTTGGCGGATACGCGGAATGAGGCTCGACGAGCGCGAGTTGCGCGCGGCGGCGGACGACATGCTCGACCAGCTGCGCCCGCGCAGGGTGTTGCGCGACGCGCGCGACTTCGCGCTCAAATTCCGGAACGACGAGGTCTTCCGCGACTACATCGTATCCCGCATATGGGCCGTGCTTCCCGTGGTTCTCGTGTTCTTCCTCGTCAGCACGATATGCTCCATCGACGTCATGTTCAGGACCGCCCGCTTGACTTACGACCCGCCGCTGTGGCTGAGGTTCTTCGCCCTGCTTCTCGGTGCGGCGGTGTGGCTGTGCGGAGTGGTGGGGCAGCTCTACGTGTTCCTGATCTGGCTCGAGGAAAGGGCGGCGCAGAGGGACCGCTCGGAGCGGGGGAAGCGCGTCCAAGTCCCCGCAGGGTTTCTCGCCTACCTCAAGTACAGCCGCGCCCTGCCCGCCTGGATACTCGTCTTGGTCTTCGTCGTTCTTCCCCTGGGGAACATGGCGCGCGGCGCGCCCTTGGCCGCGCTCATACTCGCCATGCTGGTGGCTCTCGCCCCGGTTCTCTTCAAGAAGTTCGATTCCTGACCGCGCCGCCGCGCGTGGTGTTCACGGCTCTCCCGCTCGCGCGTTCAGCGCGGAAGGGAGCCGGATGGAAACCCGTCATCGGGTGATCACCGGATAGGCACCGCGCCGGTGCAAACGCGACCCTATATAGCGGCATATGGTTCCATATACGGGTATAGCTTTGCATATACTGGCATATGGTTTTAGCATTGTTCGGTTGACGTTCATTACTAGTTAGAACGCGGAAAGCACGTATGGCCTTCCTCGCCAGCCTTGGCCCGAAACGCGGAGCTGTCGTACTGACGGGAATCGCTTCGCTCGTGGCGCTAGTGGTGGTTGCAGCTCCTGCTTGGATCGCGTTTCCTTTTTCGGCCTGGCGCCTCAGCACGTATGTATCCATCGCTCTTTTCGGTGCGCTCGTGCTTTCCGTTGCGCTGTTCGAGTGTCTACGAAATGTGTCTGCGAAGATCGCGCATTTGAGTGACGATCGGTACCTCGTTGCCTTTGCGTTCACCGCGTTGGTGTTCTTAAATGTCACATTCGGGGGTTTGTTTGCGCTTATCAAGCTTCGCGTTTTGTTCGCGTTCTAACCGCGCAGCCCACCCGGACGCGCGGGAAGCGGTGTTCTTCTTTTCGCCATCGCAGCCGCGCGCCGGTGGCTGCGGACGTTAGCCTGCAAAGGGATCGGCCCATGCCATTCGACGAGATCAGCGACATGAGCAGCTTTGTGATCTCGTTCACGAATGACCCCAAAGGCGACTTCGGTGCATTCGCTAAGGGCTACACGCTGGCGGCCAACCGTCTTGCGGCATCGCTCCTCGATGCCCAGAGGTTTCCAGACTACGAGGCGTACCCAGTCGTTTTTCTATATAGGCACGCCCTCGAGCTATCCCTGAAGCACATCATCTACGGCGGTGTCGAGCTAGCAGCATTTCGACGTATGGACGAAATAAATGAGCAACTGAAGAACAATCACGACCTTGTCAGCCTGTCGCTAACCGCCGGCAAAGTACTCTCATTGCTCTTCCCGAACGACGAAATGTTAGGTCGTCTCAAGACAACCGTAGCCTCACTGTGCAAGGACTGGGCTGAGATTGATCCCGGTTCGTACGCGTATCGTTATCCGATCGACACGAAAGGCCGGCCCTCGACGAAGAAGCATCAAGTCGTGAATCTGCGGGCGCTATCGAACCGCATGGCTGAGGTCCTCGAAGACCTAGATACGGTCCACTTTGGCCTCGACATGGAGACCTACCAGGCTCAGGAGCTGTACCAAATCCTCGAAGACTTTGTTCCGTCCGGTCATGCGCATTGACGATTTGCAGGCTAACCCCCCGGCCAACCCGGACGCGCGCGGAAGCGCCGTACCTCGCACGTGGCCAAGGGGCGCGCGCGCCGGTTGCCGGGAACGTTATATGGCACGTCAACGGACCTCCTAAACATGTTCAAGAAAGAGGCATGGGTAATGGCGACGGTAGGCCTTCTGCCGCTAATCGTTGGCATCGCAATCGCCATTATCTATCCGTGGCTGAACGCAAATGGGTATGTCGGCTAAGAGAACACTTGTCCTTGAGTCGTCGTTGCACGTACTGAGCACGTACGCCCCATGGCTACAGGTGCCATATAACAGCGCGCTCGAGCCGACCGCCGCAAGCGGGCTTCGCTCGCTTGCGGTCCCCTCGTCGCTGCGCTCCTCGGCGTCGGCTCAGCGCGAACGTTAGAGGTCGCCACATCTCTGGTCTCTTAGCCATATAATCGTATGGCTTACCGGCCATATTTCTGCTAGTCTTGGTCGATGGCGAAGACCCGGTTCGACTGGGACCAGGACAAAGACAACAAGAACCAGAGGAAACACGGGGTTTCCTTCGCGCTGGCGCAGCTTGCTTTTGCCGACCCCAAGCGCGTCATCGCGGAAGACCTCTCCCACGGTTCCAGTGAACGGCGGTATTTCTGCTTTGGGCAGGTTGGTGCAGGAGTCCTCACGGTTCGCTTCACCTACCGCGAGGGCCTAATCCGTATTCACGGAGCTGGCTATTGGCGCAAAGGAAGGCGAATTTATGAGCGACAGAATTAAATACACTGATGAGCCCCTCGGAAATCTCAGGATCGTTCCTGACTTCCTGCCGCGGCCTGAGGATCTCGTATTCCGAGACGAAGGGGTGAAGGTAACCATTTCCCTGAGTAAGCGCAGCGTCGAGTTCTTCAAGAACGAGGCGCGTAGACACAATACTCAATATCAACGCATGATCCGCAGGCTACTTGACGCATATGCGGAGCATCACTCAGGTCGACCTCTAACCACGCGTTCAACACGGACCCGCGATAAGGCGTCGCGCGCCGGTTAACGCGAACGTTAGACCTCGCCAAGTAGGACCCACGCCACGATAAATGCAGTTCACCTGGGATCCCACGAGGGCGGAAGAGAGCCTCCTTGCACATGGCGTGGCGTTTCAGGAAGCCACTACGGTCTTCGGTGATCCGCTGGCTGGGACGATTCCAGACCCAGATCATTCGATCGGCGAAGAACGCCTCATCACAATTGGGCGGTCGAGCGCCGGACAACTACTTGTCGTGTGTCATATCGAGCAAGGGGATACCATTCGCATTATTTCGGCTCGCCGAGCCACATCACATGAACGCAAAGACTATGAAACCTAAAGCCCTACGCGCCGCCGAACCGGACATGCGGCCTGAATACGACTTCTCAGGCGCAGTCCGAGGCCAATACTACAAGCGTTACCTTGAGAGCAGTAACGTAGTCGTCATCGAGCCGGACGTCCACGAGATATTCAAGAACTCAGTGGCTGTGAACGAGGCTCTACGCACGCTCATTCGCGCCGCTGGCAAGGGGCGAGGTATAACAAAGCGGCCCACGCGGACGCGCGCAAAAGCGGCGCGCGCCGGTAGCCGCTGACGTTGGAGCGATCGTGCCCAAACCGGAGGCTGAGTCATGGCCAGCGCGATTCGGAAGTCCAAAATGAAGGAAGTGTCCCTTTCCGAAGTGAAAGACGACTTGTCTCGCTTTCTTCGGGAAGCCGAGACACAGGATGTCGTCATCACGCGCCACGGCAAACCGGCGGGCGTGCTGATCGGGTTCAAATCGGAGGACGACTGGTTCGACTACCGACTCGAACATGACCCGCGGTTCATACAGCGCGTCGAACAGGCTCGCGCTAGCTTCCGTGCAGGTCGGGGCGTTAAGCTCGAGGACGTCAAGTAACGTGCGCTCCAACAGCACGTTCGAGAACGGACGCTCCCAACCGCTCCCTTCTCGCGCCGTTCAAGGCGAGCGTTACGTAACACGATGAACATTCGGCCGGCTGTGGAAACCGAGGCTCAGCTCCTTTCTGCGCTGGCCATGCGAGCCAAGGCGTACTGGGGCTATTCGGCGGAAGCCCTGGAAGGCTGGCGCGCCGAGTTGGCCGTGTCGCCACAGGGCATTCGCACGAGGCCCACCTTCGTCGCAATGGTCGGTATCGAAGTCGCGGGCTTCTACTCTCTTTCTCCGTCGGGGCGTTCGTGGGAGCTCGACCATCTCTGGGTCCTGCCGCGATTCATGCGCCTGGGCGTTGGCCGGGCGCTTCTTTCGCACGCCCTCGAAACCGCGGCTCGCGGTGGCGCCACGGAAGTCACCGTCGACGCCGACCCGAATGCCGAGCCGTTCTATCTCGAGTGCGGAGCGGTCCGTCGCGGCGCGGTTCCTGCACCGCTTCCCGGGCAGCCGGAGCGCGCTCGTCCGCAATTGACGTTCAATGCGCATGCAAGCTGACAACGCATTCCAGTCATGCGCGTCGCATTCGGCTTGAAGGCGCGAACGGGGCGGGCGGCGCTCGTTGCCGTGGCCGGCGACGTGCGCGAACCGCAGCTCATCGAGCGCTCGCAGATCCAGCTCCTGCCCGACGGCGCCTTTGCGCCTTACCACGCGGCGGAAGGGCTGGCTCCGGAGGACGCGAGAGAGAGCGTCAGGTCGAGCATCGCGGCCGCGCATCGTCTCGCGGCAAGCGGCATACGCGAAGCGGCGCGGCGCGTCGCCGCGGCAGGCTACGAGCTGTGCGGCTGCGCGGTGCTCATCGGAACTGGCATGCCGGACTGGAGCACCGACGAAATCCTCGCAGTCCACGTTCGCATGCACAAAGCCGAGGGCGAGCTGTTTCGCGACGTGCTCGTCGCGGGCGCCCGCGCCTTCGATCTGGAACTGACGACGCTCCCCGCCAAGTCGGCCCTGGAAGACGCCACGAAGATGCTCGGTATGACACGCGCGCGCCTGGATGCACATCTCGCCGCGCTCGGGCGGTCGGCCGGCCCGCCCTGGGGCAAGGACCAGAAGGAGGCGGCGGCCGCCGCGCTGGTCGCGCTCAAGCACGCCAAGCGCGGCAGTTCGGCATAATGGCGCCGGCCGAAAGAAAGATTCCCTGCAAAAGGATCAGAAAATGCCCCCTCGCAAGCGTTGGTTAGGCCTCGCAGCATGGATGCTGGCGGTCGTTCCATGCCGTGCCGCGGATATCACCGCGATCGTCGGCGCCACCGTCGTTCATCCGGATCGGGATCTTCCTTCTGCGGTCGCTTCGAACAGCACGGTGATCATCGCCGGGAGCCGCATCGAGGCGATCGGCCCGGCGGGCTCCACTCCCGTGCCGGCGGGGGCTGCGCGGATCGACGGCAAGGGCAAGTGGGTCGTTCCCGGACTGATCGACTCGCACGTCCACTTCTTCCAATCGGGCAATCTCTACACGCGCCCCGATGTAGCCGACTTCAACGCCTGGATGCCTTACGCGAAGGAAGTCGAGCGCAACAAGGCCCGCCTTCCCGCGACGTTCAAGGTCTGGCTCGCGAGCGGCGTCACCGGCGTCGTGGATATCGGCGGGCCGTTCTGGAATTTCGAGATGCGCGACGCGGCGGCGGCGAGTCCCGCCGCGCCCCGCGTCGCCGTCGCCGGCCCGCTCATTTCCATGGTCGATCGCGTGAAGCTCGATCTCGGCGATCCTCCGATCATCAGGATCACCTCCGCCGACGCGGCGCGGGCGCTGGTCCGGCGCGAATTGGAGCGCAAGCCCGATTTCATCAAGGTCTGGTTCATTCACCAGAAGGGCGACGATCTCGCAGCGCAGGAGGCGATCGTCAAAGCGGCCGGCGACGCGGCCCACGCAGGAGGAGTGCGCCTTGCCGTGCACGCGACCGAGCTCATCGTGGCCAAGGCCTCGCTCAGAGCCGGAGCTGATTTTCTGGTGCACTCGGTCGAGGACGAGCCGGTGGACGAGGAATTCCTCGCCCTGGCGAAAAAGAACCGCGCGCTCTACTGCCCGACCCTCTTCGTCATCCAGGGTTACCGGTACGCGCTGTCGAATACCTGGCAGCCGACCGAAGCCGAGCGGCGCCTCGCCGATCCGCAGATCCTCGCCGCGATGAACGATTTGCAGAGAATTCCCAGGGAAAGGCTTCCCGAAAGGGTGGTGAAGGCCATGAACCAGCCGGCGGCGCCCAAACCCTCGGCCGTAGCGCTCCAGAACCTGCGCAAGACATGGGACGCGGGAATCCCCGTCGTCATGGGGACCGATGCCGGCAACATCGGAACCCTGCACGGGCCATCGGTATTCCGCGAAATGGAAATCATGACCCAGGCAGGCCTTACGCCGTTGCAGGTATTGCGGTCGGCGACCTCCAATGGAGCGAAGACCATGGGCAGGGAGCGCGGGATCGGCGCCCTCGCTCCCGGTAGGCTCGCTGACCTCGTCATCCTGGACGCGGACCCGCTCGCCGATGTGAGCAACCTCAGCAGGATCCATCGCGTGATCAAGGACGGCAAGGTGTTCGTGCCCGATGAACTGATCCGGTCGATCGCAGTCGGCAGCGGAGCCCCGTGACCCCGGTCCGCCTTCGTCCCGGTATCAAGACTTGAATTTCGCCGCGAGCTTCTCGGTCTCGCGCGCGAGCACGCCGGTGTCGGCACCGACCGCGACGAACAGGCCCCCGCATTCGATCCAGCGCCGCGCGTCGGCTTCGACGCCGGTGAGGATTCCCGGCGCCTTGCCCGCCTTGCGGACGCGGCGGATGGCGTCGTCGATGACGGGCATGACCTTCGGATTGTTCGTCTCGCCCGGGTAGCCGAGCGAGGCGTGCAGGTCGGCCGGGCCGATGAATACGCCGTCCACGCCCTCCACGGCGGCGATTTTCTCGAGGTTGTCCAGGCCCTGCTGGTTCTCGACCTGCACGAGCACGCACAGCTCCTCGTGAGCGCGCTTCGCGTAGTCCTTCACGCGCGCGAAGCGCGTCGCGCGCGTTCCGCCGGCGACGCCGCGCACGCCCTCGGGCGGATAGCGCGTGTAAGCGACCGCGTTTTTCGCCTCGTCGGCGTTCTGCACGTAGGGAATCAGGATCGATTGCGCGCCGATGTCGAGAAAACGCTTGATCGTCACCATGTCGTTCCAGGGCACGCGCACCACCGCGTGCGTCGGATAGGGCGCGGCCGCCTGCAATTGCCGCAGCACCGATTCGAGATCGTTGGGCGAGTGCTCGGTGTCGAGCAGGATCCAGTCGAAGCCCGAGCCTGCGACGAGCTCGGTCGCGTAGTGGTGGGAAAGGCTGCACCACAGGCCGATCTGCCGCTTGCCGGCTTTCAGCGCGCGCTTGAAGCCGTTGACGGGGAGCTCCATTCCTACACCTTGTAGCCTTTTTCCCTGAGCGCCTTGTCGACCCAGCTGCGGTCCACCGTGCCGGCGCGGATCTGCTTCATCGAGCCCTGTTCCTTGGCGAGGATCGCCTTCGCCGAAGCGAGGATTTCCTGCGCGTGCTCCTGCGGAACGGCGACCAGGCCGTCCGCGTCACCGACGATGATGTCGCCGGGATTGACCGGGATGCCGCCGATGGTGATGGGCACGTTGATCTCGCCCGGCCCGTTCTTGTAGGGGCCGCGGTGCGTGACGCCGCTCGCGAAGACTGGGAAGCTCCCCGCCTTGAGCTCCGCCGAATCGCGGATCGCGCCCCAGATCACCATGCCGCCCACGCCGCGCTGCTCCGCGCGCGCCGACATCAGCTCGCCGATCAGGGCGTGGTCGTTGAATCCGCCGCCGTCCACGACGATCACGTCGCCCGGCTCGGCCGTGTCGATCGCCTTGTGGACGAGCAGGTTGTCGCCGGGCGCCGTGCGCACCGTGAAAGCCGGGCCGCAGAGCTTCGCGCCGTTGTGCATGGGACGAAGCTGCGGCCCGCCCGCGTACAGTCGCTCCATGCTGTCGGAGAGATGGGGAGTCACCATCCCGGCGAGCTCCGCGACGAGCTTCTTGTCGGGGCGCTTGGGGATGGGGAGGATGCGAAAGCCGATTGCAGTCATGAGCGTAGCCCCCTAGACGAACTGCACGGCGATCCCTCCGAGCGGCCCGAAGTCCCCGTGCAGGGTGTCGCCCTTGTTCGCGAACACGACGCGCGTGAACGAGCCGGCGAGTACCAGGTGCCCGGCTTCGAGCGTCACGCCGCTTTTTCCCAGGCGGTTGGCGAGCCAGGCGACGCCGAGAGCCGGATGGCCGAGCACGCCCGCGGCGAGGCCCGTCTCCTCGATCTCGGAGTTGCGGTACATGATGCCGCCGGCCCAGCGCAGGTCCATTTCCATCGGGCCGATCGGGCGGCCGCCCACGACGATGCCGGCCGCCGCGCCGTTGTCGGCGACGGTGTCGAAGATCTTGCGCGGGTTGACGATACGCGCGTCGACGATCTCCATCGCCGGTATCACGTGCTCGGTCGCGTGCAGCACGTCGGTGAGCCCGATTCCCGGGCCCTTCAACGGCTTTCCGAGAATGAAGGCGAGCTCGATCTCGACGCGCGGGACGCAGTAGTTCGCGTGCGGGATTTTCGCGCCGTCGGCGATCATCATGGTGTCGAGCAGATGCCCGTAGTCGGGCTCGTTGATCTGCGAGGAGGCCTGCATCGCCTTGGAGGTGAGCCCGACCTTGTGTCCGATGAGCCTCGCGCCCGCCTTGATCTTGTGCTGCGCCACCGCGGTCGAGATGGCGTAGGAATCCTCGATGGTGATGTGCGGATAGGTTACCGAGAGCTGCACCGCCTGCTTTTTCTCCTTCTCGGCGTTCAGCAGCGTTTCTACGCATTTCTTGCGTTCGGCTTCGGATAACGGCATGGAACTCGTCTTTCTTTTTCGGGATTGCGGATTTTACACTGCCGAGGATCGCGGCAAGGCCGCCATGGAATCGGGGATGAAGCTAGGATAGCGGTTCTTCGTGCCCTGGAGGAGGTCATGGGGACGGATCTTCAGTCGAGCCTGCGGTTCGCGCCGCCGCGCATCGAAGTCGAGCACCGCAGCGACGGCGCGATGATCCTGCGCTCGCCGCTGAGGCTCGGGGGGCATGCGCGCGCGGTAGGCGCGTGGCTCGAGCGCTGGGCCCGCGACACGCCGCAACGGACTTTCCTCGCCGAGCGCCGGGACGGCGGCTGGCGGAAGCTCAGCTACCACGTGGTCCCTGCGGCTGGGGCGCGGCGTCGCGCAGGGGCTGCTGGACCGGAGGTTGGAGGCCTCGCGGCCGGTTGCGGTCCTCTCCGACAACTCGATCGTTCACGCGTGCCTCGCGCTCGGAGCGATGCACGCAGGGGTGCCGGTCGCGCCGGTCTCCCCGGCCTACTCGATCATGTCGAAGGATTTCGCCAAGCTCAAGGCCATCTTCGAGCTGCTCAGGCCGGGCGTCGTGTGGACCGCCGATCCGGTCAAGTTCGCCCCTGCGCTGGCCGCGGTGGGCGCGACCGCGACGCCGCTCGCCGAGCTGCTCGCGGCCGCGGCGACGACCGCAGTCGACGAAGCCTTCGGCCGCGTCGGGCCGGAAACGGTGGCGAAAATCCTGTTCACGTCCGGCTCGACCGGAATCCCCAAGGGAGTGATCAACACCCAGCGCATGCTCACCGTCAATCAGGAGCAGTACGCGCTCGTCTGGCCCTTCCTCGAGGACCGGCAGCAGGTGCTGGTCGATTGGCTGCCGTGGAACCACACCTTCGGCGGCAACAACAATTTCGGCATGATGTTGAGAAACGGCGGCACGCTCCATATCGACGGCGGCAAGCCCGCCCCCGGTCTCATCGATATGACGGCGGCGAACCTG
>CAYQVE010000011.1:0-27448 GCA_964420785.1 uncultured Enterobacteriaceae bacterium | reverse complement strand
ACGGGTTCAAGGCGACGCGGGCCATCACGCGCGACGAAGCCACCAAGCACATCCCCGTGATCGTGTGCACCAGCAAGAGACTGGAAACGGACCGGGTCTGGGGCATCCGCCAGGGCGCCAAGGACTACATCGTCAAGCCGGTCGATGCCAAAGACCTTCTCGCCAAGATCGCCGCGCTCGGCTGATAGACGCCGCTCAAGCGAGCAGCACGAGCGCGAGCGCCGCGGCACCGGGTAGCGCCTGGACCCAGAGGATCTTGCGGCTCGCGGTGAAACCGCCGAATACGCCGGCAACGACGACGCAGGCGAGGAAAAAAATCTTGATCGATGTTCCCGCGTCGCCGAGAACGAGACCCCATCCGAGGCCGGTTGCGACGAAGCCGTTGTACAGGCCCTGATTCGCGGCGAGCGCCTTCGAGGCCCTGGCGAAATCAGGCGTGATCCCGAATGTGCGGAGGCCAAGGGGCTGGGTCCACAGGAACATCTCGAGGACGAGGAACCCGAAATGCAGGAGAGCGACCAGTGCTACGGCGGTATTGGCGATGGTTGTCATGGAACCCTTTCCTCCGGAGAATCCTACCCGACCCAGTCTGCAGCTTCTAGAGTTGCCAACCGATCTTGCGGTCCAGCGACCAGGGGCCGCCGCCGCGCAGTGCTATGGCGAACATGATCAGCCCCCACATCAGCGGGTATTCATAGCCGGGACCGGTCCATCCGAACTTGGGCAGATGGTGGTAGGCGATCACCGCCATTTCGATGGTGATGGCGGCGGCGAAAAAGCGCGTGAAGAGACCCAGCGCAACGCACAGCCCTCCGACGGTTTCCAGGATGATGAGAACGACGGCCAGGGGTTCCGCCGGCGCGATGCCGCGTTTGACCAGCGCGAATTGAGCAGTCGCCGTGACGCCCGCCATCAACTTGGGCCAGCCGTGCGGAAGGATCATCAAGCCCACGGTCAGGCGGATCAGCGGCCAGGTGAGCGGCGCGACCCAGTCGTAAAACGGCTTGAGCTTGGGAAACAGCAGTCTTGGTTCGTCTTGCGCGTCCATGGTCTCTCCTCCTTGGGCTTCGAGCCGCTATTCGAATGCTCCTTATTCGTCACCGTCGCCGGTCTGCTGCTGCCGCGGCGGGCATTTCGCTGAGCTGTACGAGCAGAATACACAACAATCCCCGGGCCTGGGGGCTAGATCAGCCCATCCATCACCATCACGTCGACGTAGTCGCCCGCCTTGACCGCGCCCTGCTCATGCCCGAGCACGACGAAGCAGTTTGCTTCCGACATCGAGCGCAGGATCCCCGAGCCTTGCGCGCCCGTGAGGCGCACGCTCCACTCGCCGTTCTTAAATTCCAGTATCCCGCGTTGGTATTCGGTGCGGCCGGGTTTCTTGCGCATCGCCGTCTCCGATTTCGCGCGCAGGAGAGGCAGGTCGGTGTCGTTGCGGCCCATCATCACCAGCAGTGCCCCGCGCACGAAGTGGTAGAAGGTCACCATGACCGCGACGGGATTGCCGGGAAGGCCGAAGAGATACGCCGATTTCCCGTGCGCACGGATGCGACCGAAGGCCATGGGGCGGCCCGGGCGCATGGCGATTTTCCAGAAAACGACTTCGCCCAGTTTCGCCATCATCTGCCTGGTGAAATCGGCTTCGCCCACGGATACGCCGCCCGAGGTCACCACCGCGTCGGCAACTGCCGCGGCCGTGCGGAAGGCGGTCTCGAGCTTTTTCGGGTCGTCACGCACGACGCCTAGGTCGGTCACCTCGCAGCCGAGGCGTTGCAGCATGCCCCATAGCGTGTAGCGGTTGGAGTCGTACACTTCGCCGGCCTTGGGTTTCCTTCCGACCGACACCAGCTCGTCGCCCGTGGAGAAGAACGCCACTTTCAGTCTCCGCCGCACGCTCACTTCGCCGATGCCGAGCGAGGCGATGAGTCCGATATCGGCGGGGCGCAGCATCCGGCCGGCGTGTAAGGCGGGCCTGCCTTTCTGCAAGTCTTCGCCCGCGAACCTTCGGTTCTGCCCGGGCTCCTGCCCGGGCGGGATCGTGATGCGCTTGCCGTTCGCCGTCACGGCTTCCTGGATGACGACAGTGTCGGTGCTCTTAGGCATCACGGCGCCGGTCATGACGCGCACGCACTCGCCGCGCTTCACTTCACCCGTGAACTCCCTGCCGGCGTACGCGCTGCCGATCTCCGTGAGCGTCACCGGTTCGCCCGTGCCGAGATCGTCGCTGCGAACGGCGTAGCCGTCCATCGCCGAATTGTCGTGCGAAGGGACGTTGATCGGAGAGACGACGTCTTTCGCGAGCACGCGCCCGAGCGCGGCGCGCACGCGAAGCTTCTCGACGCCGGACACCGGATTGACGAACGAGCGAATGACTTCGTTCGCCTTTGCGACCGGCAGGGCGTCCGGGTCGTAGCCGCTGGTGCAGGAGATGACTTCTTTTAGAGTCGCCACGCGCGAATTATCGCGCTTTATCGGATTGTTGAACGACTTTGGCTCAAGCCGGCGGCGCGCTTTCCCAGGTCTGCAGCTCTTCGCGCGTATTGATATTGGAGAACGCCTCCGGCTCGTCGTCGAATCCGACTTCCACGACGTTGAGCGTCCCATACCAGGCGTCGATCTTGCGCCCCCCGTCTTTCAGAAAATCTGCGAGGTGATCGAGAACCGCGCGGCGCATGAGCGAGAACACCGGGTGGGGCTGTTTGCCCGTCTTCGCCACGGCGAGCTCGGCGCCGGTTTCGTCGATGCGCCGGTACAGCCGCTCGATCAGGTCTGCGGGGAGAAAGGGTGAATCGCAGGGCACGGAGGCGAGAAACGGTCGTTTGGAGACCGACAGTCCAGCGTGCAGTCCTGCGAGCGGCCCTGCATAGCCTCCGATCGCGTCGCTCACCACGCGCACGCCGAAGGTCTTGTACTCCTCGTGGTTCTGGTTGGCGTTGATGATGATGCCGCCGACCTGCGGGGCGAAGCGCTCGTACACATGATCGACGAGGCGTTTGCCGCGAAAGGCCTGCAGGCCCTTGTCCACGCCGCCCATGCGGCTGCCTTTGCCGCCCGCGAGGATCAATCCGGTGACCGAGGACTGCACGGCGCGCTCGCTAGCGAAACTCTGAGTAGGTCAAGCCGCCGGTGCCCGGGCAAAAGACCTCACGCCACCATCGTCGGCGCGACCGTTTTCCTGAAGCGGTGCTTGCCGGTGAACAGCAGGTAGTGTTTCCCGCCCGCCGCGCGGCCGATCATGGTGATACCGACCTGGTTGGCGATTTCGTGGCCCATCTTGGTAAGACCCGAGCGGGAAACGAGGAAAGGGATGCGCATCTGCGCGGCCTTGATCACCATCTCCGAGGTGAGGCGACCCGTGGTGTAGAAGATCTTGTCCGAGCCGTCCACGCCGTCGAGCCACATCTGTCCGGCGATCGCGTCCACGGCGTTGTGCCTGCCGACGTCCTCGACGAAGTAGAGGATCGCGACGCCGTCGGCCGTGTTGCTTGCCAGGGAGCAGCCGTGTACCGCGCCCGCCTCCTTGTAGATAGCCTCGTGGCGGCGCACCGCGTCGAGCAGGGCATGAAGCGCGTCTTCGGTGAGCACCACGTCGTCGCGCAGCTTGATCGAATCGATCTCCACCATCAGATCGCCGAACACCGTGCCCTGGCCGCAGCCGGTGGTGACGGTGCGTTTCTCAATCCTTTTTTCGAGCCCTTTGAGGGGCGTGTGCGTCGTGATCGCAACGGAGGCCGTTTCCCAGTCCACCTGCACCGCGGCGATTTCGTCGATAGATTTCACCAGGCGTTGGTTGCGCAGGTAGCCGATGGCGAGCGCCTCGGGTGCCTGGCCGAGGGTCATCAGCGTGACTACTTCGCGCTTGTCCACGTAGAGCGTGAGGGGATGCTCGCCCGCTATGGGCGTCGGCACGACCTCGCCGCGCTCGTTGATCGCCTCGACTTCGAAGGTGAGGGGTTTCGAAGCCTGGGTGAGCTTGAGACGGTGCGGCGTTTTCATCCGCCTATGTAGGACATCTCGATCTTGCGCAGTTTGGCCGTCTCCGCGGTGCGGATCTCGGAATACCGGTCGGCACGCGCCTCCCAGATGCGCGCGATTGCGCGCGAGATCTCATCGACGGACGAGCCGCCGCGCAGCAGCCCGCGCAGGTCGTAGCCCGCCGTGGCGAAAAGGCAGGTATAGAGCATGCCCTCGGTGGAGAGGCGAGCGCGAGTGCAGGTGCGGCAGAAGGCCTGCGTCACGGAGGAAATCACGCCGATCTCCCCCGACCCGTCCCGGTAACGCCAGCGCTCGGCGACTTCGCCCGTGTAGTTCGGCTCGACCGGCTCGAGGGGCATTTTCTCGCCGATCATGCGGACGACCTCGGCCGAGGGCAGGACGTCGTCCATGCGCCAGCCGTTGGTTGCGCCGACGTCCATGTACTCGATGAAGCGCACGATGTGGCCGCTGCCCTTGAAGTAGCGCGCCATCGGGATGACCGAATCCTCGTTCGCGCCGCGCTTCACCACCATGTTGATCTTGATCGGCGCGAGCCCCGCGGCCGCGGCCGAATCGATGCCGTTCAGCACTTCGGAGACCGGAAAGTCGGCGTCGTTCATCCTGCGGAATACCTTCTCGTCCAGCGAGTCGAGGCTGACGGTGACGCGCTTGAGTCCCGCGGCCTTCAACGCACGCGCTTTTTTCGCGAGGACCGAGCCGTTGGTGGTGAGCGTAAGGTCGAGCCCCGGAATGTCGGCGAGCATCTCGATCAGGCGCTCGAGGTTCCTGCGCAGGAGCGGCTCGCCTCCGGTCAAGCGGATTTTCTCGACCCCGTGGCCCTTGAAAACGCGCGCCAGCCGGGCGATCTCCTCGAAGCTCAGCAATTCGCTCTTCGGGAGAAACGCGTAGTCGGGGCCGAACACGTCGCGCGGCATGCAGTAGATACAGCGGAAGTTGCAGCGGTCGGTGACCGAGATACGCAGGTCGTGCAGCCTCCGGCCGAGCGCATCCCTCCCGGAACGCTCGGATCCGCCCGATTCCCCCTCCGTGGGAAGGGGTTTTGTCCTGCGCCCGTCGTTGATAGGGATGACGCGGTCCGTCATGGCTTGCGTAGCCGCATCATGAAATGCGGTTCATAATTCACCGTTTCCTCAACCGCTGAGTATAGCTGCAAAATGCCCTACCCAAACCTCGCCATCGCCGTCGTCATGCAGCGTACGCTGCTGGACAATCACTGGCAGGCGGAGAAATGGGAGCCGATCGGCGTACTGACCGATTCGAGCGAGCCCGGCTCGGAGGCGCGCGTGCTGCGGCAGGACGGCGTGAGCACGCAATGGCTGCACCCGGGATTCAAGCTGGAGCTGTTCCACGACGAGTCGGAAGGGTATTACCTCAACCTCTACTCGCCGCAGCCCTACGTGTTCGTGAATTGGCTCGATGAGGACGGGAAGGGCGTGCCGCAATCGGTGACGGTGAGCTACAACGAAGCGGCGCGCCAGATGGACGGCGGAGCGCGAGTGGACGGCGTGCCGATGCCGGCCGAATGGATTTCCTGGCTTGCCGAGTACGTTGAGAAGCACTACAGGCCTGAGCCGAAGAAAAAGCGCAGCCGGCCGCCTTCGTTCAAAGGCGCGAAGAGAGACGCCGCGTGAGCACGCGCAAGGAGCCGTTCCTGTCGCGCTGGTCGCGGCGCAAGCGCGATTCGGCGAAGGACCCGGCTGCGGCGGCGGTCGCACCGGAAATCAAGGCATCTCCGGCCGCCGTACCCGCCGCGGCGCGACCGGCAGCGAAGACGGAATTGCCGCCGGTCGATACGCTGAAGGGGCTCGCCTCCGAGTACAAGGATTTCCTGCGCCCCGGAGTGGACGAGAAGCTGCGCCAGTCCGCGCTGAAAAAACTCTTCCAGGACCGGCATTTCAACGTGATGGACGGGCTCGACACGTACATCGACGACTATTCGAAGCCGGACCCGATTCCGGGGGAGATGCTGAAGTCGCTGAAGCAAGCGAACCGGCTGCTCTTTCCGGAGGAAGCGGCGGAAAAGGACAGGGAGATCGAAGCCGAAACCGCCAGAACAGCGGTCGCGCCCCCCGGAACTATGACGGCGGCGGAGGCGCCGCCTCTCCAGGTTGCGGCGGACGACGAGCGTGCCGCATCCGAGGCCGAGCCTGCTCCCGCTCGGGGTTCAAAGCCTCCGGCAAAGTCTGCCTGATCACCCGGTCGGGCGCGCTCCCTGCCAGCCTGCATCGGCCTTCACGCAAGCCCGCTTCATGGCGCTAGACGACAAGACCCTCAAGCTCTGCAACTGCAACCAGACCATGGCGCTGGACGCCAAGGCGCTCGTATCGGCGCTCAAACTCAAGCAGCCGATCGAGATCCACACTGAGCTGTGCCGCAAGCAGGTCGCGAGCTTTCACGGGGCGCTGAAGGACGAAGCCTGCGTGATCGCGTGCACGCAGGAAGCGCCCCTGTTCTCGGAGCTGGCGGATCAGGCGGGCTCCACCTCGGACATCAAATTCGTCAACATCCGCGAGCACGCGGGCTGGTCGAAGGAGGGCGCGAAGGCGACGCCGAAGATCGCGGCGCTGCTTGCACTTGCCGATCTGCCCGAGGCCGAACCGGTCGCGGGCGTCTCTTACAAGTCGGGCGGCGAGCTGCTGATCGTTGGGCCGGCCGAAGCGGCGATTTCCTGGGCGGAGAAGCTCGCCGAGCAGCTCGACGTCAATGTATTGCTCACCTCCGGGCGCGGCGGAGAGTTGCCGGCGGAACGCCGCTACCCGGTGTGGTCGGGGGAAGTGCAGTCGGTCAAAGGCTATCTCGGCGCATTCGAGGTCGCCTGGCAGCAGGATAACGCGATCGATCTGGAAGTCTGCACGCGCTGCAACGCCTGCATCCACGCCTGCCCCGAACAGGCGATCGACTTCTCGTACCAGATCGACATGGACAAGTGCAAGTCGCACCGCCAATGCGTGAAAGCCTGCGGCGCGATCGGCGCGATAGACTTCGAGCGCGTCGAACGCGCGCGAAGCGAGCGCTTCGACATGGTGCTCGACCTGTCGCGCGAGCCGGCGGTCAAGACCGCGCAAGCTCCCCAAGGGTACCTGGCCCCGGGCAACGACCCGCTCGAGCAGGCGCTCGCGGCGGCACAGCTTACGCAGCTGGTCGGTGAGTTCGAGAAGCCGCGGTTCTTCGCCTACAACGAGAAGATATGCGCGCACAGCCGCTCCAGCAAAATCGGCTGCAACCAGTGCATCGACGTGTGCTCGACTGCTGCGATCGCGCCCGACGGCGATCACGTCACGGTCGACCCGCATCTTTGCATGGGCTGCGGGGGCTGCGCCACCGTATGCCCTTCGGGCGCGATGACCTACGCGTATCCGCGCGTGCCCGACTTCGGCGCGCGGCTGAAGCGCCTGCTTTCGGTCTATGCACAGGCGGGCGGCAAGGACGCGTGCCTCCTGCTGCACAACGCGGGCGAGAGTCGCGCGCTCGTTGCAAGGCTCGCGCGGCGCGGGGCGGGCTTGCCCGCGCGCGTGATCCCGCTCGAAGTCCATCATCCCGCTTCGGTCGGCATGGACGTTCTGCTCGCGGCCCTGGCCTACGGGGCGAGCCAGGTGCTCGTGCTCGCAACGCCGAAGGAAGCAGGCGAGTACGGCGGCGCGCTGAGGAAGCAGATGGGTTTCGCGGAGACCGTTGTCAACGCTCTTGGCTATGGCGGCGCCCATTTCGGGCTGCTCGCGATCGACAGCGTTGCCGCGCTCGAGAAGGAGGTATGGGCGCTCCAGCCGGCAGCGACGGCATCGAAGCCCGCGACCTACAATCTCGCCGCCGAAAAACGCGCCACGCTCGAATTCGCGCTCGAACACCTCGCGAAACTCGCACCCACACCGCAGGAGAGCATCGCGCTGGGCGCCGGAGCCCCGTACGGCCAGGTGCTCGTGAACAAGCAGACCTGCACGCTGTGCATGGCCTGCGTCGGCGCGTGCCCGGAATCGGCGCTGCATGACGGGCGCGACCAGCCGATGCTGAAGTTCATCGAGCGCAACTGTGTGCAGTGCGGGCTGTGCGAGAAGACCTGTCCGGAAAACGCGATCACGCTCGCGCCACGCCTGCTGCTCGCGGCGCATGCGAAGCAGGAGGTCGTTCTCAACGAGGCCGAGCCGTTCAACTGCGTGCGCTGCGGCAAGCCCTTCGGCACGCGGCAGATGGTGGCCAACATGCTCGGCAAGCTCACCGGCCACTCGATGTTCGCGGGCGACGGCTCACTCAAACGCCTGCAGATGTGCGGCGACTGCCGCGTGGTGGACATGATGGAAAACAAGGACGAGATCTCGATTCAGGACGTCAAGAAGTGAGCGCGTCCGCCACTCCCCTCGGGCTCCACGCGCCGCTGGTGCAGGAGGACGAGGCGCGCGCCGGATACTACGCGCTGCTCGGGCGGCTCTTCTACGCGGGGCCCGACGCGGGCCTGCTCCAGACTATTGCAGGGTCCGCCGAGCTCGCCGTCGCCGGCGGCCAGCTGGCCGGCCCCTGGAACGCCTTGGCGGCGGCGGCAAGGGCAACTGAGGCCGACGCTGCTCGCCTGGAGTACGACGAGCTCTTCGTCGGAACGGGCAAAGCTGAGGTGACTCCTTACGCGAGCTTCTATCTCGCTGCGACCGGCCGGGAGAAAATCCTCGTCCGGCTGAAGCAGGATCTCGCCTCCCTCGGTTTGGGCAAGGCGAACGCCGCCCGGGAGCCGGAGGACCACTTTGCCGGGCTCTTCGAGGTAATGAGACATTTGATTTCACAGGGCTCCGACGATGCTGCGTTGCAAAAACAGCGAGGTTTTTTCGGCGCTTACATCGAACGCTCTTTTGAAGGGTTTCACCGCGCGGTATCAGCCAGCGAAAAAGCCAAGTTTTACAGGCACGTTTCCCATTTTGCCTCGTCGTTTTTAGTGGTTGAAACCGAGGCCTTAAAGGTGTTCTAATTGAGCCATGCAATAGCCTGCATATTTGGTGCTTATGATAGGAAGGAGACCGCATATGAAAAACGAAAATAAATCCAAACTCAGCCGCAGGAACTTCCTACTTGCCGTCGGCGCCGGCGGTGCCGCAACGGCGGCTGCGATCGCAACCCAGGCGGTCGGCCCGGCCACGGCGCAACCTGCAACGAACAACGACAAGAGACGCGGACGGGGCTATCAGGAAACTGCCCACGTCCGCAGTTACTACAACACCGCAAAAGTCTGACCCGAGGAGGCGCAACCATGATGCTCACCAGGAAATCCGCTGGCGCTCCCGCTCACCTTTCTTCCGGCAGCAGCCGTCTTTCGCGCAGCCTCTCCGGGATGCTGGCGAAGACGATAGATCGGCGCGCCTTCCTCAAGCGCTCCGGGCTGGCGGCCGGCGCGGGCGCGTTCGCGAGCCAGTTGCCCTTCAACATGATCGGCAAGGCCGACGCCGCCGACGACAAGGCCGGCAAGATCGAAGTGAAGCGCACGGTATGCACCCACTGCTCGGTCGGATGCGCGATCGACGCGGTGGTGCAGAACGGCGTCTGGGTGCGCCAGGAACCGGTGTTCGATTCGCCGCTCAACCTCGGAGCGCACTGCGCCAAGGGTGCGTCGATACGCGAGCACGGAATGGCCGAGCACTCGCACCGGCTGAAATATCCGATGAAGCTGGTGAACGGCAAATACCAGCGCATCTCCTGGGACACGGCGATCAACGAGATCGGCGACAAGGTGCTCGCCCTTCGCAAGGAGTCCGGCCCCGACTCGCTGTACTTCGTCGGCTCCTCCAAGCACTCCAACGAACAGTCCTACATGCTGTGCAAGTGGGTCAGGCTCTTCGGGACCAACAACACCGACCATCAGGCGCGCATCTGCCACTCGACCACGGTATCCGGCGTCGCGAATACCTGGGGTTACGGCGCGATGACCAACTCCTACAACGACATGCACAACAGCAAGGCCGCCCTCTATATCGGCTCGAATGCCGCCGAGGCGCACCCGGTGTCGATGCTGCATTCGCTGCACGCGAAGGAGACCGGCTGCAAGATCATGGTCGCAGACCCGCGTTTCACGCGCACGGCAGCCAAGGCCGATCACTACATCCGCATCCGTTCGGGAACCGACATCGCGTTCCTGTTCGGTGTGCTGCACCACGTCTTCAAGAACGGCTGGGAAGACAAGAAGTACATCCATGACCGCGTCTACGGGATGGAGAAGGTCAAGGAAGAGGTGATGAAGGTCTGGACTCCGGCCGAGGTGCAGAGGGTGACCGGCGTTCCGGAAGCCGAGGTCTACAAGGTCGCCGAGACGATGGCCAAGAACCGGCCGAGCACCATCGTGTGGTGCATGGGTCAGACGCAGCACACCATAGGCAACGCCATGGTGCGCGCCTCGTGCATCCTGCAGCTTGCGCTCGGCAACATCGGCGTCTCGGGCGGCGGCGCCAATATCTTCCGCGGGCACGACAACGTGCAGGGCGCAACCGACCTCGGCCCGAACCCGGACTCGCTGCCGGCTTATTACGGCCTCGCCCCGGGCGCGTACGCGCACTGGGCGCGGGTGTGGAACGTGGATCTGAAGTGGCTGCAGGACCGGTTCGCTTCGCCCGCGATGATGGGCAAGGCCGGCATAACGGTGTCGCGCTGGATCGACGGCGTGCTGGAGAAGAACGAGAACATCGACCAGGATCCGAACATCCGCGGCATGTTCTTCTGGGGTCACGCGCCGAACAGCCAGACCCGGGGCCTGGAGATGCAGGCGGCGATGCACGCGCTCGATCTCCTCGTGGTCATCGACCCGTATCCGTCGGCCACCGCCGCGATGGCGGCGATGCCGCTCGACGAGCAGGGGATGAAGGTGCTGAAGGATGCGGGCAAGCAGCCGAAGGCGGATCGCGCGGTGTACCTGCTGCCGGCCGCAACCCAGCTGGAGACCTCCGGCTCGGTGACCGCGTCCAACCGCTCGGTGCAGTGGCGCGAGAAGGTCATCGAGCCGATGTTCGAGTCCAAGCCCGACCACACCATCATGTACCTGTTCGCCAAGAAGTTCGGTTTTGCCGACCAGTTCGTGGGCAAGAAGGACGGCAAGCAGAACATCAAGGTGGAGAAGGACGAGCCGAACGTCGAGGACATGACCCGCGAGTTCAACAACGGCAGCTGGACCATCGGCTACACCGGCCAGTCGCCCGAGCGCCTGCAGGCGCACATGCGCAACATGCACGTGTTCGACGTGAAGACCCTGCGCGCCAGGGGCGGCAAGGACGCCAAGACCGGCTACGTGCTCGACGGCGATTACTTCGGGCTGCCGTGGCCGTGCTTCGGCAACGCGGCGCTCAAGCATCCGGGGTCGCCCGTGCTCTACAACACGCATCTGCACGTGATGGACGGCGGCGGCAACTTCCGCGCCAATTTCGGCGTGGAGAAGGACGGCGTCAACCTGCTCGCCGAGGACGGGTCGCACTCGAAAGGCGCGGAGATCACCACCGGCTATCCGGAGTTCGACCATGTGCTGCTCAAGAAGCTCGGCTGGTGGGATGAGCTGACCGACACCGAGAAGGCGGAAGCCGAGGGCAAGAACTGGAAGACCGATCTATCCGGCGGCATCCAGCGTGTGGTGATGAAGAACCACGGCTGCCATCCGTTCGGGAACGCCAAGGCGCGCGCCGTCGTCTGGAACTTCCCCGATGGCGTCCCGAAGCACCGCGAGCCCCTGTTTGGAATCCGCCCAGACTTGATCGCCGACTACCCGACCCACGACGACAAGAAGGCGTTCTGGCGCCTTCCGACCCTCTACAAGTCGGTGCAAGAGAAGAACAAGGACATCGGCAAGCAGTTCCCGATCATCCTCACGTCCGGGCGGCTGGTCGAATACGAGGGCGGCGGCGAGGAAACGCGCTCCAATCCGTGGCTCGCCGAGCTGATGCAGGACAACTTCGTCGAAATAAACCCGAAGTCGGCGAACGACCGCGGGATCAGGAACGGAGAGGACGTCTGGGTCAAGACGCCGACCGGCGCCCGGCTCAAGGTGAAGGCGCTGGTGACCGAGCGCGTCGGTCCCGATCATGCCTTCATCCCGTTCCACTTCTCGGGCTGGTGGCAGGGCAAGGACATGCTTCCCTACTATCCCGACGGCGCGGCGCCGATCGTGCGCGGCGAGGCCGTCAATACCGCCACGACCTACGGCTACGATTCGGTGACGATGATGCAGGAAACAAAAACCACCGTCTGCCAGATCGAGCGGGCATAGGCGAGAGGAGAGGAGACAACCATGGCGAGAATGAAATTCCTGTGCGACGCCGAGCGCTGCATCGAGTGCAACGGCTGCGTGACCGCCTGCAAGAACGAGAACGAGGTTCCCTGGGGTGTGAACCGCCGCCGCGTGGTCACCATCAACGACGGAATCGTCGGCGCGGAGAAGTCGATCTCGGTCGCTTGCATGCACTGCTCGGATGCGCCGTGCATGGCGGTATGCCCGGTCGACTGCTTCTACCGCACCGACGAAGGCGTGGTGCTGCACGACAAGGACCTTTGCATCGGCTGCGGCTACTGCTTCTACGCCTGCCCGTTCGGAGCTCCGCAGTTTCCGCAGGCCGGCGCTTTCGGATTGCGCGGCAAGATGGACAAGTGCACGTTCTGCGCTGGCGGTCCCGAGAAGGACCTCTCCAAGGAAGAGTTCAGCAAGTACGGGTCGAACCGCCTCGCCCAGGGCAAGCTGCCCGCATGCGCCGAGATGTGCTCGACCAAGGCGCTCCTCGGCGGGGATGGCGACGTCATCGCCGACATCTACCGCCAGCGCGTGCTCAAGCGCGGCAAAGGGTCCGAGGTTTGGGGCTGGGGCACGGCGTACGGAAAACCCGAGCAGAAAGCTGCGCAGGCAGGGGCGAAGTCATGACCGCTCGCAAGTTCGTCTTCGCGGGCGCCGCGCTCCTCCTCGCACTTGGCCTCGGCGCCTGCGGCGAGCGCGAGCAGGTGGTCGTCTACAAGCAGGGAAAGTACCAGGGTAAGCCCGATACAAAGCCCTGGGAGAACGATCCGGGCGCGAGCCTCTACACCAGCTCCAAGTGGACCAAGGGCGACAAGACGAGCTGGGAATCCGCGGTCAGGACCCGCAATCTCGGGCAGAACGAATACACGCGGGCAGAATAGAGGAGCACGGCTCATGAAACCGTTTGCGGTTTGGGGGTGCTCCTTCGCCGCTGCGTTGGCTCTGGTCCTGCCTCTCACCGGCACCTCGATCGCGCAGCAAGGTGAAACCCAGCAGCAGCGCACGCAGAGCCAGCCAGGCAACAACGCGCCGGTATGGCGCGACGTGCGCTCCGGGAAGGAGGAGTACACCTCGATCAAGGGCCGCGAAACGGGCGTGCTGGTCCAGACCTACGGAGAGACCTGGCGACAGCTGAAGAACGGCTGGATCACGCCGATCGCCGGGTGGCTGATCGCCGCCGTCGTCGTCGCGATCGGGGTGTTTTTCAAGTGGCGCGGCAGCATCAAGGTCCACGGCGAGCCTACCGGCCGGCTGATCGAGCGCTTCACTCCCTTCGAGCGCTATACGCATTGGGTGGTAGCAGTCAGCTTTGTCATTCTCGGCATCAGCGGCCTCGTCATGATGCTGGGGAAGTATGTCCTGCTGCCGGTGATCGGATACACGCTATTCGCCTGGCTCGCGCAGCTTTCGAAGCATTTGCACAATTTCGTCGGGCCGGTGTTCGTCGTGAGCCTTTTGATGTTCATCGTCATGTTCGTCAAGGATAACCTTCCGCGCCTCTACGACTTAAAGTGGTTCGCGAATCTGGGTGGAATGATCTCAGGTGGGCATGTTCCTTCCGGCAGATTCAACGCTGGCGAGAAGGTGTGGTTCTGGGTCGGCGTCGTGGTGTTGAGCCTGCTCGTGAGCGCGTCGGGTCTGGTGCTCCTATTTCCGAATTTCGACCAGGTGCGCGCAGTCATGATCGAGGCGAACGTGGTGCACATGGTTTCGGGCGGCGCGGTGATGGCTATCTCCCTGGGCCATATCTACCTCGGCACGATCGGCCTGGACGGAGCGTACGAGGCGATGCGCACCGGATACGTCGATGAGACCTGGGCCAGGGAACACCACGAGTACTGGTACAACGACGTGAAGTCCGGAAAGGTCAAGGCCGGGACGGCGATGGGCCAGCCCGGCGCGCCGCAGGCTCAGCATTGAGGAGAGACGCCGTGAGTTTTCGCATTCTGCTGATGAGTGTCGCAATGGCGGCGACCGCAGGCGTAGTCTGGGCGAAGCTGCCCGCTGCTCCGGCCGATCCGGCCAAGGCCGCGGAAGCCAAGGCGAAGGCCGACGAGGCGGCGAAGAAGGACGCGGACTTGCTGGGCAAGTACCAGGACAAGGCGGTGGCGAACTATCGCAAGAACAAAGGCATTAGGGGTCCCGCGCCCAAGAAATAGTGGCGTAGAATGGGCGCCCGGCCCAGCTACACTGCGCGGGGAGAGAAATGAGATTTGCGATTGCGGCAGCGGCGGTCACCGGCCTGCTCGCCGGATGCGGGATGATGGAATCGATGACGGGCCGCGCCCCGACCGCAAAGGCGACGTTGCAGCCGAACAAGGATAGCGGCGTAAAAGGCGTGGCGACCTTCGCCCAGAAGGGCGACAAAGTCCAGCTCGTGGCGAACATCAGCGGCCTCAAGTCGGGGCAGGAGCACGGCTTTCACATCCACGAGAAGGGCGATTGCAGCTCCGGCGACGGCATGAGCGCGGGGGGGCATTTCAACCCGCTCGGAAAGCCGCATGCGCATCCGTCCACGCCGGAACGGCACGCCGGGGACATGCTCGCGCTCAAGGCCGACGAATACGGCAACGCGACGCTCTCTATTGAACTCGATGTGATTACCGTGACCGAAGGCCCGACCTGCATCATCGGCAAGGGTCTCATCGTGCACGCTCAGCCCGACGATTACAATACCCAGCCAACCGGCAACGCCGGAGCGCGCGTCGCCTGCGGTGTGATCCAGAAGGGCTAGCCGCCTCCTGTAGAACGAGAAGGGCGGCACCGCGCGGTTCTGCGGCGGCGCCCGCGCTCAGCCCGCGACCAAGCGGTAGATCAGTCCGGACGCGCCGCACCCGAGGATTACCGGAATCATCCCGCTCTTGTAGCGCCCCAGCGCAATGATCGCCGTGAGACCGACGAGCAGCGAGAACCATTCGAATCCCCCGGAAAACCCCGCCGGCCACAACACGTGCCAGGCGAAGAACACGGCGAGATTGAGAATCACGCCGACCACAGCGGCGGTGATCCCCGTGAGCGGAGCGGTGAACTGCAGATTTCCGTGCGTCGATTCCACCAGAGGGCCGCCGAGGAGGATGAACAGGAAAGAGGGGAGGAAGGTGAAGAAGGTCGCCACCGCCCCGCCTGCGCAACCGGCGAGCGCGAGCGCCTCGGGTCCGAGCGCCGCCTTCGTCCAGGCGCCGACAAAGCCCACGAAGGCGACCACCATGATGAGCGGCCCGGGCGTCGTTTCTCCCAGCGCTAGCCCGTCGATCATCTGTGTCGCGGTCAGCCAGTGGTAGTGCTCCACCGCGCCCTGGTAGACGTAGGGCAGCACCGCGTACGCGCCGCCGAAGGTGAGCAGCGCCGCCTTGGTGAAGAACCAGCCCATTTGCGCGAGCTCGCTCTCCCACCCAAACAGCGCAACGAGCGCACCGAGGGCTGCGCTCCAGATTGCGAGAAACACCGCAAGAACGAGGACGAAACGCGACCAGCGGAACAGCGCGTGCGGGGGCGTGGGCGTGGCATCGTCGATCAATGCCGGTCCGTAGCCTTTCCCGGCGCCCTCGTGGCTCCCGGTGGAGAACTTTCCCGGAGCGAGGCGTCCGCCGAGATAGCCGACGATGCCGGCGCCGAGCACGATGTAGGGAAACGGCACGTCGAAGGCGAAGATCGCCACGAACGCCGCCAAGCTGATGGTCCACAGCACCGAATTCTTGAGTGCCCGCGACCCGATGCGGTACGCCGCGAACAAGACGATCGCCGTGACCGCCGGCTTGATTCCGTAGAACAGACCGGCGACCAACGGCACGTTCCCGAATGCGAGGTAGACCCAGGTCAACGCGATCAGGATGAACAGCGACGGCAATACGAAAAGGCCGCCGGATATCACTCCGCCCCAGGTCCGGTGCATCATCCAGCCGATATAGGTGGCGAGCTGCTGGGCTTCCGGTCCCGGAAGGAGCAGGCAGTAGTTGAGCGCGTGCAGATATCTCTTTTCGGAGATCCAGCGTTTCCGCTCGACGAGATCCTGGTGCATGACCGCGATCTGCCCGGTCGGGCCGCCGAAGCTGATGAAGCCCAGCTTCAGCCAGTAGCGAAATGCCTCGCCGAAACTGACGGGTGCGGGGAGCTGATTCGATATCGCGGATTTGTCGGTGTCCACGGGCTGTCCTCGAGTCAACGATCACGCGCAGCGCTTGGACGGGACACCGTCTGATGAGGAGCCTGCAATCCCCGGGCAATGCAATATACTTTCCCTATCAAAGACTGGCAAGCCTCCCCATCCTCATGGCAAAGGCACGAGCGCAGTTCAATCTGCGCGTGTTGAAGGGCAATATCAAAGCCATCGGTCCGGGAAAGATTGCGCTTCTCGAGGCCATCAGGGATACCGGGTCCATCTCCGGCGCTGCCCGAAAGCTGCGGATGTCGTATCGGCGTGCCTGGATGCTCGTGGATGACCTCAACCGCCGCTTGTCGAAGTCAGTCGTCGAGGCCACACCCGGAGGCAAACTCGGCGGCGGAACGACGCTTTCCCCGACTGGGCACAAGCTCGTCAGCCTCTATCGAGACATCGAGCGCAAGGCTCTGCGGCATACCTCCGCCTCGACCCGGGCGCTTCTCGGCTTACTCACAGAATAGGCATCTTGCCCGAAAGAAAAGAGTCGTCTTCCCGGCTATCGCTATATATGTCAGGATATAGCGAATCCAATTTTGAAGGAACCTCGATGCGCACGCCGACGCTGCGGATCGCCGGCATCCTAGTCGGTCTGCTGGTGACGTTCGGCGGGGCAGCTGCCGCAGATACCTTCACGGTGTTTGCTGCGGCGAGCCTGAAGGACGCGCTCGACGAAAACGTCAGGGCGTACCAGGTTGGCACGGGCGACAAGATTGTCGTTTCCTACGCAGCGAGCTCGGCTCTCGCGAAGCAGATCGAGTCCGGGGCACCCGCCGATCTTTTCATTTCGGCCGACCTCGATTGGATGGACTACCTCGAGCAGCGCCGCCTCATCAGGATGGACACCAGGCGGAATCTGCTCGGGAACCGCCTGGTGCTGATCGCACCCGCGGACAGCAGGACATCGGTGAAAATCGAACCGGGGTTCCCGCTTGTCAGGATTCTCGGGGACGGCCGGCTCGCGATGGCCAATCCTGACGCCGTGCCTGCCGGCAAGTACGGCAAGACGTCCCTGGAGGCCCTCGGGGTATGGAAGGAGGTTGCGCCGAAGGTGGTTGGAACCGAGAATGTGCGAGCGGCCCTGGTTCTGGTCTCCCGCGGGGAGGCGCCGCTTGGAATAGTGTACCGTACCGACGCGGCAGTCGAGCCGAAGGTTCGAGTCGTCGCGGAGTTTCCGGAAAACTCCCACCCGCCGATAATTTACCCTGCTGCCGTAACGACAGCGGGCAAGATCGCCGCGCAGGCGTTCTTGGAATCGTTGAGCAACCGCGCTGCTCGCGCAGTGTTTAGAAAATACGGTTTTCGAACTTCGGGACCCGGTCTGATATGAGCTTGACCGCGGAGGAATGGGAAATTCTGCGGCTGAGCCTGCGCGTATCATTCTGGAGCGTGCTCGCCAGTCTGCCCTTCGCGATCGCGATCGCGTACCTGCTCGCGCGCGCGACCTTTCCCGGCAAGACGCTGTTCGACGCCGCGGTGCACCTGCCGCTGGTGCTGCCGCCGGTGGTCGTCGGATATTTCCTCCTCCTTCTTCTCGGCAGGCGCGGGCCGCTCGGCGGATTGCTGGAAGAGTGGTTCGGTATCGTAGTCGCATTTCGATGGACCGGCGCGGCGCTTGCGGCGGGCATAATGGGTTTTCCGCTGATGGTCCGTGCGATCCGGCTTTCCTTCGAGAGCGTCGATCGAAAGCTCGAGGCGGCGGCCAGCACATTGGGCGCCGGCCGCGTCGCCGTTTTTCTCACCATCACCCTGCCGCTCGCCCTGCCGGGAGTCATTACTGGCGTGCTGTTGTCCTTTGCTCGCAGCCTGGGCGAGTTCGGCGCGACCATCACTTTCGTCTCCAACATACCGGGCGAGACGCGCACGCTGCCGCTCGCGATCTATACCTTTACGCAGACGCCTACGGGAGATGAGGCCGCGTTGCGGCTCAGCCTCATAGCGGTGTTGCTTTCGCTCGCCGCGCTGTACGTTTCGGAAGTGCTGGTGCGCCGCGCGACAAAAAGGGTCATGGGCGATGACGCTGACCGTCGACATTGAGCGTCGCCTCGGAGCGTTCCAGCTCAGGACCGCCTTCGAGGCGGGAGAGGGCGTGACAGCATTGTTCGGCCGCTCGGGCGCGGGCAAGACTTCGGTCGTCAACGCCATTGCAGGTATTCTGCGTCCCGATCGGGGCCGCATCCAAATCAACAGCGATTCGGTATTCGACAGCGAGCGCGGCATCGACGTGCCGACGCCGCAGAGGCATATCGGCTACGTGTTCCAGGAAGGACGGCTTTTCCCGCATCTGAACGTGCTGCAGAACCTGCGCTATGCAGGTTTTTTTTCCCGTGGCACGCCTTCCTCGGAATTCGCGCACGTCGTCGAGCTGCTCGGATTGAAGGATCTCCTCGATCGCCGGCCGGGAAACCTCTCCGGCGGCGAGAAGCAGCGCGTTGCCATCGGACGCGCCTTGCTTTCCCGTCCGCGCCTGCTTCTGCTCGATGAGCCGCTCGCCTCGCTCGATGCCCACCGCAAAAGCGAAGTGCTGCAGTACATTGAGCTGATGCGCGACGAGATCAAGGTCCCGATCGTCTACGTCAGCCACGCGGTGGAGGAGGTCGTGCGACTCGCCGATACTGTCGCGCTGATGTCGGCGGGCGAAATCGTCGCGGTAGGCGCCCCCGAAAAAGTCATGGGCCACTTCGATCCGCGTACGCGCGCGTTCGAGGGCGGCGCGGTGATCGAGGCCAAAGTGATCGAGCAGGACATGCACTACGATCTCGCGACGCTCGCGTTCGACGGAGGTACATTGACTGCGACGAGCGTCGATGCCCTGATAGGCGAGCAGGTGCGTGTGCGTATCCGCGCCCGCGACGTCTCGATCGCGCTCGAGCGGCCACAGCGCATCAGCATCCAGAACGTACTCGGCGGAAAAATCGCCGAAATCGGTCCGGAGCGCAGCGGTATCGTCGATGTCTCGATCAGAATCGGCGCGACGACCTTGCGATCCCGGGTTACCGCGCGCGCGGTGCAGCAGCTCGGTCTCGTGCCGGGGCTTGAGGTCTATGCGCTTGTCAAAGCGGTGTCTCTCGACCGGCGCAGCGCGAGCGCAATCTAGCCGAGCGCCGCCATTCGCGCCGGTCGCGGGCCCGCAAGTCCTTCTTCGACTTCCATGACGCGGCCGGTAATGGCGTAGTCGTAGCCCGGCAAGCTTGCGAGCACCCTCTTGAACGACTTGCTGCGAAGAAGCATCCGGAATTTCCTGAGCTCGGCGGCTTCCAGGCGATCGGCGCGACAGGCGAGAAGGTAGCGCTCGCTCACCAGGGGAATGAACCCCAGTTCCAGCTGCGCCGCCGCTGCCCTGATGCCAAAACCAACGTCGGCGCTGCCATCTGCAACGGCGGCGGCGACCGCGACATGAGTGAATTCCTCGCGCGGATAGCCTGATATCCGGTCGCGCGGGATCCCGGCGCGCTCGAGGAGCTGATCAAAGACCAGCCGCGTTCCGGAACCGCGCTGACGATTGACGAATCGCAGATGTGCGAGATCGCGCAGACCCTGAATGCCTTTCGGGTTGCCTCGGGGAACGATCAATCCCTGTTCGCGCACTGCCAGGCCAATGAGTTTGTGCACGCCGGGCTTGAGCCGCTGCCGGATTTCGGGTGTCTGCCACTGCTCGGCGACGTGGAATCCCGCGAGATCGCAATCGCCGCGGTCCAGTGCCTCCAGGCTCTCCACGCTGCCGCAAAACTGGAGTTCCACGGCGAGCGCCTCCTCGGCCAGTTCCGGCAGGCGCTCCAGCGCGAGGTCGTGGCTTGCGTGGAGATTCAGGCGCGGAGCACTCTCTCCCGCGTAGAGCTCGCGCTCGAATTCGCGCGCGAGCTCCGCAAAATGGGGAGCGAGGCGCGTCCGCGCGCGCTTCTCCAGTTCCACGAGCTTCACTGCCAGGGGCATGAGGCGCGCGCCCCGGCCCCGCTCCAACTCCACGAGAGGCTGTCCCATGCGGCCGTTCCACTCACCCAGCAGGTTCCAGACGTGGCGGTAGGAATAGCCGATTTCGCGCGCGGCCGCCGCCAGCGAACCGGACTTTTGGATCGCGATCAGCAGGGGCACGAGCAGCGGGGCTACAGGCGCAGAACGTAGCTTCCAACCTGGCTCAAATTCTATTCTCATAGGAGTTTATGGATCATATATGCTTCTGACACTATGATATACATTAAGAATATAATAAATTATGTATGAGAATACATATATGGAGCACTGTAGTCAATTCGCACTCCAGTCATGTCCGAAGCTCTGACCGCGGCGCTTACTCTCCTGATCGGCCTCGACGCGAAGCTCGTCGAGATCGTCCTCCTCAGCCTGCGCGTAAGCCTGTCGGCCGTCGCGATCGCAGCGCTGCTGGGCTTGCCGCTCGGCGCCGCGATCGCAGTGGGCCGTTTTCCCGGCAGGCAAACGGTGATCGTGTTGCTGAACGCCCTCATGGGTTTGCCGCCCGTCGTGGTGGGACTGCTCGTGTACCTTTTGCTATCGCGTGCCGGTCCGTTGGGCGCCCTCGGAATTCTGTTTACGCCCTCGGCGATGGTCGTCGCGCAGGCGATCCTGATCCTGCCGATCATTGCCGCGCTCTCGCGCCAGGCGATCGACGACGCCTGGCGCGAATACGATGAGCAGCTGCGCTCTCTCGGGGCGGGGCGCATGGATGCCGCGCTGACGCTGCTCTGGGACACGCGGTTTTCGCTGTTGACCACGATCCTCGCCGGCTTCGGGCGCGCCGCCGCGGAGGTCGGCGCAGTCATGATCGTCGGCGGGAACATCGATGGGGTGACACGGGTGATGACCACCACGATCGCGCTGGAAACGAGCAAGGGAGACCTGCCGCTTGCGCTCGGATTGGGGATCATCCTGATCGCCATCGTCATCGCGATAAACGCCGCCGCGTATCTGACCAAGGAGCTCGCGCTACGGCGCTACGGATGAGCCGCGCCTCGATCCTTCCGCTGCGCCTTATCGAGGTGTCGTTCGCCGCCGGCGGGCGGACCCTCATCGATCGGATCTCACTCGAGATCGAAACGGGACCGAGCACAATCATCCTGGGTGCGAACGGCGCCGGAAAAAGCGTGCTGATGCGCCTGATGCACGGCTTGCTGAGTCCGACTTCAGGCCGCATCGAGTGGAATGCAGCCGAGCGCGCGGGTGCCCCGAGGAAGCAAGCGATGGTGTTCCAGAGGCCCGTGATGCTGCGGCGTTCGGCGTCTGCCAACGTCGCCTATGCGCTGAAGTTGGCCGGAACCCCGGAGCCGCAGCGCAGGGCGCTCGTGCGCGAATCGCTCGAAAGCGTCGGACTTTCGCATTTGGCTCACCGCTCGGCCCGCGTGCTGTCAGGCGGCGAGCAGCAGCGGCTCGCGCTCGCGCGGGCTTGGGCGCTGCACCCTGAGGTCTTGTTCCTCGACGAGCCCACCGCCAGCCTCGATCCGAGCGCGACGCGCGAGATCGAGTCGGTGATCAAGGCCTTCGATGCGGCCGGCACGAAGGTGGTAATGGCAACGCACAACCTCGGCCAGGCGCGCCGGTTGGGCGACGAGATCCTGTTTCTCAATCAAGGACGCCTCGTCGAGCGCGCACCCGTCGAGGAGTTTTTCCCAAAGCCGCAGTCGGCGCAGGCCGACGCATTCATAAAAGGAGAACTGCCTTGGACATGATCCGGAGACTATTGCTATCGGTTGCGGTGCTCGCCGCCTTGCCCGCCCTGGCGCAGGAAAAGTTCATCGTCGTCGCCTCGACGACCTCGACCGAGCAATCGGGACTGTTCGGCTACCTGCTCCCGGTTTTCCAGAAGAAGACCGCGATCCAGGTGCGCGTGGTCGCGCTCGGCACGGGGCAGGCGCTCGACCTCGCGCGCCGCGGCGACGCCGACGTCGTCTTCGTGCACGCCAGAGCGGCCGAGGAGAAATTCCTTGCCGAAGGCCACGGCATCAGGCGCTTCGATGTCATGTACAACGATTTCGTCCTGATCGGCCCGAGGGCGGATCCGGCGAAGGTCTCGGGCGGCAGCGACATCCTCGATGCGCTGAAAAAGATCAAGGCTGCGAGCGCGCCGTTCGTATCGCGGGGCGACAGGAGCGGCACGCACATCGCCGAGCTCGATCTCTGGAAATTGGCCGGAATCGACATCGCCGCCGAGAAGGGGTTGTGGTACCGCGATACAGGCCAGGGAATGGGCCCAGCGCTCAACACCGCGGCCGCGATGAACGCCTACATCCTCGCCGACCGCGGCACCTGGATCTCGTTCAAGAATCGCGGCGAGCTCGCCATCGCGGTCGGAGGCGACAAGCGCTTGTTCAACCAGTACGGGGTGATGCTGGTGAATCCCGCGAGGCATCACAACGTGAAAAAGGATCTCGGCCAGGCGTTCGTCGACTGGGTCGTCTCTCCCGAGGGACAGAAGACGATCGCCGAGTACAAGATCGGCGGGGAGCAGCTGTTCTTCCCGAACGCGAAGTGATTGCCATGGCTAGCGCAAAGCAGAGGAAAAGGTCCGCGCTGATCGCGGTCGCGACCTTCGCAACGGTTCTCGCGTCCGTAGACTGTCTCGCGCAGCGCGAGGGATCGCTGGTGACGACGCGGCTGCAGGTCAGCGGCGAAGTAAGCCGCAATCTGTCTCTCTCAGTCGAGGATCTTCGCGGCCTCGCCCGGCGTCGGGGTCAGGTGACGGCGGGGGGCTACGTCGGCATCCGGCTCACCGATGTTCTCGAGGAGGCCGACATCAAGCGCGACGTGCGGCGTGCGCTGCGCCGGACCTACGTCGTGGCAATAGCCAGCGACGGCTACCAGGCGGTATTTTCCTGGGGAGAGCTGTTCAACACGGCCATCGGACGCGACGTAGTGGTGGCATTCGAGCGCGGCGGATCGCCGCTCCGGGACGGCGAGGGGAAGATCGCGCTCGTCTCGCTCGCCGACGAGAAAATCGGTCCCCGCCACGTGAAATGGCTGAGCCGGATCGATGTGCGCCGTGTCCCGGAGTAAGGTCGCGGTGCTCTGGGCCGCGGGATTGGCTGCTGGCATCATGGCGAACGCGGCTATGGCGCAGGAGCCCGTGCGGGTCTATGCGGCAGGCAGTCTGCGCTCCGTGATGCTCGAGCTCGGCGCCGCCTTCGAGAAGACGGACGGGGTCAAGCTCGCACCCGTATTCGGTGCCTCGGGCCTATTGCGCGAGCGTATCGAGCGAGGCGAGCCCGCCGACGTGTTCGCCTCGGCCGACATGGGACATCCGCGGCGGCTCGCCGCCGCGGGCCGGAGCTTCAAAGTCGTCCCGTTCGCGCACAACCGGCTGTGCGCTCTCGTCTCGCCGAGGATCGAGGTGACGAGCGCCACGCTCCTCGATCGGATCCTCGACCCCGCCGTGAAGCTCGGCATGTCGACGCCTGTGGCCGATCCGAGCGGAGACTACGCCGTACAGCTCTTCGAGAGAGCCGAGAAAATGCGCGCTGGCGCTCATGCGGCTCTGATGGAAAAGGGGCGCAGGCTCACCGGCGGACCTGATTCCCCGCCGCCGAAGGACCGCAGTGTCTACGCGGTCTTGGTGTCGAGCGGCGAGGCCGACGTCTTCCTCACGTACTGCACGAACGCCCTGCGGGCGCAGCAGGAGATTCCCAGCCTCCGTATCGTGCACGTTCCGGAAGAGCTGGCCGTCAGCGCCGAGTACGGCTTGACGATGATGAGGAACGCGCGTCTCCATGCCGCGCGGTTCGCGGAGTTCGTCCTGTCGCGCGAGGGACAGGAGATCATTGCGCGGCACGGGTTTACTCCGGTATCGCGGTAGCGGGGTTTCCAGGCGCTATATCCGTCCGGGAATGACGCCCTGATACAATGGCGCGCATGAAGATCTTCGGCTTCGCCGGATGGTCGGGAAGCGGCAAGACCACCTTGATCGAGCAGCTGATTCCGCGCTTCGTCAGGCGCGGTCTCAGGGTATCGATGATCAAGCACGCGCATCACAGCTTCGACGTCGACCAACCGGGCAAGGATTCTTACCGCCACCGCCAGGCCGGCTGCAGCGAGGTCATGGTCGTGTCCGACAGGCGCTGGGTCATCATGCACGAGCTGCGCGGCGAGCCGGAGCCTTCCCTGGAAGACCAGATCGAGCGCATTTCGCCCTGCGATCTGCTGCTCGTTGAGGGCCACAAGCATCATCCTCTGCCGAAGCTCGAAATCTGGCGCAAGGACAACGGCAAGTCCTTGTTGCATCCGGAAGATGCGTACATCGTTGCGATCGCTGCGGATGCGCCGCTTGAAACGAAGCTGCCCCGCTTCGATCTCAACGATCACAAGAGTATCGAAGACTTCATCCTGAACTACAACGGATTCGGATGAACAAGGGCTTGCTCAACGTCGACGAAGCGCTCGAACAACTTCTCGCCGGCGCGCGTGCCGTCACGGAGACTGAAACGGTGCCGACGCTCTCGGCGACCGGCCGGGTGCTCGCGGCCGCGCAGCGTTCGACCATGAACGTGCCGCCCATGGACAACAGCGCCATGGACGGCTACGCCGTGCGCCTTGCCGATCTGAAAGGGTCCGAACCCCGCCTCAAAGTCGCGCAGAAAATCCCTGCCGGCTCGACAGGCAGGCCGCTCGCTCCCGCGACCGCAGCACGCATTTTCACCGGCGCTCCGATTCCTGCGGGAGCCGACGCCATCGTGATGCAGGAACATTGCGTGCAGGAAGGCGACGAAGTGGTCGTGAAGAAGATTCCGGCGCGCGGCGAGTGGATCAGGCTCACCGCCAGCGATATTCGCGCGGGCGGGGAGGTCCTTCCCGCGGGCATCCGTTTGCGGCCTCAGGACACCGGACTTGCGGCGTCGGTGGGCATCGCATCGCTTCCCGTCCGCAGGCGCGTGCGCCTCGGGTTGTTCTTTACCGGAGACGAGCTCGTCATGCCGGGAGACCCGCTGCCGCCGGGGCGGATCTACAACTCGAACCGCTTTACCCTCAACGGCCTTGCGGGCATCTTCGGGTGCGAGACCCGCGATTACGGGATCGTTCCCGATTCGCTGGCTGCGACGCGGGAAGTGCTGCGCCGCGCCGCCGCCGAGTGCGATGTGATCGTGACGAGCGGCGGCGTTTCGGTGGGCGAAGCGGATTTCGTCAAGCCCGCCGTCGAAGCCGAAGGCGAGCTCCTCATGTGGAAGATCGCCATGAAACCCGGGCGGCCGCTCGCGTTCGGGCGGGTGGGCAGGGCGAATTTCATCGGGCTCCCGGGAAATCCGGTTTCGAGCTTCGTGACCTTCCTCGTATTCGTCCGGCCCTTTCTGCTGAGAACACAGGGAATCACCGACGTGCAAGCCCACGCGATTCCCGTGCGCGCCGATTTCGACTGGCCCGAGCCCGACCCCCGGCGCGAATTTCTGCGCGTAAAATGGAATGCTCGCGGAGGACTCGACCTGTATCCCACGCAGGACTCCGCGGTGCTGATGTCCACGGCGTGGGCGGACGGTCTGGTCGACAATCCGGCCGAGCACCCCATCCGCGCGGGGGACCTGGTGAAGTTCATGCCCTATTCGGAGCTGTATCGATGAAGGTCAAGGTCCTCTATCTGGCGAGCCTGCGCGAGCAGCTGGGCAAGTCCGGCGAAGACCTTGAAATTCCGCCGGCGACGTCCACGGTCGCGGGCCTGCGTACGCTGCTCATGGCCCGCGGAGGTAGCTGGCAGACGGCGCTTGCCCAGGGGAAGGCCTTGCGCGTCGCCGTCAACCAGGAAATGGCGCAGCCGACGACTCCCGTGAAGTCCGGTGACGAAGTCGCGTTCTTCCCGCCCGTGACCGGAGGCTGAGATGCCGGTGCGCATCCAGACTGAGGACTTCGACGGGGGGGCCGAGATCGCGGCGCTCCGCCGGGGCAGCCCCAAGGTCGGAGCGGTGGCAAGCTTCATCGGCGTGTGCCGCGAAGGAAACGAAGGCACAGCAGTAACGAGGATGACCCTTGAGCACTATCCCGGCATGACCGAGAAGGCGCTCGAAAAGATCATCGCCGAGGCGAAAGCCCGCTGGGACGTGATGGAGGTGCTCGTCGTTCACCGCGTGGGCGAGCTCAAGCCCGCCGACCAGATCGTGCTCGTCGTGGTCACGGGAGCGCACCGCGGCGAGGCCTTCGCGGCCTGCGAATTCATCATGGACTACCTCAAGACCCGCGCGCCGTTTTGGAAGAAAGAAGAAACTCCCCAAGGTACGCGCTGGGTCGAAGCGCGCGTTTCCGACGACGAAGCCGCGCAGCGCTGGGAGCCGCCGAAATCGAGCGCCGCCTGAGCAGTCGATACCGGCCGGTCATGGTGGTGCGCTGAGCCGCCCCCCTGCGAAGTCAGCCGCGACCGGCAAGCCGCAGGTTCGCCTGGGTCAGGCGATCGACCAGCACGCGCATGAACGCCTTGTTGAATCCGACCTGGCAGCCGTCGGTTGCGGCGCGCAGGGCATCGGCCTTGATTTCCATCACGGTGACCTCGCCCACCGCCGTGATCGTCGTCGTGCGGCGCCCCATGCGACCCGAGAAATAGAGGATCTCGCCGAAGCAGCCCCCCGGCTTGATGGTATTGAGCTGCTTGCCAAGGAGAGTCACGGATACCTCGCCGGCGATGAGAAAGTAGAAGCTGTCGCCCTGGTCGGCCTCCCGGATGATGACGGTTCCCGCGTTCATGGGTTTCCAGCTGCCTATGCGCACGACTTCCCACAGTGCGACGTCGTCGAAGTCCTCGAAAAACGGCATGTCGCGCAGCTCGTTGAACTTCTGGGAATCGGAAACCGAAGCGCCCGAAAGACGCAGAGTGGTGAAGGCTTGGCTGAGCTCTTTGCCGAACTCGAGCCAGGTCTTGTGGCGGGCGGCGCGATCCTTCTCGATGGCTTTCATCACGATCTGGTCGAGCAGCGGCGAAAGGTCCGGACGCAAGGTCACGGGGCGGGCCGGAACCGTGTTGAGAATCGCATAGGTGAGTCCCGCCTGGGTGTTGGCCTCGTAAGGCAGCCGGCCGGTTAGCATGCGGTACATCACCAAACCCAGGGAATAAGTATCTGGCTGGTGGGGGATGT